>JBGPND010000008.1:0-59650 GCA_041487355.1 Acetobacteraceae bacterium | reverse complement strand
CGTAGCGCGATCAGCGGTACCGGCGACCCGGGCTCGCCCATCGCGTACGGTAGTATGAATCCGACGATGGTTGCCAGGACCATGGCGCCCAGCATCGGCAAGCCTGCGCGTAGCGGGCGCAGTGGGCTGGTGTGCAGGACGTGCGCATTGGCGTGAAGCACGTAGGGGCTGACGAACAGCTGCGCACCAAGCCAGACCAGCACCGCGTGAAACGGCGAGGCGGGGCGAACCAGCATGACGCCGAGCACGGTTGCGATGGTCCCGGCAATGTTGGCGATCAGCGTATATCGCGGCACGCCGCGCGCGATGACGGCAACGCCGGCGGGAAATGCCAGGAACAGCCAGGCGGTCAGGCCGATCAGCGGCAATGCCGCGTCGCCGGAAGGTTGCCAGACCGGGCCGAGCAGCAACTGCACCAGCGGTTGAATGGACAACGCCATCGCGCCGCACAGCGGAAATGCCGCGAGACTCGACCAGGCGAGGCAGCGATCCACGCTTGCGTGCAGCCCGGACAGATCGTCCTGTCGTTCCGACAGCAGCGGCAGCATCAGCCGCCACTGCGCGGTGAAGGCGAGCTCGCGCACCGTGTCGACCAGACGGAATGCCATGTGCACCTGGCCGAGCGCGGCCGCGCCGGCGGTGCCGCCGATCAGCAGCGCGAACAGGCGGTAGCGGCCGTGCTGCACCAGAGTGCTGGCGGTCAGCGGCAGGCCGATGCGCAGCATGTCGCGCAGGTCCTGCCAGCGGACGATGCAGCGCGGTCGCGTCGGGCAACGCAGCAGCAGGGCCAGCGGTCCCACCGATGAGATGACAAGCTGCTGCAGCACGAGTGCCCATGCGCCGCCTCCCGCGAGCGCGGTGACAATGCCGGTGATGGTGCCCAGCCCCTGGCCGATCAGCGTGCGTCCGGCGAGCGCCTTGTAGGCGCGGTTCCTGGTCAGCAGGCCCTGGATCGGTCCTCCCGCTCCGACCAGGGGCAGCGGCAATGCGAGCAGGGCCGACATCGGTACCAGCCGGCTGTCTCCGAGCCACCAGGCGATCGGCTGAGCCAGCGCCAGCTGCAGCATTGCAGCCGTGCCGCCGATTGCCACCGATGCCCAGAATGCGCTGGAGAATGCCGCATCATCCACCGTGACACGCTGCACCAGCGGATCGGCGAACAATGCGTTCACCGCGACCCACAGCAATACGTGCACGGCGACCACAGCCGCGCCGATGCCGACCTCCGAGGGGCCGACCAGCCAGGCGACGACGAACGCGGATGCGAAGGAAAGCGTTGCCGACGTCGCGGCTTCGAAGCCGGACCAGAAGACGTTGTTCGCGTGGCCGCGATTCATCGGCCGGAGGCCATCGGCTGGGCCCCTGCTTTCGCGGGGGTGACGAGCAGAGCGGGGGTGACGAGCAGCGCGGGGGCGACGAGCAGAGCGGGGGTGACGAGGGGAGGTGGGCGGGCGACAGACCGAGACAGGCTGACCGTCGCGAGCAGCGCGAACAGGGGTGGCAGCCACATGATGCGGCTCTGGTAGCGATCGTGCGGCGCCGAAAGGCCGCCGGTGATCGCGGCATTGCCCAGGAGAGCCAGCAGCACTGCCGCGGCAAAGCCGGCTGCGACGTGCCGGCGGCGCAGGGCGATCGGCAATGCCGCGCAGCAGATGATCACGCCCAGGATCGCGACCACGGTGTGCAGTGCTTGCATCCACGCCGGTACCGCGAGCGTGCCCCGGGTCTGGCGTGCTGCCGCATAGGCGGCGGTCTCGGAACGAGGAAAATCGCGCTCGATCCACGGCGTGACGGTGGTTGGCCAGGGCTGCAGGCCATCGCCACTGGCAAACCGCGTGAGCTGGCGCAGGGCGTTCTCCAGGAACGCGCGTAGCTCGGTGCCAGGCTCGGCGCTCAGCGCGGCGGCGATGATGGCATCGGCTTCGGCCGAGACGCGCTTTGCGCCACCCGCCCTGACCACCGGGCCATCCTCGCGCCAGAGGAAATCATCCGAAGTGGGCGGCAACTGATCGACGAAGGCGCAGAGCCGCCAGCCGGCCTGCGGGCACTCCCGGCGCAGCGCATCCATTCCGGGACCGTCGTAGATGATGCGTGCCAGCATGAAGACGTTGCCGTACGGCGACAGAGAGACGCGCCCGAACCCCACAACGTTGACCGCAACCATGGCGGTCATTGCCAGCACAGGCGGCGCCAGCGCGATCAGCAGTCCGCGACGCCCAAGTGGTGTCGCTGCGCCGAGTCGGCGGCGCAACGGCAGCAGCACCAGCAACAGGCCCAGTGCCAGCGGCACGTGGGACTGATGCGCCGCGATCATGAACGCCGCAAGCATCACCAGCCATGCGCGCTCCCGTCGCGACAAACGCTCGGGAACGAGCAGCAGCAGTGCCAGGACGAGCACGAGAAGCGGCGTGAATATGTCCGGGACGAGCTGCGAAGCGAACCAGGGCAGGGCGGTCGCAATCGACAGGAATCCGACGCCGGGCAGCAGCCACCACGCGGAGGTCGCCGGCAACAACGCTCGCCGCGCCAGGTGCAACGTGTGCACCACCAGCAGCGCCTGCGCCGCGATCGCGGGCCAGGTCGTGAGGGTCATGTGCAGCGGGACCAGGAACAGGCTGTAGAAGACCGGACGATCCCAGCCGAGATAGCGCTCGATCGCCTGGGACAGATACGTCCCGGTGTCGGAGAACACGAGCGGATAACCATTCCAGAGCGCCGGCCACAGCAGCGCTGCGGCCGAAAGCATGATCGGGACGGCGTTGCCTGGCCGCCCCTCAGTCCGCATAACCGTTGGGGTGCGCCTCGCGCCAGAACAATGCGGTGCGCACGATCTCATCCAGGTCGGCGAAGCGTGGCCGCCAGCCAAGTTCGCGTTGCGCGCGCTCGGAGGAGGCCACCAGAACCGCCGCGTCGCCTGGCCGGCGAGGGCAGAAGCGGTATGGCACCTTGCGTCCCGACACGCGCTGCACGGCTTCGATCACCTGCAGCACCGAGTGGCCCGTGCCGTTGCCGAGATTGACGGTGACGCTGCCACGTTCCAGTCGGTCCAGAGCCAGCAGATGGGCAACGGCCAGATCGGTCACATGCACGTAGTCGCGCAAACATGTGCCATCAGGCGTGGCATAGTCGCTGCCGTACACCTCGAGTTCCGGGCGCCGGCCGAGTGCCGCATCGATCACCAGCGGTATGAGATGCGTCTCCGGCCGATGGTCCTCGCCGAAGCGTCCTTCCGGATCGGCGCCGGCCGCGTTGAAATAGCGCAGCGACGCGTAGCGCAGCCCATGCACGCGCTCCGCCCAATGCAGCGTACGCTCGAGGAACCATTTGCTGTCGCCATAGGGCGATTCCGGATTGAGCGGCGCATCTTCCGGGATCGGCACCGCGGTGGGCGTGCCGTACAGCGCCGCGGTCGAGGACAACACGAAGCGCGAGATGCCATGGCGCACGCAGGCCTCGATCAGCCGCATGCCGTTGACGCCGTTGTCGATCAGATAGCGGAACGGCATGCGCATGCTCTCGCCCACCTGGGAGAGGGCGGCGAAGTGGAACACCGCGTGCCATGGCCCATCGGCCAGCAGCGCATCCACCACGCCGGTGTCCGCCAGATCAGCCACGATCAGTTGCACGCCTGGCGGCACCGCCGCGCGATGGCCGGTGCGCAGATTGTCCAGCACCACGATGGTCTCGCCACGCGCAGCGAGGGCAGCCACGAGGTGGCTGCCGACATAACCGGCTCCGCCGGTGACCAGAAAGCGCCGCGTCATTGCCTGCCTACCCCCGGAAGTAGCCGCCGTAGCGCGGATGATACACCTCCGCATCGGCGTAACCCGAGCGCACATGGACGTTGACATCCACCTGCGTCAAGGCGGCGCCAACCACGTTGGCGTGCGCTTCCTCCAGCAGTTCGAGAGCATGCAGCACCACATCGCGCGGCGTATGGCGCCAGCGCACGCAGAGCAGGGTGGCATCGGCGAGGCCGGCGACGATGCGCGCATCCGTCACCGCCTGGGCGGGCGGGCCATCGAGCAGTACGAGATCGTAGTCCTGCCGCAGTGTCTGCAGCAGGCGCGCCATCGTGGCCGACATCAGCAGGCCGAGCGCGTTGGCTTCGCCCGTGCCGCCAGGGATGTAGTCCATGCCGGTGGTGGTGTCCTTGCGGATGACATCGGCAGTCGAGGCCCGCTCCTGCAGGCAGTCGACAAGCCCCGGAAGCGAGTTTGCTTGCGTCGACCGGCCGAACGAAGACTGGCGGATGTCGCAGTCCAGCACGATGACCCGCTCGCCGTTCATCGCCGCGAGCCGTCCCAGGGCGAGCGTGACCGTGGTCTTGCCTTCCTTGGGTCGCGCTGCCGTGATCGCAACGATGCGTGGCCTGTCTGGCCAGAGCGATAAGCCGGCGCGCAGCGCGCGGAGCTGCTCGGCGAATGGCGAGAGCGGCTTGCGGGCGGCGTATTCCTCGATGCTCACCTGTCCCAGCGCGCTGCGGGGAATGCGTGGGATCAACGCCAAGCAGGGCAGGCCGAGCACCGTGCGGATATCGTCACCGCTGCGAAAACTCCGGTCGGAGAGCTCGAACAGATAGACCAGCAGCAGGCCGAACAGGATGCCGAACGCCGCGGCGGCCGCCATCAGCGGCCCGCTGCGCGGGAAGCTCGGCCGCCCCGGCGGCAGTGCCAGGGAAATCTCATGCGCGTCCGGCGTCTCGACCGCCGATTGCTGTGCGGTCTGCTGCATGCGCTCCAGCACCAACTGCAGCAGGCCACGCGACGCCTCGGAATCGCGCTGCAGCGCGTTCAGCGGAATCTGTGCCTGCGAATCCCGCTCCAGGTGGGCCCGCACCTCGCGAAGGTTCTGCTCCAGCATAGCCACGCGCTCGCGATCGGCGTGCACATCGGCCTCGATGGCGGACATCACGCGGGCAACTTCCGCTGCCACGGTGCGGTCTGCCTCGGCAAGCTGCGTGCGCACGCTTTGCACGTCCGGATGGCTGGGCCCGAGCCGGCCCAGCATCGACTGCAGTTGTGCGGACAGTTGACCCTGGCGGGCGCGCAGCTGGACGACAGAAGGGGCGATTGCTGCCTGCGCGGCGGCGCCTGTCCGGCCACTGGCGGCGTCCAGCCGACCCTCGGCCCCGGCCAGGGCGGTGCGGGCACGCACCAGGTCCTCGGTGAGGAGGCTGCTCTGCTCGGTATCGAGCCTGGCATGCATGCCCTCGACCAGACCCTTTTGGGCGCGGTAGTTGGCGATCTCATCCTCGCTGTGCCGCACCTCGTTGCGCAGTTCCTTCGCGCGCCGCTCCAGCCAGTCCCTGGCACGAGCCACGGCGCCGTACTTCGCGCCCAGCTGCGACTTCACGTAGACGTCCATCGCATTGTTGACCGCGGCCGCGGCCAGAACGGGGTCTTCCGCGGTGAACGAGACCTCCAGCACACGCGATGACTTCAGCGGTATGACGGTGAGCGCGGTTTGCACGGCATGCAGCGTCGCATTGCGCACCGGATCCAGCTGCGGGCCCGGCAAATCCCTGGCCGGCTCGGGCGTCACGGCGAGGCCAGGCAGGAACCGCGCGAGCGTCCGTCGCGCCGCCGCCATGGCTCGCCGCGGCAACGATGCCGGCCGCAGCGCCGTATTGAACTCCGGGTTCGCGTGCAGATTGAGCCGACTGGCGACCTGCTCCACGACCGGCATGCCCCGCAGCACTTCCGCCTGGGTCGCCATCACCGCGTCGGTGATCGGATCGACCCGCAATATGCTCTGCAGCTCGCGCAGCTTATACTCGCTGGCGTCGTAGAGCAGGGTGCCGGCGGCCGTGTAGAGCGGCGTGAGCTGGCTGATCGCGACATAGGTCAGCAATGGCACCAGCAGCATCGATGCGAGCAAAGGCAGCTTGCGCCGCCGCAGGATGGCGAGGACGGCTGCTCCGCTCAGGGCCCCGGGGCCATTTCCATCGGCCGGCACGTGTGCCTGCGAGCGATCGCGCCGAGCAATTGGCGGCGCTTGAGGGGCTGCTGCAGGTCGGTCGAGCATCGCCTGTCCTGGCTCGGGGGGGGCCGGTCGTCCTGGTCAGTCGAGCCACCCGATCAACCCTTGTGTAACTGGCGGGGCCTTAATTCCTGGCTAATCGTGTGCCGGCATAGTCGGCTCATGAACTCCTTCGTCCCTGCGGGCGCCGCTCCGTCTCGCCGTCTGCGCCTTGTCGCCTTGGTCCTGCTGGCGATTGCCGGTTGCAGCGGGCCAGGGAGCGAACTTCCGCTGCTGCCGGTCGCGGGCCCGGTCGCGTACAGCCTGGGGCCTGGCGATCAGGTGCGCATCATCACGTTCGGCGAGGAGACGCTGACCGGCGAATTCCGGGTGAACGACAGCGGCAACATCGCGCTGCCGCTGGTCGGTGCCGTGCAGGCCGCGGGCCTGACGTCCGCCGAGTTGGAAGCCTCGGTCGGCTCTGCGTTGCGGCGAGGCAATCTGGTGCGCAATCCCTCGGTCGCGGTGGAGGTCATCGCCTATCGCCCGATCTACGTGCTCGGCGAAGTCAACAAGCCCGGCCAGTTTGCCTACCAGCCGGCGATGACCGTCGTGACGGCGGTGGCGGTGGCCGGCGGCTTCACCTATCGCGCCGTCGAGGACTATGCTGCGATCGTCCGTACAGTCGAGGGCAAGGCCGTTGAGGGCAGGGCCAGCCGGCAGAGCTACGTTCAGCCGGGCGATGTCGTCACGATCTTTGAGCGCCGATTCTGAGGCGGGGGCCGATGGCCGGCGGTCGCTCGTCACGCGGATGGCGGTCGCGCTCTCGGCGCTGCTGGCGATGGCGGCCTCGCCCGACACGCCGGCGCCCGGGCCGTTGCATATCATCGGCAGCCAGGCGGCCGGGTGCATTGCCGGCGCGGTGAGGTTGCCGACGGAGGGGCTGGGCTTCCAGACGATCCATCTCGCCCGCAGCTCGCTTTGGGGCGCGCCCTCGACCATCGCGCGCATCGAACGGCTCGGTGAGCAGGTGCATTCGGTGGGGCTGGGTGACCTCTATATCGAGGACATCTCGCGTCCGCGCGGCGGACCTCTCCCGGGCGGGCATGTCAGCCACGAGCTTGGGCTGGATGTCGACGTCGGTCTCGATCCGCGGCCGAAGCCCGCGCTGACCGCGGCTGAACGCGAGACGGCGGAGCTGCCCAGCTTGGTGCGTGCGGATCAGCGCGGCGTCGATTCTGCGCGTTGGACACCGGATGTGGTGATCCTGCTGCACCGTGCCGCAAGCCTGCCGGAGGTGGACCGCATCCTGATCAATCCGGCGATCAAGCGGCAGCTCTGCGAGGAGATGCGCGGTGACCGCTCCTGGCTGCGGCTGATGCGGCCCTGGTACGGCCATGCCGCGCATATGCATATCCGCTTCCGGTGTCCGGCGGACCAGCGCGACTGCGTCCAGGCCGCGCCACCGCCGCCAGGCGACGGATGTGACGCGACGCTGCAATGGTGGTTCGACCAGTTGAATGCGCCGCCCAAGCCGGCGGCACCGTATCATCCGCCGCCGTTGCCGGCTGCCTGCAAGGCGGTGATGGCGGCGGAGTGATCCATCGCTAAAGCACGTCAGCCAGCCGCCGCATGGTGCGCGCGAAGGTGGTTGCGACCGCCTGCTGCGCCCGATGCACGCCATCGCGGACCAGCCATTGCCCGGCAACCATGACGTCCCGCACCGGCGTGCTGTTGCCGGAGAACAGCCAGGCATCGAGGATCGCATCGCCGGAACGGCCGACCAGCGCGGGATGTCCGGTGTCCAGCACCACGAGGTCGGCGAGCCCACCGGGTGCGATGGCAGAGGCGCCGCGGCCGAGTGCCTGCGCGCCACCTGCGAGGGCGCGCGTGTAGAGGCTGGTCGCGACCGAGGCCCCGGGCCGCGTCTCGGTCACGTTGCGTGCACGCGCTTCGAGCCGCCGGATATACTCGAGCCAGCGCAGCTCCTCGACCGGGCTGGTGCAGACATTCGAATCGCTGCCGATGCCGAAGCGTCCCCCTTCGGCGAGGAATGCGCGCAGCGGGAAAATGCCGTCGCCGAGATTGGCTTCCGTCGTCTGGCACAGCCCGGCGACCGCGGCGCTCGACGCGAGGCGCCTGCGCTCACCGTCGTCCATGTGCGTCGCGTGCACCAGGCACCAGCGATGATCGACCGGTGCGTGATCGAGCAGCCAGGCGACCGGACGCGCGCCACTCCAGGCGAGGCAGTCGGCGACTTCCTTTTCCTGTTCGGCGATGTGGATGTGGATCGGCTTGTCGCCGGCGATGGCGATGGCGGCGGCGAGTTCCTCCGGCGTGACCGCGCGCAGTGAATGCGGTGCCACGCCGAGGCGGGTCTCGCCGGCAAGCGACTGGCACAGTGTCGCATAGGCATCCGGCGCCATTATGAAGCGGCGCTGGGCCTCCGAGGGCGGTGCACCGCCGAATTGCGAGTGGCAATAGAGCACGGGCAGCAAGGTCAGGCCGATGCCCGCCGTGTGTGCCGCTGCCACGATGCGATGAGCCAGCTCCGCCGGATCGGCATAGCGGGTGCCGTCTGGCGCATTGTGCAAATAGTGGAATTCGGCGACCGAGGTGTAGCCGTGTTGCAGGCACTCGACGTAGAGCTGTCCGGCGATGGCCTCGATGTCTTCCGGCGTCAGCACGGCGAGGAAGCGGTACATCACCTCGCGCCACCGCCAGAAATTGTCGCCCGCGGGACCGGCGCGCTCGGCCAGTCCCGCCATGGCGCGCTGGAACGCGTGCGAGTGCAGGTTGGGCATGCCCGGCACGACGAGTCCTGTCAGGCGTTCGGCGGATTCGCCCGATTGCGGCGTAACCGATGCGATGCTGCCGTCGGCACGGACATCGATCAGCACGCGTTCCTCGACGCGATTGGTCCCCGGGCTTGGCCCGGGGATCAACGCGGCGTCAGCGAGATAGCGCATCGTCCCCTCCCCCAACCCCCTCCCGCGAGGGGAGGGGGAGTTATGATTCTACTCCCCCTCCCCTCGCGGGAGGGGGTTGGGGGAGGGGGTTCTTGCGCCCGGACACGCCTCATCCCGCTTTCGCCTCGCGACGCCGCGCGTGCAGGATGAATTCCGTGTAGCCGTTCGGCTGCGCGCGCCCCTTGAACACAAGATCGCATGCCTCCTGGAACGCCGGCCATCGAAGCCGGGCGCCATCGGGCGGTAGTTCGGATCGTCGGCATTCTGCCGGCCCACCACCACTGCCACCCGCTTCAGCGTCTCCAGCGCCTGCGTCTCGCTGGTGATGCCGTGATGCAGCCAGTTGGCAATATGCTGGCTGGAGATGCGCAGCGTCGCGCGGTCCTCCATCAGGCCGACATCGTGGATGTCAGACAGCTTCGAACAGCCCACACCCTGGTAGACCCGGTCTGCGTCAAGCCGGCGCGTGATCGTCTTGCCGTCCTTGTCGAAGGTCTCGACGAGCGTTCCCTGCATGAAACCGAGCCAGTTGCGGTACGCCGCCACCTTGTCGTCGGCATCGATGGCAGCGATCGAATCCTCAACGATCGGCGTGCCGCGGTTATTGCGGTGCCACGCGTCAATCTGGCGTTGCAGCGCGTCGCGCTTGTCGAGCAGTGACCTGTTGCGCGGCGCGAGATCGTCGATCAGCGCGCCAAGGCCTTGCCAGAATGCATCGGCGTTAACGCCGATGCCGGGGATCGCCTCGGCATTGATGAAGTCATCCAGCGGGCGGGCAACATGCAGACCACCGGCGTTGAAAATCCATTCGCCGCAACTCCTCGACGGGTTGACTCCAAAGCATTTCGCAGCCGGCCCGGAATATCCGAGCGCTGCCTGCTTTTTTGTCGTTAGCCCCCGTGAGAGTGCAGTGGTCTCAGCCGCGCTGTCGGGCTTTTCGCCAAGCCTCGTAGGCAATCCGAGTCGCCTCGTTCGGCGGATAGGTGCCGAGCAGAGCCGCGCCATCGGCCACACGCTGCAGCAGGAATTCCTCCAGTTCCTCCTGCTCCGCCGCGTCGCGCGCCACTTCATCGGCCATGGCGCGCGGAATCACGGCCACGCCGTCTCGATCGCCGACGATGATGTCGCCAGGATACACCGCGACACCGCCGCAACCGATCGGCACGTTGCTTTCGACCGCGTGATGCTGCGCCAGGTTGAGCGGCGCGCTCGGGCCGGCACAGAACACCGGAAATTCCACCATCTCGCCGATCGGCCCCGCATCGCGGATGCCGCCGTCACCGACCAGCCCGGCGACACCCCGCTTCATCAATCGTGTGACCAAAATCTGGCCCGCGCAGGCGGCACGCGTGTCGCCGCGGCAGTCGATCACCAGCACATATCCCTCGGGGGTGATCTCGATCGCCTTGCGCTGCGGATGCTCGGGATTGCCGAATACATTCACCGTGTCGACATCCTCGCGCGCCGGGATGTTGCGCAAGGTGAAGGCCGGGCCGACCAGATTGCCGTCGTACCGCCCCAGCGGGCGTACGCCCTGCATGAAGGCATTGCGCAGGCCGCGCTTGAACAACTGCGTGGTCAGGGTTGCGGTGCTGACCAGGCGGAGCCGGTCGATCGTCGCGTGGGCCAGGCCGGGCATGGGAACTCCACAACTGCTTCCCGGCGCGGCCGGGTCGCTGCACCCTGCCGCAGCAGCCCGAGGCGATCAATCGCCCTGGTGCCCCCTGGGTCAGCTGCCGGAATGTTCTTGATCCAGGTCAATGCGGTGGGGCGAGGCTCCGCTAGAAAGCGAACACGATCCGGCCAGGCGGCCGGGGAACGTTGATTGCCTTGCCGCTGCGCATCAGCTACGCGGCGGTCGGCGTCGTCCAACTGCGTGAGGGAAGCGACCATGAACAGCACAACAACCACCCGTCGAGCGCTACTGGCCGGCGTGGCGGGGACGGCAGCACTCGGCATGCGCGGTGCACTTGGTGCCGCTGCACCCGCATTGCCCTCCTCGCCGGTCACGCTGAACGTCATTGACGTGGCGGGCCAGTTGCAACTGACGCAGGGCGCCATGGAGGCGTACGCGAAGGCCAATCCGAAGCTGGTGTCGAAGATCTCGTTCTCCCAGGCGCCGGCGCCGGAGCTGCCGGGCAAGATCAAGGCGCAGCAGGCCGCCGGCCGCGTGGACATCGATCTGGTGCTGACCGGTACCGACGGCCTGTCCGCGGGCATCGACCAGAAGCTGTGGGTCCCGCTGGTGACCGACTACGGGTCGGTGCTGCCGAACCTGCGGGAGATCTATCTGCCGGGGGCGTGGAAGATGCAGGGCCTGGCGGAGAATCAGGCGGTGTGCGTGGTGTTCTGCCCCGCCGGTCCGATCCTGGAATACATGCCCGATGCGGTGAAGCAGCCGCCGAAGACCGCGCAGGAACTGCTGGACTGGAGCCGCGCGCATCCCCGGCGCTTCCTGTATGCCCGCCCGGCCAATTCGGGACCCGGTCGCACCTTCCTGCAGGGCCTGCCCTATCTGCTCGGCGACAAGGATCCGATGGACCCGAAGGACGGCTGGGACAAGACCTGGGCCTATCTCGTCGAACTGGGCAAGAACATCGAATATTACCCGACGGGCACCGGTGCCACGATGAAGGAGCTGGCCGAGGGCTCGCGCGACATGATCGCCTCGCATCTCGGCTGGGACCTCAATCCGCGCATCCTCGGCGTGGTGCCGAAGGAGGCGCAGATGGCGGTGCTGCAAGGCTTCCATTGGGTCACCGACGCGCAGTACTGGGCGGTCCCCAAGGGCGTGTCGAACGACAAGCTGGCGGTACTGCTCGACATGACCAAGTACATGCTGAGCAAGCCGGCGCAGGCGATGACCTATGACAAGGGCTATTTCTATCCCGGCCCCGCGGTGAAGGACGTGCCGCTGTCGATGGCACCGCCCGACAGCCAGGCCCTCATCAAGGAATACACCAGGCCGTTCTACGACAAGCTGATCGCCGAGGTGCCATCCGAGGTGCCGCTGCCCGCGGACAAGCTTGTCTATGCGTTCCAGCGCTGGGACCAGCAGGTCGGCGCGCGCGTCGGCAAGTAACGGCGCATGGCGATCGCCTCGCGTGACTTCCGCGAGCTGCGGCTCGATCGGGTCAGCCGCGACTTCGGCCAGGTGCACGCCTTGCGTGACGTGACCCTGACGGTGAAGCGGGGCGAATTCGTCGCCCTGCTTGGCCCGTCGGGCTGCGGCAAGTCCACTGCGCTGAACTGCATCGCCGGGCTGTTGCAGGTGACCGATGGGGCGATCTGGCTGGACGATCAGCGCCTCGACGAGACGGGGCCGGAGGATCGCGGCTTCGGCATGGTGTTCCAGAACTACGCGCTGTTCCCGCACATGAGCGTGCGGCGCAACATCGCGTTCGGCCTGGCGACGCAGCGCCGGCCGAAGGCTGAGATCGCGCGACGGGTCGAGGAGGCGTTGGCGCTGGTGCGGCTCGAGGAACAGGGGGACAAGCTGCCCGGCCAGTTGTCCGGCGGACAGCAGCAACGCGTGGCGATCGCGCGTGCCATCGTGGTGGAGCCGCCGCTGGTGCTGATGGACGAGCCGCTGTCGAATCTGGATGCCAAGCTGCGGCTCGAGATGCGCGCGGAGATCCGCCGCATCCACACCATGCTCGGCTGTTCCACGATCTATGTGACGCATGACCAGGAGGAGGCGCTGTCGCTTGCCGACCGTATCCTGGTGATGATCCAGGGCCAGACGCGCCAGGTCGGCACGCCGGAGGAGCTGTATACGCGGCCGGCCAATCCCGACGTGGCCGAGTTCATGGGCTATCGCAATCTGGTCACGTCGCGCGCCGAGGCGACGGATCAGGGTGTCGCGGTGACCGTCGGCGGGGCGCGGCTGATCGGCACGCCGTTCGAGGCGGTCGGCGGCCAGGTGATCGTGGCGATCCGCCCGGACGATTTGCGGCCAACCGCCGGTGGGCCGATCTCCGCCAAGGTGGAAATCGCCGAGTACCACGGCCGCGATTTCTATGCCGTGGCGCGCACCGCGGATGGCACCGACCTGTATTTCCGTTGCGAGCAGCGGGTGAGGGCGGGCGACGTGGTGCGCCTTGACGCGTCACCATCGCGCGTTCTGGTCTACGCCGCATGAGCATCGCGCAACTGCCGCTCCGCCGGAGGCTGCGCGAGCACGGGCTGGACGCGGTGACCCTGCTCGTGATGCCCGGCGTGCTGTTCGTGCTGGCGCTGTTCATCTACCCGTTCCTCTACGGGCTGGTGCTGTCGTTCAACCCGAAGCAAGGCGACTGGCTGGCGAACTACGTGACGTTCTTCTCGGATCCGTTCCTCTACGACACGATCTACACCACGCTGCTGATCGCGGTTCCGGTCACGCTGCTGAACGTGGTGCTGTCGGTGCCGGTCGCGCTGCGCGTGCGGCTGATGAAGCGGCAGCGGCTGCTGACCACGATCCTGTTGATCCCGATCACGCTGGGGACCGTGATGGTGGCCGAAGGGCTGCTGACCTATCTCGGTCCGCGCGGCTGGCTCAATCGCGTGTTGCTCGAGTTCGGCCTGGTCGGGAACCCGATACGCCTGGTGCACAACTACTGGGGCGTCATGCTGTCGCTGGTGATCACCGGCTTCCCGTTCACCTTCCTGCTGACGCTGTCGTACATCACCGGGATCGACCCGTCGCTCGAGCAGGCCGGTGCGATGCTGGGTGCCCGGGCGCGACAGCGCTTCTTCCGCATCCTGCTACCGCTGCTGGCGCCCGGGCTCGCCATCACACTGGCGCTTGCCTTCGTGCAGGCATTCACCGTGTTTCCCTCTGCGATCCTGCTGGGCGCGCCGGCCGGGCCGACGCGGGTGATCTCGATCGCCGCCTACCAGGCAGCGTTCGAGCAGTACGACTATTCGCTCGCCTCGGCGATCGCGATGCTGATGGCCGGCGTGCAGGCGGTGATCATCGTGGCGCTGCTGGGCGCGCGGAATCTCCTGTTCCGCGGCCCCGCGAGCAGCGGCAAGGGCTGACGCACATGCGTCGGAGCATCGGTGAGCGGCTGTGGGCGATCGCCGTCTGGGCGCTGGTGGTGTTCTTCGTCGTCAATCTGCTGGCGATGATCGGCAGCGTCCTGGTGAACTCGTTCGGCACGCGCTGGTTCAACACCTGGCTGCCGGCCGGCTACACGACGCAATGGTATACGCTGGCCTGGGACGAATTCGGCTTGCCGGACATCCTGATCGTCACGGTCCAGGTGGTGGGCGCGGTGGTGCTGATCTCGGGGCTGATCGGCGTGCCGACGGCCTACGCCATGGCGCGGCGCAACTTCCCCGGCAAGCAGGCGGTCATGCTGCTGTTTCTGCTGCCGCTCCTGGTGCCGCCGATCACCTACGGCATTCCGCTGGCAACCGTGCTGTATCAGGCGCATCTGGCGGGGAGGATATGGGGGGTGATCCTGGCGAACCTGGTGCCGACGGTGCCCTTCGTCATCCTGATCATGATCCCGTTCGTGGAGCAGATCGACCCGCGGGTGGAGGCGGCGGCGCGCGTGTTCGGCGCCGGGATGGGCCGGCTGTTCGTGCAGATCCTGGTGCCGCTGCTGACACCGGGGATTCTGGCGGCGCTGCTTCTGGTGCTGGTGCGCACCATCGCGATGTTCGAGCTGACCTTCCTGACCGCGGGCCCGACCAGCCAAACTCTGGTGGTGGCGCTGTACTATGCGGTGTTCGCCGCCGGCGTGCGGCCCGGCCAGTCGATCGATGCGATGGCTGTGGTGTATATGGTCACCACGCTGGTCTGGCTGCTGATCGCGCTGCGCTTCGTCAACCCGACGCAGATCGTCACGCGGGCGAAGCGGTAGCGGATCGACCCCTCCCCCCAGTCCCGTCCCGCAAGGGGAGGGGGAGTGCTGTACCTACTCCACCTACTCCCCCTCCCCTTGCGGGAGGGGGTTGGGGGAGGGGTCCGCAGGACCGCCCATGTACGGGGCATTAACCTGGCCGCCGCGCCGGGATAGTCTGGCCTCCCATCGCTCAACCAAAGCCCACGAGACAGCATTGACCCAGATCGCGATCACCCGGACGATCAACCCGAAGCAGCCGCCGGCAGACGAGACCCTCGCCTTCGGCAAGGTCTTCACCGACCACATGTTCCTGATGGACTACCACGAGGGGCAGGGCTGGCACGACCCGCGCATCGTGCCGTACGGGCCGTTCAGCCTGGACCCCGCGACCTGCGTGCTGCACTACGGCCAGGCGATCTTCGACGGGATGAAGGCATTCCGCGGCCGCGACGGCCGCATCCGGCTCTTCCGCGCGCCCGACCACGCGCGGCGGCTGAACCGCTCGGCACATTATCTGTGCATCCCGGAGCTCGACCCGGAACTGGTCGAGGAGTCGATCCGCGCCCTGGTGGAGATCGACCAGCGCTGGGTGCCGTCGTTGCCCGGGACGTCGCTGTATATCCGCCCGACCGTGATCGCGACCGAGACCTTCCTCGGCGTGCACCCGTCCAGCAGCTATCTCTATTACGTCATCGTCGGGCCGGTGGGGGCGTACTACAAGGAGGGCATGAACCCGGTCCGCATCCTGGCCTCGGACACGCACGTCCGGGCGGTGAAGGGCGGGCTGGGGGCGGCGAAGACCGCCGGCAACTATGCCGCGAGCCTGTACGGCGCCGAGGAGGCGCAGCAGGCGGGCTACACTCAGGTGCTGTGGCTGGATGGGGTGGAGCATCGCTACCTCGACGAGGTCGGCACGATGAACATCATGCTGAAGATCGGCGACGAGGTGATCACGCCGCCGTTGAACGGCGCGATCCTGGCGGGCATCACGCGCGACTCGGTGCTGACCCTGCTGCGCGACTGGGGGCTCTCTGTGTCGGAGCGCCCGGTGGCGATCGACGAGGTGATCGCGGCGGCGCAGGCGGGACGGCTGGAGATGTGGGGGACGGGGACCGCGGCGGTGATCTCCCCGGTGGGCGAACTGGGCTTCAAGGGCGAGCGCTACGTGATCAACGGCGGGCAGACCGGCGAGCTGACGCAGAAGCTGTACGACACCATCGTCGGTATCCAGTACGGCACGGCGCCTGATCCGCACGGCTGGACGCGGCTGCTCGGGAACCGATTGGGGGGCTGAGCGAGGCTACGCGGCCTCGCCCCGCAGGAAGTCGTCGGTGTATTCGCCGCGCGATATCTTCACCGGGATTTCCTCCCCGGTCGTGCATTCCAGCATCTCCGATCCGGCGACGCGCGACGGCTGAGCGAGTTGGTCGATCAGTTCGGCGAAGCTGTTGGCCCGTGCCACATCGAGTCTCCATAGGAACGAACCGGCGTTGGACAGAGATTCGACGCCAGGCGGTCCGACCGAGGCGGTCAGCGTGATCTGCGCTCGGGGTGTCGGGCAGAAACCAAGCTGGTCCAGGCGGACGTCGCTCCGGTCACGCGCGAACCGGCGCAGCACGGCGGCGAGCAGGCGCAGGTCTTCGGCTTCGCCGAGCATCAGCACCATCGGATTGAAGTCGCTGGGCAGGAAGCCAATGCGCAGCATGGTCAGACGACTTCGACGATGTCGGTGGCGTGGCAGAGTTCTTCGGTGCCCAGCGTGGGGCCACCTTCCGGCACCTCGACAAGCCGGACCCGCGCCCATTCGTCGTTGACGATCTCCAGCACTTCGGCGGTGATACCGCCGACGATGCGGAGCTTGCTGCCGCGCTCGATGCCGGTGAGTTCGATCATGGGCACCCCCTCCGCAACCCTCCCCCGCTTCGCGGGAGAGGGAGTTCAGCGCCCCCTCTCCCGCGAAGCGGGGGAGGGTTGCGGAGGGGGTCCAGGGTCGGCATGAACATCAGTCTAGAAGAAGATGCTCAGGTTCTTCGCCAGCAGCACGTTCTGCTCCAGGATGATCTCCCGCCTGGCGATCTGCCACGAGCTTCCTGCCCGGCGCAACTCATCGGTACGGCGGCCGATGAAGCTGTAATTCTCGTACTCGACACGGTTCTGATACACCAGGAAGCGGCAGCCCACCGTCACCTCCCGCGCATCCTCAATCGAAGGCCGCACATCAAGCAGACGCACATTGCTGACCATGTGACACACGCGCGACAGCGGCTCCTCGGCGTAGTGCACGCCGGTGAGGATCTGCTCCACTCGCTTGCCGAGTGTCCACTTGTCCTCGTCGAACCAGCTTATGCCCTCACCCTGGCGGGTATTCTCGCGTTCCGCCTGCTGGCCGAACTTCACGTTGCGGCGCATCGGCATGAAATACACCAGGTCCTCGGCCAGCAGGTCCAGCCACTCCTTGAACCGCCGCTGATCCAGCAGGTCGGCCTCGAAGTAGAGGAAGTCCTCGATCTCCTCGCGGAGCTGGTACCCGGCGAGCGAGCGCGTCATTCGGCTGCCGCGCGGATCTGCGGCCGCCCGAGCAATTCGTCCCATGAGCCGCCATTCAGATACGACGCGTAGACACGATAGTAGTTGCGCGGCGTCTGATCGGTGATCTGCAGCGACACGTCGCCCGGGATCGGATCGTTGGTCTTGTACGCCCCCATCGACATCTGGTAGTTGAACGGATAGCGCCGTGCGATCGTGCCCTTGCTGGCGGCGGTGGCGTACAGCCAGTTCTCCATGTCGTCCTGCTCGGTCATGCCGGCGGGACCGGAATAGCGCATGTAGAATCGCCGCAGCACGTCCTTCGCCTCGGCCGGCGCATCGGCATCGACCAGGAAGAAGCGCCAGGCTTCGGTCTCGGTCGGGCTGTGCGGATGCCAGACGCAGATCCCGCGCGGCTGCCTCCCGTGATACGAGGCGTTCGGGAAGATGTTGCCGGTGAACGGCAGCAGCCGCGCCTTCTCGCCCAGCCGGCGCTTCCGCTCATGGAAGCAATGGCGGAAATACTCGTCGACGATCGGGTACTGCGCGTAGGACGACTCGTATTCAACGTCGGCTGGCATCAGCACGCTGTGCATGCCGTGCCCCGCCGGGTGGCTCACCCATACATGCTGGCCCTTGTTGTACTCGTTGTCGCGGCGACCCTTCTGGCCTCGCTGGGCGCTGGGGCCGATGCCGATCATGTCCACAGAACGGTGCGACGGGTTGTGATACGTATCGCCCAGGAAATTCTCCGCGGCGAACTTCCAGTTGGCGGGGAAGATCCATTTGTGCACGCCGATGACTTCCGACCCGCCGGGACGTCCGTCGCGGCAGTCCAGCACCTGGTCCAGGTGATCCACGGCGCCGCCAAGGTATTCGAGGAAATCGGGCGCGGCCGGGTCCCACGACGCCCACACCGTGCCCTTGTAGAGCGCGAGCTTCGGCACCTCGATCAGCGACCACTCGTCGCGGTTCAACGTGCCCTCATACAGTGCGCGATACAGCGGAACGCCCTGCAGCTTGCCGTCGGTGGTGTAGCTCCATGAGTGATAGGGGCAGACGAACAGCGACGTATTGCCCTGCTCGTAGCGGCACACCTTCATCCCCCGGTGGCGGCAGGAATTCAGGAACACGTGCACCGCGCCCTGGGTGTCGCGAGACAGGATCACCGATTCCTCGCCCATGCGCGAGACGAAGAAGTCGCCCGGTTTGCCAATCTGGCTTTCGTGGCCGACGAACAGCCAGGCGCGGGTGAACAGTTTCTCCAGTTCCTCGCGATGGAACTCGGGCGAGACGAAGATCTCCCGGCTGATCGTGCCATGCTCGATATCGATCATCCGGTCGATGGGCAGGGTCGTGGTCATCTGCCTTACCTCCCTCCGGGCCGCGCAGGCCGCTTGCCCTGGTCCCCGATCATGCGCCATTCGGCGTGGCCCACGTCAAGGGCGCCACCAAGACCCTCCTGCGCAGACCTCCAAGGCGTGCTTGACGATCTCATCCCGTGCACCGTAATAGATGCGACGCCGTTTCAAGTCATCCGGAGTAAAGGCAATGAGGCTCCGTCACGATCTCTTCACGCTGATACTTGTTGCTTCACTTGCCGCCTGTGCTCAGATGCCGGATCATCCAGCCCGATCGAACACCTGCTTAATTGAGCCTGCGGCCGAGTTGCCGGTTCGACTTGATCGTGGGTTTCTGCTGGTGCCGGGCGCCATCGACAGGACCCCCGTCGCGCTCATGGTCGATACCGGGGCCGAAGGATCGGTGATTTCGCCCGAGGCGGCGATGCGGTTCCGGCTGGATCGCGACGGCAGGCGACACACCACGCTGATCGGTACCGGTGGTCAGATTATGGCGCCCAACGTGCGATTGACGTCTTTCGCCATCGGGCACATGCAACTGTTGAGCCAGAGCATAGCGGTGGGGCCGTTGCTGCGGATCGTGGGTATTGACCCACCCGTTGCAGACCTGGTCGGTGCCGATCTGCTCTCCAGCTTCGATGTGGAACTGGACCTGCCACACCGAAAGATGACCCTGTATCGCACGCAGGCCTGCACCAGCGACTTCGCCCCTTGGAACCATGCCGGCTCCGTCATTCCGATGCGCCGGTCGTACAAGAGCCTGCTGTCGATCGACGTGCAGGTCGACGGCCAGCCGATCTCCGCACTCATCGATTCCGGCGCACGGCTATCCGTCATGACGACGCAAGCGGCGCAACGTCTGGGCATCGGCCCTGAAATCCTCGCGCGCGATCCGCCTGCGTCCGGCCATGGCGTCGATCAGAATGAAGTCGCCGGCCACGTCCACCGCTTTAACGAGATACGGATCGGCGGTCAGGACTTCAGGAACCAGGCGATCCATGTTGCGCCGGTGAAACTGCGTGATGTCGATATGCTGCTGGGTGCCGATTACCTGCGCACCCGCCATGTGTGGTTGTCCTATGCGACCCACCGGATGTTCTCGGCCCCGCCGGGGTCTTGAGCCGCCTTGGCTGCGCCCGGCGCCCAGCTCGGCACCGTGAATCCCCGCAGGGCCAGCATCGCAAGCGCGCCGAGCACCGGGCTGAACCCCGCCAGCGGCCGAGGCTGGCCAGGACCCGCAGGAAGCCAGGAGCCCGGATCCGGGCGTCCTGCGCAGATACCCCACCGCCGCACCACGGTGCGTGGGCGACAATCCACCGGAAATTTGGCATTCTGGCATTTCCACCCTTGACCCGGCCGCGACTGGCCGGCATCCGGCGGAAAAGCCACATCATCGCCGGGGAAGCCAGGTTTGCCGATCAGCCGTCCGCGCCGGATTTTCCGCTCTTCACTCCCTGTGCGGGGGCTGGCGCTGATCGCGCTCGCCGGGCTGGTGGCCGCGGCCGGCATCGCGCTCGCCACGCTGTCCTGGCAAACCAGCGGCAGCGCCGCGCCGCATCCCAGCGCCGGAGCCGACCGGCTGGATGCCCAGCCGGCTCAGGTCGCGGTCGTGGATGGCGGCACGCTCAGGCTGCAGAACCACGTCGTGCGCCTGCTCGGGGTCGATCCGCCGATGCGTGGCGCGACCTGCAAGGCGAGCGACGGCTCCGGGTTCGATTGCGGCGCGGCCGCCACGAACGCGCTTGCCGCCCTGGTGCGCGAACTGCCGGTCGCCTGCCGGACGCGCGGACAGGACGAACTGGGACGTCCCTACGCCGTGTGCGAGGCAAGCGGTACAGACCTGAACCGCGCCCAGGTGGCCGCCGGCTGGGCCCGCGCCGATAACGCGTTGCCGGCGCTGAAGCGCGAGGAGGCGCAAGCGCAGGCCGAGCGCCGCGGGCTCTGGGCCACGGCGCGCGCCGCAAGCTGGTAGCGGTAACGGGAACTCTGGCGGCGCTGTCAGGTTGCAATGGAATGTGGCCTTGGCAGCGGAAATCTCGCTGCGAAATCACGAGCGCACTCGAAAGAATGCTGTCCCACAGCCCCGGCCGCGCGCAATCCTGAGCATTGTCGGTTGGCCATGTTGCGGCACGGACAGAGGTTTAACCACAATGTGGTTAACTACGGCTATTGCATTGCACAATAATGCTTTTTTGCGCACCCGCGCTTGCGCGAGGACTGACCTCGACGCTAGTTGTGCAGCCCGCCACTGTTGCGGCAACCGGGGGACGAGCCATGGCACAGGCTGCCGAAGCCAGGAAGCGTGGCAAGACGCGCGAGCCAAAGGCGGACAAGGACAGGCTCCTGAAGGCCTACCACGACATGCTGCTGATCCGCCGCTTCGAGGAGAAGGCGGGGCAGCTCTATGGCATGGGGCTGATCGGCGGCTTCTGTCACCTCTACATCGGCCAGGAGGCTGTCGTCGTCGGCATGCAGATGGCGCTGTCGGATGGCGACGAGGTGATCACCTCCTACCGCGACCACGGCCACATGCTGGCGACCGGCATGGACCCGCGCGGCGTGATGGCGGAGCTGACCGGCCGGGCAGGGGGCTACTCGCACGGCAAGGGCGGGTCGATGCACATGTTCAGCAAGGAGAAGAACTTCTTCGGCGGCCATGGCATCGTCGGCGCGCAGGTCAGCATCGGCACCGGGCTCGGCTTCAGCAACTGGTACCGCGGCAACGATCGCGTGTCGGTGACCTATTTCGGCGAAGGCGCCTCGAACCAGGGCCAGGTGTTCGAAAGCTTCAACCTCGCCGCGCTGATGAAGCTGCCCGTGGTCTACGTGATCGAAAACAACAAGTACGGCATGGGCACCAGCGTCGAGCGTGCCTCCGCCTCGCGCGACCTGTCGAAGAACGGCGTGCCATGGGGCATTCCTGGCATGCAGGTGGACGGCATGGACGTGCTGGCGGTGATGGAGGCCGGCGAGCACGCGGTGGCGCATTGCCGCGCCGGCAAGGGGCCATACCTGCTCGAGGTGAAGACCTACCGCTATCGTGGCCACTCGATGTCCGACCCGGCGCGCTACCGCACTCGCGAGGAGGTGCAGATGATGCGCACGCAGCATGATTGCATCGAGAGCGCGCGCCACATGCTGGAGGCGCTCGGCGTTGACGAAGCCACGTTCAAGAAGATCGACGACGAGGTGAAGGCAGTGATCCAGGGCGCGGTCGACTTCGCCCAGAGCAGTCCGGAGCCGGACGAGTCCGAGCTGTGGACCGACGTGCTGCTGGAGGGCTGAGCGATGTCGAGGCAAATCCTGATGCCGGCGCTGTCGCCGACCATGACCGAGGGCAAGCTCTCCCGCTGGCTCAAACATGTCGGTGACGACGTGCGCGCCGGCGACGTGATCGCCGAGATCGAGACCGACAAGGCCACCATGGAGGTGGAGGCGGTCGACGAAGGCAAGCTGGCGCAGATCCTGGTCGATGAAGGGACCGAGGGCGTCCCGGTGAACACGCCGATCGCCGTGCTGGCCGCGAATGGCGAGGATGTGTCCGCAACACCGGCCGCCAAGCCAGCCGCACCGCCGCCGGCTCCGCGCCCTGCGCCGCAACCAGCCACGTCGGCACCGCAACCCGAGCCTGACAAGGACTGGGGCCCGACCAAGCCGATCACCGTGCGCGAGGCGTTGCGCGACGCGATGGCCGCCGAACTGCGGCGCGACGACCGCGTGTTCCTGATCGGCGAGGAGGTCGCGCAGTACCAGGGCGCCTACAAGATCAGCCAGGGCCTGCTCGACGAGTTCGGCCCGAAGCGCATCATCGACACGCCGATCACCGAGCATGCCTTCACCGGCATGGCGGTCGGTGCGGCACTCAACGGGCTGAAACCCATCGTCGAGTTCATGACGTTCAACTTCGCCATGCAGGCGATGGACCAGATCATCAACTCGGCGGCGAAGACGCTCTACATGTCGGGCGGCCAGATGGGCTGCCCGATCGTGTTGCGTGGCCCCAACGGTGCCGCCGCGCGCGTGGCGGCACAGCACTCGCAGTGCTACGCGAGCTGGTATGCGCATGTGCCGGGGCTGAAGGTCGTCGCGCCATGGTCGTCGGCCGACGCCAAGGGGCTGCTGCGCGCGGCGATCCGCGATCCCAATCCGGTCATCGTGCTGGAGAACGAGATTCTCTACGGCCATACCTTCGATTGCCCGACCGACGAGGAGTTCATCCTGCCGATCGGTCGTGCCAAGGTGGAGCGCGTCGGCCGGCATGTGACCATCGTTGCGTTCTCGATCATGGTCGGCGTGGCGCTGAAGGCGGCGGAGGCGCTGGCCGAGCAGGGCATCGAGGCCGAGGTGATCAACCTGCGCTCGCTGCGGCCGTTCGATACCGCGACAGTCATCGAGAGCGTGAAGAAGACCAACCGCATCGTCATCGTGGAGGAAGGCTGGCCGTTTGCCGGCATCGGCGCGGAGGTGGCGATGCAGGTGATCGAGCATGCGTTCGACTGGCTGGATGCGCCGCCCACGCGCGTGCACGGCGCCGATGTGCCGCTGCCCTACGCCGCCAATCTGGAGAAGTTCGCACTGCCGCAACCCGAGTGGGTGGTCGATGCGGTGAAGAAGATCGTCTGAGGGGAGCGGCACATGGCGACCAACATCCTGATGCCGGCGCTGTCGCCGACGATGACCGAAGGCACGCTGACGCGCTGGTTGAAGAAGGAAGGCGAGCCGGTGCGCGCCGGCGACGTGATCGCCGAGATCGAGACCGACAAGGCGACGATGGAAGTCGAGGCGGTCGATGAAGGCGTGCTGGGCAAGATCCTGGTGGAGGACGGCACGCAGGGCGTGAAGGTGAACGAGCCGATCGCGATCCTGGTGGAAGAGGGTGAGGCGGTGCCCTCCGCTGCACCTGCGCCCGCGGCGCTGCCTGCACCGGCGCCGAAAGTGGAGGCTCCGCGGGCTGCGCCGCAACCTGCCGCGCCGAGCGGCAATGGGCACGATGATAGCGGCGAGCGCATCTTCGTCTCGCCTCTGGCGCGGCGGATGGCGAAGCAGACGGGGATCGATCTCGCAACACTGAAGGGCAGCGGGCCGAACGGTCGCATCGTGAAGGTCGACATCGAGGCGACGCTGCAAAAGGGTGCACCCGTCGCGGCGCCAGCGGCCAGACCTGCCGCGCCAATCACGGCGCCGCACAAGCTGGTGCCGCACAGCTCGATCCGGAAGGTGATCGCGCGCCGGCTGACCGAGGCGAAGTCCACCATCCCGCATTTCTACGTCTCGATGAACGTGGAGATCGATGCGCTGATCAAGCTGATGAACGAGCTGAACGCCAAGTCGCCGAAGGAGGGGCCGGGCGCCTACCTGATCACCATCAACGACCTGGTGATCAAGGCCGCCGCTGCGACGCTCCGGCGCGTGCCGACGGTGAACGCCGCCTGGACCGACGACGGCATGGTGCTGTTCGACGATGTCGACATCAGCATTGCGGTGGCGATCCCCGATGGGCTGATCACGCCGATCGTGCGCAAGGCGGACCAGAAGGGTCTGTCGACGATCAGCCGCGAGATGAAGGACCTGGCCGGCCGGGCGCGCGCGGGCAAGTTGAAGCCGGAGGAGTTCCAGGGCGGCGGGTTCTCGATCTCCAACATGGGAATGTTCGGCGTGACGGAATTCGCCGCGATCATCAACCCGCCGCAAGCTGCGATCCTGGCGGTTGCCGCGGGGCAGAAGCGGCCGGTGGTGAAGAACGACTCGCTGGCGATCGCGACGGTGATGACCTGCACGTTGAGCGTGGATCACCGTGTGGTGGATGGCGCACTGGGCGCGCAATGGCTGCGCGAGTTCAAGCGGATCGTCGAGGACCCGCTGAGTCTGCTGCTGTGAGCGGGCAGCACTCGCCTCGTTTTTTCGTCATGGCCGGGTCAGGCCCGGCCATGACGGGTGTAGGTTAGTGGCGCCATGAATGCCCCCACATTCAGTCTGCGAGGCGCAATGCCGAATGACGTGCCAGACGTGCTGCGTCTGGTGCGCGGCCTCGCCGACTACGAGAAGCTGCTGCACCACGTCACCGCAACCGAGGCGGACATCCACCGGCTCCTGTTCGGACCGCGTCCCTTCGCGCGGGCGGCGCTGGCCGCAGCGGATGGCAGAGCGGTCGGCGTCGTGCTCTGGTACCATACCGTCGGAACATTCGCGGGTCGGCTTGGGGTCTATGTCGAGGACGTGTTCGTCGAGCCGGCCTATCGCGGCAAGGGCATCGGGCTTGCCCTGTTCCGGCATGTGGCGCACGCCGCACTGGCGGAGAACTGTGCCTGCATGGAATGGCGCGTGCTGACCTGGAACCAGCCGGCCATCGACTTCTATCGCAAGCTGGGCGCCAGGCCACTGACCGACTGGCACACGATGGAGCTGCGCGGCGCGGCCCTCGCAGAACTGGGAGCAGCGAATGGCTGACCAGAGTTTTGACATTGTCGTCGTCGGCGGCGGCCCCGGCGGCTACGTCGCGGCGATCCGCGCCGCGCAGCTCGGCATGAAGACCGCCGTGGTGGAGCGCGAACATCTCGGCGGCATCTGCCTGAACTGGGGCTGCATCCCGACCAAGGCGCTGCTGCGCACCTCGGAGATCAACCACCTGCTGCATCATCTGCCGGAGTTCGGCTTCGCCGCGGTCGAGCCGCGCTTCGAGATCGACAAGGTGGTGAAGCGCTCGCGCGCGGTGGCGAAGCAGCTTTCCTCGGGCGTGGCGCATCTGATGCGCAAGAACAAGATCACGGTGTTCGATGGCGTCGGCAAGCTTGCGGGCAAGCAGACCCTGGCGGTGGAGAAGGACGGCAAGCCGGTTGCTACGCTGGCGTCGCCGCACATCGTGCTGGCGACTGGCGCGCGGGCGCGGCAACTGCCGGGGATCGAAGCCGACGGCAAGCTGATCTGGACCTACAAGGAGGCGATGATTCCGTCGGTGATGCCGAAGTCGCTGCTGGTGATCGGCTCGGGCGCGATTGGCATCGAGTTCGCCAGCTTCTATCGCGACATGGGCGCTGAGGTGACCGTGGTGGAAGTGCTGCCTCGGATTCTTCCTGTCGAGGACGAGGACATTTCCGCGTTTGCGCACAAGGCGTTCGTGGGTCAGGGGATGAAGATCCTGGTGGGCGCGGCCGTGAAGGGGGCGAAGAAGGGCAAGGACAGCGTTGTTGTGACGGTGGAGGCCGGCGGCAAGAGCCAGGAGATCACGGTGGAGCGGGTGATCTCCGCGGTCGGCATCGTCGGCAATGTGGAGGGGATCGGGCTGGAAGGCACCGGCGTGAAGGTCGATCGCACGCATGTGGTGATCGACGAGTTCTGCCGCACCGGCGAGCCCGGCGTGTATGCGATCGGCGATCTGGCGGGGCCGCCGTGGCTTGCGCACAAGGCGATGCATGAGGGCGTGTTGTGCGTCGAGAAGATCGCCGGGCTGAACGATTTGCATCCGATGGATGTGACGAACATTCCCGGCTGCACCTATTGCCGGCCGCAGGTCGCGTCTGTTGGTTTGACCGAGGCGCGCGCCAAGGAGGCGGGGCACGAGGTGAAAGTCGGAAAATTCCCGTTCATTGGCAACGGCAAGGCGATCGCGATGGGCGAGTCGGAGGGGCTGGTGAAGACGGTGTTCGATGCGAAGACTGGCGAGCTGCTCGGCGCGCATATGGTGGGCGCCGAGGTGACCGAGCTGATCCAGGGCTACACGATCGCGCGCACGCTGGAGAGCACCGAGGCGGAGCTGATGCACACGGTGTTCCCGCATCCGACGATCAGCGAGACGATGCACGAGGCGGTGCTGGCGGCGTGGGGGAGGGCGTTGCATATTTGAACCAGCGCGGGCACGATCAGCGTTGCCGTCGTGCGTAGCAGGACACTTGGAAGTACCAACGACATGATGACCATAAGGGAGCAGCCAGAAATCCAGCTCTATCATGTCACCGACGTCGGCAACCAAGGTGCGGTCTTGCGTGATGGCCTGAAAGCAAGACCATGGTTCATGGCATAAAGTCGCATGGAAGCCGCGCGTGTTTTTCACCACGACTAGGATGGGCGCGTACGAGATTGCCAACAATTTCATATTCGAGAGGCGAGGTGAGTACCTGGTTATCCTCGTGGATCCCACCAAGATGCACGGAAAGCTTCGTCCCGATCGAGACTACGAGCAAGGTGTATGGACAGCGACCGACGTCCCGCCACAAGCCATTATCGGCGTCGAAGAGGTCGACGAAGACTTCCTCGAAAGCCATGAATTCCTAGCCTACATGGGGGTCGAATAAGGACTCTCGCGCCGCGCACCGGTTCAAACCTGGATATTGCCAGCAGCGTTGTTTCGCTGCCGGGAGCACGGTAGCTTTCATTGAGGAGTTCCGAGTCGTGCTGGGGGGGCTGATCGTGCCAAGCAGCGATACCGCGAGTGAGGCATCCGCTGACTTGCTCCGGCTGGTCAACGGCCGCCGATTTGCCACGGTGTTGGCTGACCCTCCGTGGCGCTTCGCGAATCGGACTGGGAAGATTGCGCCCGAATATCGCCGGCAGTCTCGGTACGGCACGATGACCCTAGATGAAATCATGGCGCTGCCAGTTCAGGAGGTAGCTGCCGAGACCGCCCACCTCTATCTCTGGGTCCCCAATGCCCTGCTGCCAAACGGACTCGCCGTCATGGCCGCGTGGGGCTTTCAGTATAAGTCGAACCTAGTGTGGCATAAGGTTCGCAAGGACGGAGGTTCCGACGGGCGCGGGGTTGGGTTCTACTTCCGCAATGTCACCGAACTGATCCTGTTCGGCGTGCGGGGCAAGAATGCTCGAACCCTCGCGCCAGGTCGCCGCCAGGTGAACCTGCTTGCAACCCGCAAGCGCGAGCATTCGCGCAAGCCTGACGAACACTACACCATCATCGAGGATTGCTCACCAGGCCTGCGTTTGGAGCTGTTCGCGCGTGGAACCCGTGCCGGTTGGGTTGCGTGGGGGGACGAGGCTCAAGTGTACGAGCCAACCTGGGCCACGTACGCGCACAATTCTGCGTCGCAGGCCCACCAGTCCAAGATTGTCCTGTTAGTCTAAGTTCCTAACTATCTAAGCCATCGCCGCGCTGTCTGCGCTAATGCTGCTGGACCACAGGGGTGAGGGCGTCGCAAACAGTTTTCAGAATTTCAATATCATTGGGGTTGTACCTCTTGCCGTAAGGGTGCGCCGATATTCTCCTGATGCGATTGATCTCGTCGAACCATTTGATGTGCTTGGACTGGCCCTTCCTTTCTCCTGGCAGAGGAATGGCAAGTATTTCCTGAAAATGTGGCCAATTCTCCTTGGATTCGACTATCCTCTTGAGCTCTATGAAATCAAGATACCCCTCAGGGCCTTGTTTTTCTGGCGCATCGTCATCGACTAGCTTCGCATATGCACTCTTTTGTATCTCCTTATTTGTGATGGCTTTGTCAAAAAAATCCGGACCGTACACTTCGCGGAGGCGCGAAACTACGATTTGATGAACATGGTTCTGAACCCAATTGACGTTCTTGTTCGCCAACTCCTCCTGCTCCTGAGTGAGGAGCTGCACATGAGCTTCGAATCCTGGGGGACAAAATGTTTCGTCACTAGCGTGCGTCAGGCCGCAAAGGGCGAAATAATAGCGGGGTATGCCACCACTTCCTACTGTCACGTTGAAAAGCTTTCGAAATGCCTCTTCGCTTGCGCTTCGAATGAAATCCGTCACCGGCTGGAGCAAATGTTCGATTGCCGTATTCAGCTCTGACAGAGTTAGCTCTCGAGCATCAATCGAGTCACGTTTTTGGACATGCTGAATCAATTCGGACAGAAATCTAATGTGAGCGGGGACTCCGAAGTTGTTGCATAATCGCCCTTCCCCACCAGACTCCCACCTATCAGGATCGGCGGCACGTATTTGCCGAAAGTATGCGTTCAGCCCGCCCATGACGCGAGCAAGAGTCTTGTCGCTGTTAGTATCGTAGAAGGGCCCCGGGGTGAAAAGCTTGTCGCCTGGAGCTACACGGCCGATGAGGCGCGAGGATATGATAGCCTGCCGAATCTGTGGCAGGTCCAATGGCCGGTCCATCGAGTCCTTTACGCTCGGGAGCTTCACCTTGTCCTCAAAAGGCGAACCAAATTCATTGTTCATCAAGTCAATCGCGCGCGAGGCGATTGCAGCCATTTGGTCGCTCTTATTCGGTGAGTCCCACTTGAGGTCCCCATCAAGCTCATCGAGAAGCCTCCTCTGCACCTTCTGCTGTTCGCGATTGATGGTCGTAAACAGCTTTGCCTCCTCGTCGGCGCTGATAGCCTCGAAAGCGATAAACGCCAAAGTCGGCTGCATCATAGAGGCAGGGAGTAGGGCACAACCGTATAGCCGATGCTGGCCATCTACGACCCAGCAGCTCTTGTAAGTATCTGGGAGGTAGAGGTGACCAAATTGGATGTCTTTATCGTCGCTTGGTTGACTTAGATCAAAACGTGGCTTCTTCCGAAAATTCAGAAGAATCGTATTGGGGAAATACCCGCCCCCAACGAGAAACTCCGAGATCTTCTTGAGCCGATAGGGGTTAACAAGGCGCTGGTACGATGGCGTTCCCCTGGGGTCTCGAAGGTCCCTATGATTTACAAACGATACTCTAATAATATCGTCTGCATGCGCCGAGAAGACATAGGCAATCTTTCCGCCGATCTTGCACCGGACTGCGGGTACCCGTTTGTCCTCCAACTCGGGTATCTTGACTCCCTGTAGATACGTCGCTTTGAACTGATGGCGTGCAACAGGCCCGAGTATCCTGGAGAGTTCGTCGATGTAATTCAGATCTCTCTCCGTGATGATTTTGGTATTCTGCTGCGCTGCGCGGGACCGATCGTTGTCTGACCACTCAATTCTATCTGTTACGAAGAGCCACAAGACCTTCGGCTTAAACGCCTTCCCGTAATGCTTACGTATCGCATCTGCAATAGGCCTCTTCAGCGAATCGAACTCGGCTAGCGCCATTTGCAGCGGCTTCTTCTTGTTTTCTTCAGCTGTCTTGCATTCAGCTACGACCACGGTCTCTTCGTCGCGCGCGAAGACATCAATTTGCTTCTGAACTGTGCCCCCCTTCGCCGACACCGTGACCTTGAAATGTCTGCCTACGTTCAGTTCGGAGTAGCCTAGCCGATAAAGGCAGCACCAAAAGCGGTTTTCGAGGTTTTCGTCTGCTTCCCGTTCTTTGCGGAGTCGTACACCCGACTTCATTTCCTTGAGCACCGTCCACCCCTTGGGGGTGTAGTCGGATACAGCTCCGGGAGTGACTGTTAACTCATCGTAGGAGCGTCTCCGGGCGCGAAATTCGGCGTCGCGCGTTTCGGGCGCGACGGCAATCCGCTCGATAAAGGACGGCGACTCGGGTTTCACATTTATCCGCATTTCGCAAGTGTCAATTGTGTCCGTGAGCAATGCAAGGGGCGATTTTCGTTCCTGATGCGGGGCGGGTTCCTCGTATGGTATTCTATCTGGCGGTAATCCTGCTGCGGCAAGGGCCTGTGCGCATGAGGCCGTCTGAACTGCTCGCCCGGCATCGCGAAGCCATTCGGCAGGTCGTGTCTGCACATCGCGCCGGCAATCCAAGGGTGTTCGGCTCGGTCGTGACTGGCGAAGACACCGAGAACAGCGATTTCGACCTGCTGGTCGATCCGCATGAGCAGATGTCGCTTTTCGACGTAGGCGCGATCATCGCCGAGTTGAATGACTTGCTCGGAATCCGGGTTGATGTCGTCACCCCGGCCGCTCTGCCGGACGTAATGCGGCAGCGCGTGCTGCGCGATGCCGTGCCTGTATGATCAGGCCGGCGCCCCACCATTCGATGTGATTGGGGTCCGCCCGGCCGCACCCTGTCCGGCCGCGTGTCGCGTTCGTTTCCTTACCGCCAGACCGCCACCGAGCCCCAGCTTGACGCCCCCTCCGCCGCTCGCCACTTCTACCCCGCCATGGCAACCCGCCTCGTCATCGACCACCGCACCGCCGCGCTCCGCCATCCGGAGAAGGCGCATCGGCCGGACAACCCCATCCAGCGGAAACCCGCCTGGATCCGGGTAAAGGCGCCCAACCATCCGATCTACCACGAGACCCGTGACCTGATGCGCGCCAACGGCCTCGTCACGGTCTGCGAGGAAGCCGCCTGCCCGAACATCGGCGAGTGCTGGTCCCAGCGCCACGCCACCTGGGCAGTTACGTAGATTCACCACGAAGACACAAAGACACGAAGGCACAAAGGATGCTGACCTTCGTGCCTTCGTGTCTTTGTGGTGAAACTTAACCGCTCGGCTCCGCGTCCAGCCGCACGACGATACCTTCCAGTCCTGAGGCCGCCGCTGGATAGCGCTGCAACACCAGCGGATCGTGGCCGGGAATTATGTTGTCGGGCCGGCTCGCCAGCCGGCGCATCGTGGCGTAGCCCTCCAGCGTGTCTTCGTGGCTGTGCATGACCGGGAAAGCGCGGCCTTCCTCCATGTTGGCATAGAAGTGGCTGGCGTCCGAAGCCAGCACCATCCAGCCGCGCCGCGTCCACACGCGCACCACCTGCAGGCCCTTGCTGTGACCGCCGACGTGATGCACCGACAGGCCCGGTGCTAGCTCGTCGACGCCGTCATGGAACTGCACGCGACCGGCGAACAGCTTGCGGACGATGGCGACCACGTCCGCTTCCTCGAACGGCCCGCGCAGGCCCGCATGGCACATGCAGCGGCCGGTGCAGTAGGCCATCTCCTTGTCCTGCAAATGATAGCGTGCCTGCGAAAACAGATCGTAGTTGCCGCAATGGTCGTAGTGCATGTGCGACAGGATCACGTCCTGCACCTGCGCGGGATTCACGCCGATCGCCTGCAGCCCGACGGCGGGCGAGCGGACGAATTGCCTCCCCCGCTTCCGCCCCATCGGTTCGTCGAAGCCGGTGTCCAGGATGAACGCCTGCCCCCGGGCGCTTGACCCGGGGGCCCGTTCGGCACCCTTGATCGCCCACACGAAGTAGTCGAGCGGCATCGGCCCGTCATGCGGATCGCCGCCGATGAACGCGTTCGACCGCTTCGCGTTGGCGTTGTGCGCGTAATGGACCGCGTACACTTCGTAGGGTTGCAGCTCGGGCACGCTACGCGTCCCCTCGCTCAGGAGATCTTCGGCCAGCTCACCTTGGAAGCTGCGATCGAGTCGGGATGCACCGCCACCGGGCGTCCGTTCTGCCACTGCACGATGCACAGCTTGGCGCCGACGCGGCGACCCTTGTCGTCGTATTTCAGCGTGCTGTCGGGGAAGAACAGCGCCGGCCCGTCCTTCATGTCCAGCCCGCGGATCGCCTGCATCACCTTGTGCCGTTCGGCCACGCCGGCGCGCTCCACCGCCTCCTTCAGGATCATCACGTGCACATAGGCGAAGATCGAGTCATGGCCGAACCACGGCTCCTTGGTGCGCTCGATGAAACGCCGTGACACGTCCTCCACCGCTTTGCCGGGCCAATTCGCGAGCCCAACCAGCACGCCTTCCAGATTCTCGGCGCCGGCGACCTTCAGCAGCTCCGGCACGCACCAATGCCCGCCGCCACCGATCTTCGGGAGCTTCGCACCTGCCAGCCCCATCTCCGCGAACTTGTCCACCAGCAGCTTGTCGTCCGGCACGTTGGTGGATTGGAACACGACGAAATCCGGCCGCGCTGAGCGTATGTGCTGCACCAGCGTGGTGGCGTCAGCCAGCGGCGGCGTGTACACCTCGTCCGCCACCGACGTCAGATTCGTGTTCTTCAGCACGTGGTCGTGGATCGCCTTCATGAAGCTGACAGGGGAGGCAGAGTTGTCGCCGATGAACGCGACCTTGCTCGGCAGCTTCCCCGTTGCTTTTTGCGCCAACTCGACGATCATCGGCAGCAGCTCCTCGGCCTGCGCGTCCGCGGTGGGCGAGGACTGGAAGATGTATTTGTAGCCGCGCCCGGTGATCGCGTCGGAATAGCTCAAGGTCAGCCACGGCAGTTCGGCGCGCTCGGTCACCTCGGTTGCGGCGAGCGTGAAGCTGGAGAGCCAGCAGCCGAAGCCGCCGACCAGATCCGGCTCCTGCGCGATCATGCGCTGCGCGGCGTCCTTCGCCTTCTCGGCGGAATCGCCGGTGTCGTACTGCATCAGACGCAGCTTGGCGCCGCCGAGCGCCTTGATGCCGCCGGCGTTGTTGATGTCATCGATCGCCATCTCGGCGCCGAACTTCTCCAGGATGCCCTGGCGCGCCCAAGGACCGGACAGCGGCACCAGCAAGGCGATCTTGACTTCCTTCGGCGCCTGCGCGCGAACCCGGCGTGGCACGATTGTCGCGGCACCGGTGGCCAGGCCGAGGCCAAGAGCGGTTCGGCGTCCGATCGAGGATGTGTTCGTCATTTTCGCGTTCTCCCATGCGGTTGTTATGTGTTCAGGCATCGGTCAGGCCGAGATACGAGCGGCGGACCCGGTCGTCGGCGAGCAGCGTCTCATAGGTGCCGTCGAGCACCATGTGCCCGGTCTCCAGCACGTAGCCGTGGTCGGACAATTCCAGCGCCTCGGCGACGCGCTGCTCGACCAGCAGGATGGTGACGCCGTCCTCCCGGTGGATCTGCGAGATGCGCTCGAAGATCGTGTCGGCCACCGCCGGCGCCAGGCCCATCGAAGGTTCGTCGAGCATCAACAGTTTCGGCGCAGAGGCCAGACCGCGTCCGATCGCCAGCATCTGCTGTTCGCCGCCGGACAGCGTGCCGGCGAGCTGGGTGGCGCGCTCGGCAAGGATGGGAAACAGCGTGTGGATACGCTCGATGGTGTGCTGCCATTGCGCGCGTCCGGCCTTGGGATAGGCGCCCATCTCCAGGTTCTCGCGCACCGTGAGGGTCTTGAACACCTGGCGGCCCTCGGGGACATGCGCGATGCCGAGATGCGCGCGCGACGCGGCGGGCCGGCCGAGCAGGTTCTCGCCGCGGAAGCTGACGGTGCCGGCGGCCGGCGGGACGATGCCGCAGATCGTCTTGAACAGCGTGGACTTGCCGGCGCCATTGGGTCCGACGACGGTGACGAACTGGCCCTCGGCGACGGAGAGGGACACGTCGTTGAGCGCGCGCAGCCCGCCATAGGCGACCGATAGGTTGCGCACTTCAAGCATGCTGGGCACTGGACACGCTCCCCCTCCCCAACCCTCCCCCGCTGCGCGGGAGAGGGGGCATTGGACTCCCTCTCCCGCGCAGCGGGGGAGGGTTGGGGAGGGGGAAACTACGCATTCTGCCGCGCCAGCCATTTGGCGCCGAGGTAGGCCTCGATCACCGCACGATTCTCCACCACATCGCGCGGGGCGCCACTCGCCAGCACGCGGCCATGATCCAGCACGACGAACCGGTCGGCGATCCGCATCATGGCGTGCATCGTGTGCTCGATGATCGCGATCGTCATGCCGTCCTCGCGCACGCGCTGCAATACATCCAGCACCTCGTCGCATTCCTCGCGCCCGAGGCCGGCCAGGGTCTCGTCGAGCAGCAGCAGCCGCGGGCGTCCTGCCAGGGCACGCGCCAGCTCCATCAGGCGCAACTGCTTGTTGGTGAGCTGTCCGGCCACGGTGCCGGCCTGGCGATGCAGCCCGACGCGGGCGAGCGCGCCGACCGCCGCCTCCACCGCCGCATGGTCCGGCAGTCCCGCGCCATAGGCACCGACCACGACGTTGTCGAGCAAGGGCAGGCGCGGGAAGCTGCGCACCACCTGGAAAGTGCGGCCGACGCCCATGCGGCAGACCTGATGCACCTTGCGGCCAAGCATCGACTGGCCATCCAGCACGGCAACGCCCTCATCGGCGGCAAGCACGCCGTTCAGCACGTTGAACAGCGTCGTCTTGCCGGCGCCATTGGGACCGATGATGCCGAGGATCTCGCCCTCCGCGACGGAGAAGCTCACCTGGCTGACGGCGCGCAATCCGCCGAACGAACGTGACAGGTTCTCGACGCGCAGCAGCTCCGCCCCGGCGTGGCCGTGCTGCACGACCTGGCGCACGGGCGTTGCGGCAAGCACCGGCGCGGGTTCCGGCAGCGCGCGGCGGAACCAGCGGTCGCGGATGGTCCAGAACAGACCGTCGGGCGCGGCAAGGATGATCAGGATGATCGCGGCGCCGTAGACCACGCCCTGGATGCCGGGAATGATGTTGCCGAGTTGCGCGTTCAGCGATTCGGCGAGCGGCACCAGAACGGCGGCACCGATCACCGGGCCCCAGATCGAAGCAACGCCGCCGAACAGCGTCACCACCACCGGCTGCGCGGAGACCAGAAGGCCGAACACGGAATCCGGCGTCACGACGAGCAGCACGCAGGCATAGAGCCCGCCCGCGCTGGCGGCGATCGCGCCGGAGGTGATCAGCACGCGCATCTTCCAGCGCCGTGAATCGATTCCCGCCGCCTCGGCCGCCAGTTCGTTCTGCCTGATTGCCATCAGCGCGAGGCCGAAGCGCGAATTCTCCACCAGCATGCAGATCACCACGCCGGCGACCAGAAGGCCGACCGCGACCAGCGTGTAGAGGCGCTGATCGGAGAACTCGAGATAGGCCGCCGGGTTTTCCCGGTGCATCGGCAGGGAGAGTTCCTGGAAGCCGAGATACTGCAGCACGTAGAGGATGAACAGCGGATAGGCGAGCATCGCCAGCGCGAAATAGTGTCCGCGCAGACGGAAGGTCGGCGTGCCGATGATGACCGCGGCAATGGCGCCCAGCAGGGCGCCGAACGGGATGCCGATCCACGGAGTCAGGTTCCAGTAGACCACGGCGAGAGTCACCGTATAGGCGCCGATGCCGAAGAACGACGCATGGCCGAAGGAAAGCTGGCCGCCATAGCCGGACAGCAGATTCCAGGACACGCCGAACAGCGCCCAGATCGGCACCAGGGTGAGGATCAACTGGTAGTAGCTGTTGGTGACGAAGCCGGAGACCGCGAGGTACGCCACGGTGACGACGGCGAGCGCGATGCCGTCGCGTCGCAGACGCGTGTGCGCACCCTGTCTCATGCGCGTTCCGCCGAACGGCCGAACAGGCCTTGCGGGCGCAGCATGACGATCAGCAGGAAGACCACGAAGATCGCGGCGTTCTGCAACTGCGGCGGCAGCACAAGCGCGGAGCACTGCTGCACGAAGCCGACGGTCAGCCCGCCCCAGAAGGCACCGAGGATGCTGCCCATGCCGCCCAGCACGACGCCGGAATACATGATGATGACGTAGTCGAGGCCGATGAACGGACCGAACGACAGGTAGGTCGCCATCAGGCCGCCGGCGATCGCGGTGATGCCGCAGCCGAGTGCGAACGCGATGCGGTAGGTGCGATCGACGTCGATGCCCATGTAGGTTGCCGCCGTCGGATTGTCGGCCGCGGCGCGCAGCGACTTGCCGAGGCGGGTATATTCGAGCACCAGATAGAGCGTGATCGCGATGATGATCGCCACGGCAGAGGCAATCAGGCGCGCCTTGTTGAGGAAAACGGTGGCGTCGCCGATGATGGGGCCAACCTCGAAGGCGCTGGAGGCGAGGGGGGTGCGCACCGTTTCTGGCGAGGAGCCGAACAGGATCAGCCCGCCGTTCTGCAGGATGAGCGAGATGCCGAGGGTGATGATGAGCTGGCCGAAATGGCCATCGTCGAGGCTGCCGGCGGTGCGCAGGCCGGAGACGCGGGAGATCAGGAACTTGTGCAGCACTGCGCCGCCGGCGAACACGATCGGCCCGGCGCACAGCGCACCGATGAACGGACCGAAATAGGGGCCGAGGAAGGCCAGCACGCCGCCGCCAGTCACCAGGTAGAGGCTGGCATACATGCCAAGCATCAGCAGCTCGCCCTGGGCAAAGTTGACGATGCGCATGATGCCGAAGATCAGCCCGAGGCCGATGCACATCAGGCCGTAGACGCAGCCGATGGTGACGCCCGCGGTGAGCGCGTTCAGGACGTTTTCGACCAGGACTTCAGCGTCCACTTGGCTTGTATGCCTCCCAGTTCTTATCGTCATGGCCGGCACAAGGCCGGCCATGACGGTTGAGAGGTGTCTTACCGGTTCACCGCCTCCGCCTCAAGCGACCATCCTGCGATGAGCTGCCCGAGATGGCGCGGCGCTTCGCCGGACCATAGCGGTTCGCCGTCGATATTGGCGCCCCAGGCGGCCGCGACGCCCATTGCGCGCAGCCCATCGTGCGCCACGGCGCGGTAGGACACGTGGTGATGGCCATGGACGATCAGGCTGGCACCCATGGCGCGCGCCAGTGCGTCCAGTGCCGCATTGCCGGCGGGGTGGCTGCGCGGGGCCTCGTGCGTCACCAGGATGTCGGCGCGCTGGCTTGCCAGGTATTCGTAGTCCTCCGGCCAGATTGCCGTGGCGCCGAGCGAATGGACCAGTGCGGCGATGTGCTCCTCGCGCCAGCCGGCGCCGAGGCCCGCCAGGTCTTCCGGCAACTGCTTGCGGCGATGCAGGCGGGGCGGATCCGGCGGTTCCCAGATGCGCGGGCGGAACGTGCCGCCGAGGCCGGCGATGCGCACGCCGGCGATCTCCACAACCCTTCCGTGCAGCGCGCCTTGCGTGGTGCGTGGATTGCGTTGCGGCTCGACGAGGTTGGCCCACATCTCCGGCCCGCCGTCATTGTCGTGGTTGCCGAAGATCCAGTGCACGTCGATGCCGCGATCGAGCAGTGGCGCCGCCAGCTCGTCCAGCGGTTTGTCGCACTGGATGTCGCCGAGCAGGATGGCAGCTTGCGGCATGATGGCCGGCTTGATCCCCGGATCAAGTCCGGGGACGGCCACGACGTCCAAGGAAGCCAGTCCGCTCTCGACCTTGTTCCATTGCTGATGGATGTCGCCGATAAACACGATCGTCATGGCTTTGTATCGTTCCGTTCAGTCCCTCGCGTGGCCTTGACGATGTCGCCGCGGCGTCACTAGCTTGCCGGCAAGACAAGCATGCCGTCGATGCGGCGAACAGACCTTTCGGGAGAGACATATCCATGAAATCACGATGCCTGGTGTTCGCCGCCGCGGCGTTCGCGCTCGGCGGCGGAGCGGCTTATGCGCAGGGCGGCTGTGAGCTGAAGCTCGGCGCGATGGGGCCGATGTCGGGTGGCGCGGCGCAGTGGGGCCTGGGAATGGAGGCAGCGGCGACGCTCGCGGCGGCCGAGGTCAACGCTCAGGGCGGGCTGCAGGTCGGCGACAAGAAATGTCATGTCACCATTATCTCATATGATAGCAAATATACCGCCGATGGCGCCGCCGCGGGATCGAATGGTCTCGCCAGCCAGGATATCAAATTCATCATCGGTCCGGTCGGTTCGCCGGAGAACACCGGCATCAAGCCGGTTGCGGCACGCAACGGGCAACTCGCCTGGAACGCGAGCTACGCCAAGAACGCACTGGAAGCGAAATACCCGCTGATGTTCCATATCGCGCCTGGTCCCAGCGCCTGGGCGGATACGCTGATCAAGACGGCGAAGCAGACATTTCCGATGAAGTCGGTCGCGCTGATTGCGCCGAACGACCAGGGCGGCACCGATATCGTCAGCGTCGACGCCGCCGCCTATCGCGACAACGGCGTCACCACCACCGAGGAATACTACCAGCGCGGCACGACGAATTTCGCGCCCATCATCACGCGCGTGCTGGCCTTGCATCCGGACGTGGTGGATACCGCATCCTCGCCGCCGGGCGATGCCGGCGTGATCATCAAGCAGCTTCGCCTGGCCGGCTTCGGAGGGCCCATCGGCCGGCTCGGCGGTCCCGGCACGGACGAGATCCTGCGGGTCGCCGGCGGCCTCGACGTGGTGAAGAACTTCTACTGGTTCGAAACGGTGCCGACGGAAGATCCCAAGGTGCGGGCGATCGACGACCTGTACAGGAAGCTTGTCGGCAAGGAGCCGGTCGGCGGCACCTCGTTCTGGGCCGATCTGCCCGCCGCGCGCCTGACGCTGAAGGCGATCTCGATGGCCGGAACGATCGACGACGTGCAAAAGGTTGCCGAAGTGCTGCGCAAGCTGCCGGTCGAGGACCCGAACATGGGCAAAGGCATCTGGTCCGGGCAGAAAGCTTTCAGCATCAACCAGGAGCTGTTCTTCCCGTTCGGCGTCGGCATCATCAAGGACGGCAAAAATCTCGGTGTGAAGAAGGTCGAGCCGGTGATGTAGCCATCACGCCGGCAGCCGAACCTCGTGCAGGAATTCCTTCAAGCCGCGATCATCGGCGTGAGCCTGGGTGCGCAATATGCGTTGCTGGCACTTGGGTTCACGCTGATCTTCGGCATTCTCGGCGTGGTGAATTTCGCCCATGGCGGGTTCTACATGCTGGGCGGCTACGTCGCGTATGCCTGTGTCAGCGGCCTGGGGTTGCCCTATCCGCTGGCCGTGCTGGTCGCGGTGCTGGCCACCGCGGCGCTTGGCTACCTGTTCGAGTTGTTCATGCTCGAGCGTCTGGTGGACGACCACCTGGCGACGCTGATGTTGACGCTTGGGCTGTATCTGGTGATCTCGACCGGCGTGCTGACGGTGTTCGGCCCGCTGTCGATGCAGTTCGAGTTCCCGGTCACCGGTGCCGTGCATGCCGGACCGATCTATGTGCCGCTCGAGAACCTGATCGTGTTGGCGGTCTGCAGTACGGCAATTGTCGCACTCTACCTCGTGTTGTTCCGGACCGATCTCGGCCGCGCCTTGCGGGCATTGGCGGATGACCGGGCAGTCGCGATGGCGCAAGGCCTGCGGCCACGGCTGCTGTTTCCACTTGCGTTCGCCCTGGCAACCGGCCTCGCCGGACTGACCGGCGCCCTTGTCACACCGATCCTGGCGCTGTCGCCGGGTGTCGGCGATCCGGTCTTGGCGACGTCGTTTCTCACCGTGATCCTCGGCGGGCTCGGCAGCCTGGGCGGTGCGGCGCTCGCCGCTTTCATCGTCGGCATCGTCGAAGCCTATTCCAGCGTCTATTTCGGCGGTTCGATCGGCGCACTGGTGCTGTTCGTGCTCGTGCTGCTGCTGCTGGTGTTCCGCCCGACCGGCCTGCTGGGCCGCGAAATTCGGGGCGCCTGAGGCGTGGACGTCGCACGTGACGTGCGCCAGTCGGCCGGGCTGGCGCGTCAGGGACCGCTGCTTGGTGCGGCGGAAATCGCGGCTCTGCTGATCTTCGCTGCCAGCTTCGCAATTCCCCTGCTGACCCGAAGCGTGCTGGTCTATTCGGTATTGAACCAGATCCTGGTCGGCGTGGTCGCCGCACTCAGCGTCTGGATCATGCTACGGATGAACCTGCTGAGTTTCGCCACCCCGACTTTCATGGCGATCGGCGGCTACACGGTGGCGATCGCCGGCCAGTACGACATCACCGATGGGTTCCTGCTGACAGCCGCGAGCTTTGCTTTGCCGGCGCTCGTGGCGGTGCCGCTCGGCGCGCTGGTGCTGCGGCTGCGCGGCACCTATTTCGTGCTGGTCACCTTCGTGCTGTCGCAGATCATGCAGCTTCTGCTGTTCGAGACCCCCGGCCTCACCGGCGGATCGAACGGCATCGCCGGCATCCCCCCGGTGACCCTGCTCGGGATGGAACTGGCCAGCAACCGTGCCGTCCTGCTGTTCGCCTGCTTCCTGGCCTTGCTCGCGACGTTGATCACCGCACTGTTGACGCGCTTCTTCCGCCAGCACTTCGCCGCGATCGAGGAAAACGAGATCCTCGCGCAAAGCCTGGGACTGGTGGTCTGGCGCTACAAGGCGCTGGGCTTCGTCGTCGCGGCGGGCATCGCGGGATTGGCCGGCTTTTCGCTGGTCAACATGCTGCTGACAGCGCATCCCAGTTCGTTCGATTCGATCACCGCGGTGGACTTCATCGCCTATACGATTGTCGGTGGTCGCGTCTCCATCCTGGGACCGATCGTCGGCAGCACGGTGCTTGTTTGGGCTACGAATTTGTTTGGCACGCATGGGCAATACGCGCAGGGCCTCTACGGCGTGCTGATCCTTGTCGTTGTGCTGGCCGCGCGCGGCGGCATCGTCGGCACCGTGGTGACACTGCTGCGCCGCATAAGGCGGGCAGCCTGACGTGGAAGGCGATGAACTCCGCGTCGAGAAGCTGGCCAAGCGGTTCGGCGGACTGCGCGTCTTCCATGATGTGAGTTTCGGCCTGGCGCCAGGCGACCTGCTCGGAGTCATCGGCCCGAACGGCGCCGGCAAGACCACGCTGATCAACGTGATCGCCGGACGCCTCGCACCATCGGCGGGACGCGTGCTGCTGGGCGGCAGGGACGTGACGGGGCGACCTTCGCACGCGCTCAGCCGCTTGGGAGTGGCGCGCAGCTTCCAGCAGACCAACACGTTCCGCAGCGTCTCGGTGCGCGAGAACATTGCCCGCGCGGTCCGCTTTGGCGGCCGCGGCGACGCGTCTGGGCTGCAGCAGATGCTGCATGATTTCGAACTGGCCGAACGGCTGGACGAACAGAGCGACAAGCTGCCTTATGGACTGCAGAAAATGCTTGGCCTGCTCATGGCGTTTGCCACGCGGCCGCAGGTGCTACTGCTCGACGAACCGGCCGCGGGGCTGGAGCGGGGTGAGCGCAGCCGGATCGACACGTTCGTCGCGCATGCGCGGACCAGCGGTGGCTGTAGCGTGCTGATCGTCGAACACGACATGGATCTGATCCGCCGGCTGTGCCCGCGTATTCTCGTGCTCGATGCCGGCAATGTCCTGGCGGAAGGAACGCCGGCGGAGGTGCTGGCGCGGCCCGACGTGATATCGGCCTATCTTGGCACCGGCGACGAGGACGCCGCGTGATGCTGCTGGCAATCGAAAACCTGCAGGTGCGCTATGGCGGGATTGCCGCGCTGCGCGGTGTTTCGCTGGACGTGCCGGAGGGCGAGACGGTGCTGCTGGTCGGTGCCAACGGCGCCGGTAAATCCTCGACGATCAACGCCATCATCGGGCTGGTGCCCGCCTTCGCGGGGCGGATCGTGCTGGATGGCAAGGATATCGGCGGCATTGCCTGCGAGCGGCGCGCTCGCCTCGGCATCGGGTTTTCGCCGGAAGGCCGTCGCGTGTTTGCGTCGCTCTCCGTCACCGACAACGTGCTGTCGGGTGCCTTCGGCCTTGGCCGGCAGCGACAGCGCGAGGCGTTGGATTGGCTGTGTTCGGTATTCCCGCTGCTGGCGGAACGGGCACGGCAGCCGGCCGGCCAGTTGAGCGGCGGGCAGCAGCAGATCGTTGCACTGGCGCGGGCGATGGCGTCGTTTCCACGCCTGCTGCTGCTGGACGAACCGTTCCTCGGCCTGGCGCCGGTCTGGATCAGCCAGATCAGCGATGCAATCATGCAGCTCAAGGGTCGTGGAACCACGGTGCTGATGACGGAGCAGATGGCTCGCCCAGCCTTGCGATTGGCGACGCGCGGCTATGTGATGCGCGGTGGCGAGGTGCGGCGCAGCGGCAGCGTGGCGGAGATCCGCGAACTCGCGCTGGCGGACGAATATTTGTAGATGAGAACACGATGAACGATCGAATGGAGGTTGGGCCGGCGGTATTCCTCGACCGGCTGGAGCATGCCGCGCAACGCACCGAGACGCCGTGCGGCGACGGCACCATGGTGTGGCGGAGCTGGGGCGACAGCGGCGCGCCGGTGCTGGTGCTGTTCCACGGTGGCGCGGGATCATGGCGGCATTGGGCGCACAACATCGATGTGCTGTCGCAGGAATACCGGTTGCTGGTGCCGGACCTGCCGGGGCTCGGCGAATCCGCTTTCCCGCCGGATGGCGACGATGCGACGCAGGTTGCGGAGATCGTGGCGCATGGCATCGACATCGTGATCGGCGTGGACGCGCACTACGACGTTGCGGGATTCTCCTTCGGCGGCACGATGGCGAGCTGTGTCGCGGCGATCCACGGCGCGCGGGTGCGCTCGGTGACGATCATTGGTTCGAGCGGCGTGGGTCCGTCAGGCAGTGCGGTGGAGCTGATGAAGGTGCGGCACCTTGCGGGCGAGGAGCGCGTCGCGGCGCATCGCACCAATCTGAACCGGCTGATGATCGCCGATCCGGCGAAGATCGATGATCTGGCGCTGACAATTCAGGAGTGGAACACGCGGCATTCGCGGCTGAAGACGCCCATGCTGTCGCGCAGCGGCGCGTTGCAGCGGGCGCTTGCGCAGGTGCATGTGCCGGTGAACGGCATCTGGGGCGAGCGCGATGCTCCGGCCAATCCGCGTGCGCCTGAGCGTGTCGCGGCATTGCGCGCGATGCGGCCGAATGCCGACGTGCGCATGATCCCGGGTGCCGGGCACTGGGTGGCGTATGAGGCGCCGGAGCAGTTCCATGCCATCCTGCTGGATATGCTGCGGCGGACGCGGCCGTCTTCTCGTCAAGCCCGGCCATGACGAGACAAATGGCCCCTGCCTGAGGAGGAAACACCATGTCGGACGCGAGCGAGATCGCAAATGGCCCCGGTGAGATGATGGGCAATGCCGGTCCGGGGATGCTGGCCGGGCTGCGCGTGATCGAGGTGGCGGACGAACGGGCGGAGTATACCGGGCTGCTGCTTGCCGGCCTGGGCGCCGAGGTGGTGAAGATCGAGCCGCCGGAGGGCAACGCAACACGGCGGATCGGCCCGTTCCTGGAAGACCAGCCCGGCCTGGAGCGCTCGCTGTTCTTCTGGAATTACAACCGCAACAAGAAATCCGTCGTGCTTGACCTGCGCGAGGCGCCGGCGCGCGAGCACATGCTGCGTCTGCTGGGCGGCGCCGATGTGCTGCTGGATGCGAGCTGCGGTGCGCTGAACGAGGCGCTGGGGTTGGACCGTGCCGCGCTGGGCGCGCGGTTCCCGTCGCTCGTGGCCGCGCGGATGACGCCGTTCGGCGATGACGGGCCGTGGCAGGATTTCAAGAGCTCGGACCTGATCCACCTCGCGCTCGGCGGGATCATGATGAATTGCGGCTACGATCCCGATCCCAACCTGGAATACGACACGCCACCGATAGCGCCGCAGATCTGGCACGCCTATCACATCGCGGGCGAGCAGCTCGCCACTGGCATCATCGCCGCGCTGATCCATCGCTATCGCATGGGGCAGGGGCAGGACGTTTCTGTAGCGGTGCACGAGGCGGTGTCGAAGAACCCCGAGCTCGACATCATGCACTGGGTGATGCGGCGCGTGCCGCTGTGGCGGCTGACCAACCGGCACGCGGTGGAGACGCCGAACCATTCACCGTCCATCAGTCACACCAAGGACGGCCGCTGGTTCATTTCGCACGGCATGGGTGCGCGCGACCTGAAGAACCTGGTGCCGCTGCTGTCGAAATACGGCATGCAGGCGGACTTGCAGCCACCGCCGCCGGACGCCGACCTGAAGGCGCGTCAGGTGCCCGGTTCGCAGGCGGGCGACGAGACGCGGGCGCATATGCTGGATCTGGTGCAGCGCTTCATCCGCGCCTGGACCTATGCCGACATGCCGTGGCGGGAGGCGCAGGATGCCGGCCTGCTCTGGGCGCCGCTGCGCAAGCCGCACGAGAACGCGCTCGATGAACACTGGCTGCAGCGCAAGAGCTTCGCCGACGTGCATCATCCGGAGCACGGTCGGAGCTTCCGCTATCCCACCAGCAAGTGGCTCAGCAACAAGACGAGCTGGCAGGTCGGGCGGCGTGCGCCGTTGCTGGGCGAGGACACCGAAGTTGTGCTGCGTGAAGCGACGCGGCGACCGAGCGTGCCGGCACAGCCGCGCGGCGTCGAGAACCCGAAACTCTCGGCGCTGCACAGCAAGCCGTTCCCGCTGCAAGGCGTGAAGATCCTGGATTTCGCCTGGTTCCTGGCCTCCGCCGGCGGCACGCGCTTCCTCGCCGCGCTGGGCGCGGAAAGTTACAAGGTGGAGTGGAAGGACAACCCCGACACGCGACTGGCCGCGATGGCGCCGGTCGGCGGCCGTGCGGTGCGCGATGCCGCGACCGGTCCGCTTGCCGGCGTGAAGGATCCCGACATGGGCGGGCAGTTCCACAACAAGAATTCCGGCAAGCGCGGCATCTCGTTGAACATCCGCCACCCGAAGGGATTGCAGATCGCCAAGGACCTGCTGCGCATCTGCGATGTCGTGGCCGAGGGATTCTCGCCCGGCGTGCTGCAACGGCTCGGCTTCGGCTATGATGTGATGAAGAGCATTCGGCCGGACATCATCTACATCCAGCAATCCGGCATGGGCGTGCACGGCACCTATGGACGGATGCGCACCGTCGGTCCGGTTGCCGCGGCGTTCGGCGGGCAGGGCGACATGTCGGGCCTGCCGGAACCGGCGATGCCGGTCGGCTGGGGCTACTCCTATCTCGACTGGATGGGAGCCTATGGCTACGCGCTGGCTTTGCTTGGCGCGCTGTATCACCGCGAGCGTACCGGCGAGGGTCAGTGGATCGATGCGTCGCAGTGCGAGTCAGGATTGTTCCTGACCGGCGCTACAATTCTGGATTGGTCCGCCAACGAACGGGAATGGCGGCGCTACGGCAACCGCTCGCCGTACAAACCGGCGGCGCCGCATGGTGCGTACCGCTGCGCGGGGACGGACCGCTGGATCGCCATCGCCTGTTTCACCGATGCGGAGTGGCACGCGTTGGCGCAGGTGGCAGGGCAGGGGGCTTGGCTGGAGGATCGCCGCTTCGACACGCTGGAACACCGGCTGGTGCATCAGGATGCGCTCGATGCGCTGGTGGAAACCTGGACACGCACCCAGGACGCGTATGACTGCATGATGCGGTTGCAGCGCGCCGGCGTGCCAGCCGGCGTGTGCCAGAATGCGGAGGACCGCTGCGATCATGACCCGCAGCTCCGTCACCTGAAATGGCTTACCGAGGTCACCGGCACCAAGATCGGCACCTGGCCGGTGTATGAGCTGCCGATGAAGTTCAGCAGGACGCCGGCCTATATCGGCGGCCCGATCGACCGCGGCGCGCCATGCTATGGCGAAGACAATGAATGGTTGCTGACGGAGCTGCTGGGGATGACAAAGTCGGATGTGCAGCGGCTCGCGGAGGAAGGCGTGATCTGACGATCAACGTCCCCTCTCCCCTTGCGGGAGAGGGTTAGGGTGAGGGGGCCTCGCCAACCCCCCACCCCCACCCTCCCCCGCAAGGGGGGAGGGAGAAAGGGGACAACATGAACGATCTCACCGACCTGAAGAACAAGATCGCCGTCATCGGCGTCGGCAACACGCGCTACGGCAATTTCCCGGAGACCGACGAATACGGACTAGCGGCGCAGGCTTTCCGCAATGCGGTGGCCGACAGCGGCATCGACAAGAACAAGATCGACGGGCTGCTGGTCTGCCGTATTCCCTACTACGCGCGCATGGGCGAGGTGCTCGGTCTCGATCCACGCTGGACGATGACGCTGCCGCCGCACGGCCGCATGTCGGGCATCGGCATCATCGAGGCCGCCACGGCGATCGCCGCCGGCCACGCGACGCATGTCGCACTGCTGTATGCCAATATCGGCCGCTCGCGTCGGGTGAACTACGGCGGCGATGAAAATCCCGGCACGTGGGATCCGTGGGGCATGACCTCCCCCGGCGCTGCCCATGCCATGATGTTCCAGCGCCACATGGGACTCTACGGCACCACCACGCGCCAGCTCGCCGAAGTGTCGGTCTCCATCCGCTACCATGCCTGCCTCAACCCCGATGCGGTGATGCGCAACCCGATCACCATCGAGGACCATGAATCGGCGCGCTTCATCACCGCGCCCCTGCGGCTGCTGGATTATTGCCTGATCAATGACGGCGCGGTGTGCATCATCCTGACCACCGCCGAACGCGCGCGCGACTTCAAGCAGAAGCCGGTGCTGATTTCCGGTTTCGGCGCGCAGGAGAGCTTCACCCGTTCGGCGATCTCCAACTTCGACATCGACTTCTGGTACGATGCGGCGCACGCCGCCGGTGAGCAGGCCTACGCCATGGCCGGCGTGAGGCACGACGATGTCGATGCGCTGATGTGCTACGACAATTTCAGCCCGACCGTGCTGTTCAGCCTGGAAGGCCTCGGCTTCTGCCCGCGCGGCGAGTCGGGGCGCTTCGTCGAGGGCGGCGCGCTGAGCCTCGGCGGCAAACTGCCCACCAACACCGACGGCGGGCACCTGTCGAATTCCTACATGCAGGGCTGGGCGCTGAACGTCGAGGCCGTGCGGCAACTGCGCGGCGAATGCGGCGCGCGCCAGGTGAAAGACTGCGAGGTCGTGCAATACGTGCAGGCGACGCCCTGCACGCGCTCGATCATCTACACGCGCGGCTGAAGGGGAGGGGACGATGAGCGAAACCTACAACAAGCCGCTGCCGAAGATCACGCCGCTGACCAAGCCGTTCTGGGATGCAGCGCGGGAAAGCCGTCTGGTCGTGCAGACCTGCACCGCCTGCGGCGACACGCGGTTCCCGCCCAGCCCGGTCTGTCCGAAGTGCCTCAGCCCGGACCAGGCATGGAAGGACGCGTCGGGACGGGGCACGTTGCAATCATGGATTGATTTCCATCGCGCCTACTGGGACGGTTACAAGGATTCTCTACCGTACCGCGTATGTTTGGTGCGGCTGGAGGAGGGCCCTCTGCTGGTCAGCAACCTTGTAGGCGACAGCGACAACGCCAAGCTGGGCGCGGCGGTGAAGGTCGTGTTCGAGCCGGTCACGGATGCGGTGACCTTGCCGAAATTCACGCTGGCCTGAGCACGACGACACAAGGGGAAACGGCAATGTTCGCATGGCTCGTCCGCGCTGCGGCGGCGGCACTTATTGCCGTTGCCATCAGCCAGCCCGCCGCGGCAGACAAGACGCTGCGCGCTGTGGTGCACGCCGACCTGAAGATCCTCGATCCCACCTGGACGACGATCTACATCACCAACCGCTACGGCTATCTGGTCTATGACACGCTGTTCGCGTTCAATTCGAAATTCGAACCGCAGCCGCAGATGGTGGATAGCTACACGGTCAGCGACGACAAGCTGACCTATACCTTCACGCTGCGGCCCGGGCTCGCGTTCCACGACGGCCAGCCGGTCACCGCCGCGGACTGCATCGCATCGCTCAAGCGCTGGATGACGCGCATGTCGAGCGGCCAGATCCTGCAAAAGTTCCTCGCCAGCATCGACGCCATCGACGCAAGGACCTTCCGGCTCGTGCTGAAGGAGCCGTTCGGCCTGGTGATCGAGTCGCTGGGCAATCCCGGCACCGCCTTCATGATGCCGGAGCGCATCGCCGGCCAGCCGATGACGGAGCAGATCACTGCCTCGGTTGGCTCCGGGCCGTTCATCATGCGGCGGGACGAATGGCGGCCGGGCAACAAGGCCGTGTTCGTGCGCAATCCCAACTATGTGCCGCGCAACGAGCCGCCGGACTATCTGTCGGGCGGCAAGATCCCGAAGCTGGACCGGATCGAGTGGCTCTACATCCCTGACGCCAACACCACGCTCTCCGCGCTGATGGCAGGCGAGATCGACTATTTCGAGGCCCCGCCACTCGATTTCATCCGCCTGCTGAAGGACAACCCCGATATCACCGTGCTGAACATCGATCGGCTGGGGGTGCAGGGGCTGATCCGTCCGAACAGCCTGTGGCCGCCGTTCAACAGCTTCAAGGGACGCCAGGCATTGCTCTACCTGATCGACCAGGAAGAGTACATGCAGGCGGTGACGGGCGATCCCGACCTCTACATGAAATTCTGCGGCGCCTTCTTCCTGTGCAGCTCCGGCAACGAAACCGCGATCGGCTCGGAGCCCATGCGCAAGCCCGACATCGCCAAGGCCAAGGCGCTGCTCGCCGAGGCGGGCTACAAGGGTGAGAAGCTCGTCGTGCTGCAGCCGACCGACCGGCCGCAATACAACGCGGGCATCATGGTGCTGATCGCCTCGCTGCGGCGTGCCGGCGTGAATGTGGACGTGCAAGCCGCCGACTGGAGCACGATCTCCGTGCGGCGGGCGCGCAAGGACCCGCTGGACAAGGGCGGCTGGAGCCTGTTCATCACCACGCAGGGCGGGCCCGACGTGACCACGCCGATCACCAATGGCTGGTTCAACTCGCGCTGCGAGCAGGCCAACGCGGGCTGGGCGTGCGATCCTGAACTGGAAAAGCTGGTGGATCGCTGGACGCGCGAGCCGGACACCGCGAAACGACACAGCCTGATCGAGCAGATCCAGGCGCGCGCATTCGAGTCGGTGCCCTATGTGCCGTTCGGCCAGTTCTTCCAACCGATCGCCTTCCGCAAGAACGTGACCGGCGTGCTGCAATCGGGCGTTCCGGTTTACTGGAACATCGACAAGCAATAGCCGGGACATGCTGGGGTTCATTGCGCGCAGGGTGCTGGCCACCATCCCGGTGATGCTGGTGGTCGCCGTGGTGGTGTTCCTGCTGCTGCATCTCAGTCCTGGCGATCCGGCGGCGATCATCGCCGGCGACAATGCAACGGATGCGGACATCGAGCGCGTGCGTGCCAGCCTCGGGCTGAATCGCCCGCTCGTCGTACAGTTCGTGCTTTGGCTGAGCGGCTTGCTGCACGGCGATCTCGGCGTCTCGGTGTTCAACAAGGTGCCGGTGTGGACGCTGATCGCGCAGCGGCTCGAGCCGACCGTGGCGATCACCATCGCCACGATGCTGTTCGCGGTCAGCCTCGCCGTGCCGCTCGGTGTCATTGCCGCCTGGAAGGCCGGCACCTGGATCGACCACGCCATCATGGGCCTGGCGGTGATCGCCTTCTCGGCGCCGGTGTTCCTCATCGGCTATGCGCTGGTCTACGAGTTCGCCCGCCAGTGGCGTGTGCTGCCGGTGCAGGGCTACACCGCCTTGGCACAGGGCATCGGACCATTCCTGCTGCATCTCGTCCTGCCGGCGCTGTCGCTCGGCCTGATCTTCATGGCGTTGCTTGCGCGCATGACCCGCAGCACGATGCTTGACGTGCTAGGCGAAGACTATATCCGCACCGCACGTGCCAAGGGCCTCGCGCCGCGCACCGTGCTGCTGCGCCACGCACTGAAGAATGCGTCGGTGCCCATCGTCACCACGATCGGGCTCGGTGTCGCCCTGCTGATCGGCGGTGTCGTCGTCACCGAGAGCGTGTTTGCCATCCCCGGCGTCGGCCGTCTCACCATCGAGGCGGTGACGCAGCGCGACTACCCGGTGATCCAGGGCGTGATCCTGGTCGCCTCGTTCGCCTATGTGCTGATCAACCTGGCGATCGATCTGGCCTACGCATTCCTCGATCCGCGCATCCGGTACTGACCGTGACCGCGCTGCGGCGGCATCCGCGGATCGCCTTCGGCGGCACCCTGCTCGTCGCGCTGACTCTGCTGTCCCTGCTGGCGCCGTGGATCGCGCCGTACGATCCGGTCGTGCTGGACGTGGCGCATCGCCTGCGCCCGCCCAACGCGCAGCACTGGTTCGGCACCGATGCCTATGGCCGCGACATCCTCACGCGCACGCTGTATGGCGGGCGCGTCTCGTTGCTCATCGGCCTGACCGTCGCGATCCTGAGCACGGTACTCGGCACCGCCATCGGCCTGGTCGCCGGCTATTTCCGCTGGATGGACAGCCTGGTGATGCGGATCATGGACGGGCTGATGGCGATCCCCGGCATCCTGCTCGCGGTTGCCATGCTGTCGCTGATGCGCGCCAGCGTGCAGACCGTGGTGATCGCCATCACAGTGCCGGAAGTGCCGCGTGTGGTGCGGCTGGTGCGCGCCGTCGTGCTGTCGCTCCGCGAGCAGACCTTCGTGCAGGGCGCGATCGCCAGCGGCTCACGCCTGCCGCGCATCCTGCTGCGCCACATCCTGCCGAACGCCACCACGCCGATCATCGTGCAGGCGACCTATATCGCTGCGTCGGCCGTGCTGATCGAGGCGTATCTCGGCTTCCTCGGCGTCGGCACGCCACCGGAAATCCCGAGTTGGGGCAACATCATCGCCGACGGACGCAACTTCATCATGCTGGCGATCTGGAACGTGCTGTTCCCTGGCGTGTTCCTCGGCATCATGGTGCTATCGATCAACGTGCTGGGCGACGGCGTGCGCGACCTGCTGGATCCGCGCATCGCGCGACGGATGTGATGACACCAAGGGAGCCTGGCGCATGATCCTGGTCACCAACAACGAAGGCACTCTGGGCGCTCCCACCACCGCCCGACTGCTCGCCGAAGGAAGCCATGCGCTCGATGCGATCGAGGCAGGCATTCGCCTGATCGAGGCAGACCCATCCGTGCGCACCGTCGGCCGCGGCGGTTGGCCGAACCTGTTGTGCGAGATGGAACTCGACGCCTGCATGATGGACGGCACCACGCTGCGCTCCGGCGCGGTCGGCGCGCTGCAAGGCTACCTGCATCCGGTCAGCGTCGCGCGCGAGATCATGCGCCGGCTGCCGCACGAATTGCTGGTGGGGCAGGGGGCCGCCCGCTTCGCCCGCGAGATCGGCGCCGAACCGGCAGACAATCTGATTCCGGATTCACGCCGAGCCTGGCAGGAATGGTTCGACAACGAGGTGCCCGAGGAGCAGAAGCGCGCCTGGCCTGACGCGGAACTGGCGCCGCTCTGTCGCCATGCGATCGATCCGGAAGTCGGCAGGGACACGACCGTGTTCCTGGCGCAGGACAGCACCGGCCGCATCTGCAGCGGTACCAGCACGTCGGGCTGGGGCTGGAAATATCCCGGCCGGCTCGGCGACAGCCCCATCGTCGGCGCGGGCTCCTATGCCGATACACGCTACGGCGCCGCGGCGTGCACCGGCGCCGGCGAGATGACGATCCGCTGCTGCACTGCGCGTTCCATCGTGCTGTACATGAAGGCCGGCGCCAGCGTCGCCGACGCGGTCCACGAGGCAGCCGAGGACATGCGTACGCTGAAGGGCGGGCTGATCAGCCGCGTGACGATCCACGCCATCGACGCCAAGGGCAACCACAAGGTGGTGGCGGTGAACGGCGCCGGCGACAACAAATACTGGCTGTGGGAAGGGCAGGGCGAGCCGCGCTCGCTGCCGGCGGAGCCCGTGGTGATCACCAGCGCCGCACTGCGGCCGACGGTCACGTCGCGCTATACAACGCCTGTCATTGCGAGGAGCGAAGCGACGCGGCAATCCCGATGAGAGTGCGCACCCACCCCGAGATTGCCGCGTCGCTTCGCTCCTCGCAATGACAGGTGGCCTCAGCTACACCACCTTGCGGTCGCGCAGCCCCGCGATCTCCGCATCGTCATAGCCCAACTCGCGCAGCACCTCGTCGGTGTGTTCACCGGCCTCCGGCGACGCAGTCCGCACGCTCCACGGCGTGCGCGAGAGTTCCACCGCCTGACCCACAACCTCCACGTCGCCCAGCACCTTGTGCTGCACGTGGCGCGTGATGTTGAGGTGGCGCACCTGCGGATCGGCGAACACCTCGTTCATCTGGTAGATCGGCCCGCACGGCACGCCCGCCTCGTTCAGCAGATCGATCCACACGGCTGTCGTGCGTCCGCGCGTGATGGCGCTGATCGCCTCGTGCAACCGGGTGCGATTCTTCGAACGATCCGCATTGGTGGCGAAGTCCGGATCGCTGGCAAGCTGCGGCGCATCGATCACCTTGCAGAAGCGCCGATAGATCGCCTCGCCGGCGGCACCGATGTTCATGTAGCCGTCCGCGGTCGGGAACACGCCGGTCGGGATGCTGGTCGGATGGTCGTTGCCTGCCTGGCCCGGCACCTCGTGGCCGATCAGCCAGCGCGCCGCCTGGAAATCCAGCATGGCGATCTGCGCGGCCAGCAGATTGCTCTGCACCCACTGGCCTTCGCCCGACTGCTCGCGCTCCAGCAGCGCCACCAGGATGCCCATCGCGCAGAAGATGCCGGCCGTCAGGTCCGCCACCGGAATGCCCACGCGCACCGGGCCCTGGCCGGGCAGCCCGGTGATCGACATCAGGCCGCCCATGCCCTGTGCGATCTGATCGAAGCCCGGGCGCTCGCGGTACGGCCCGTCCTGCCCGAAGCCCGATATGCTGGCGTAGACCAGACGAGGATTGATCGGCCGCAAGGTTGCGTAGTCGATCCCGAGGCGGAACTTCACGTCCGGCCGGTAGTTCTCCACCAGCACGTCGGCGTCGCGCACCAGGCGCTGCAGTATCGCCACGCCCTCGGGAGACTTCAGGTTGAGCGTCATGCTTCGCTTGTTGCGGTGCAAATTCTGGAAGTCGGGGCCATGCCGTTCGCCGCCCATGCCGGCGTCGCCCTCGGGCGATTCCACCTTGATCACCTGGGCGCCCCAGTCGGCGAGCTGTCGCACTGTGGTCGGACCGGCGCGCACGCGGGACAGATCGAGCACCTTGAAGCGGGCGAGAGGACCCTGACTGCCTGCGGGATTCATTGCGCCTCCATCGTCGCGCGAACTTGCCATCAAAAATACATCGCATGGATCGGCAGATGCGTCGAGTTGCAAACAGTCGCAAATTTGTGATGAACGCTGACGATCCAGAACCATCATCGGGATGGGCCCTCGACGCGTGGCGGTGGTATGCACGCCGGCCGGTCGTGGCCAGGTTGATCCCAGGATCGTTCAGGTCGGACTGACGGGGAGAGTCGGCGGACTCCTTCAGTCGTTTGGGGAAACACGTGTCCTGCTTGACGGATAGCGCGGTCGCCAGGTCCGAAGCCGGGCGGGCGGCCGGTCCAAAACTCATGATCGTGGATGACGATCCCGAGGTCCGCGTCATTGTCGCGGAGTTCCTCGAGGATTTCGGTTATCAGGTGCTGCAGGCGGATGGCGGTGCACAGGCCCTCGACCTGCTTGCGCGGACTCCGGATTTGCGCATGATCATTACGGATATCCGCATGCCCGACATGTCGGGAATCGAGCTGGCCAACCTGGCGACGCAGCGCCAGAGGGACCTGAAGATCATTTTGATCTCCGGCTATTTCGTATCCCAGCGGGTCGAGCGGCGGTTCCTGTGCAAGCCCTTCCGCATGAGAGACCTGGAAGCGGCTGTGCGGGCGGAGCTGGACGCGTGACCTGAGCTGGCCGGCGAGCAAACCGGCATGATGCCGACCGGCATTACCAGTCGTCAGCTTTGACCGGAGACGCTATCCTCGACCATCCGACCACTGGCCATTGACGACTGACCTCAGATGATGGACCGGCACGTGTTGTCGAACGGCACACTGTCCGCGACGGTAAAGGCGGACGGCGCGGAGCTCTGTTCGCTGCGCGATGCGGCCGGCGAGGAAATGCTGTGGCAGGCGGGTCCGGTCTGGCCGCGCCACGCCCCCGTGCTGTTTCCGATCGTCGGGCGCCTGAAAGACGATCGTCTGCGGCATCAGGACAGGTCGTATCATCTGCCGCAGCATGGGTTCGCGCGCGACCGGCGCTTCGCCTGGCTGAACCGCAGCCCCACCACCTGTCGCCTCGTGCTGCACGAGGATACCGCGACGCGAGCGGTGTATCCCTTCGCGTTCCGGCTCGAGATTGCCTTCACGCTGGACGATGATGCTCTGGAGACCAGGTTCACCGTGGCCAATCCCGGGCGCGAGGTTCTGCCGGCTTCGCTGGGGGCGCATCCTGGCTTCGTCTGGCCGCTGGTGGAGGGGCTGGACAAGGCGGCGCACGTGCTGGAATTCGCCGAACCCGAGACCGCGCCGGTGCATCGGCTGGATGGCGGACTGCTGAAGCCCGAGCCTGAACCGACGCCAATCGCGGGACGGACGCTTATGCTCGATCCTGCGCTGTTCGCCGCGGGTGCGGTGATCCTGGCCCCGCCGGCCAGCAGGTCGGTGCGCTACATGGCCCCCGGCGCGCCGGTGATCGAGGTTGCCTGGGAGGGGTTCGAGCAGCTCGGCATCTGGTCGCGCGACGGCGGCGACTTCCTGTGCATCGAGCCCTGGCACGGCATGCACAGCCCGGCCGACTTCGACGGCGAGTTCCGTGACAAGCCAGGGCTGATGCTGATCGCGCCCGGCGAACGCCGCACGCTGTCGATGCGGATCAGGTTGTGCTGATTGGTCTGGTGGCCTGAAGCGAATACGCGAGCGGCAGCCACGGCTTGTCGGGCCAGCGGTACAGCCCGTCGGGACCTTCGGCTAGGCATGCGAACATGCGCCACGTGATCGCGTCGTGCTCATGCAGCCAGTCGAGGCGCAGCCCCGCCGCGATCAGGGCCGTGACGACGGCGCCGAGCGGATGGATCCATTGGCAGGTGGTGCTGTTGGTCAGCCGGGCGTTGGGGTCAGCGTAGTCTTTGGTCTCGTCGAGCAGCAACGGCTCGCTGTGGAAATACGGCACGAAGAAGCCCGGACGCCCGTCCGGCTGGGGAACCGCATCGTCGAACACCTGCGCCGCGGGATGGCCTTCCGCCAGATACAACGCGCCACCGGGCTTGAGGAAATGCGCCACGATCCGCGCCCAGCCGGCAATGTCGGGCAGCCAGCAGATGGCGCCCCAGGTGACATAGACGCGGTCGAACGATGCCGGCTCGGGGATGGCGTTTGGCGCATCGTAAAGGTCTGCCTCGACGAACCTGGCCCGATCGGCAAGGCCAAGCTCGGCGGCAAGCGCACGCGCGGCGGCAATCGCCGGCGGAGAGAAGTCGAGGCCGATCACCGTTGCGCCGCGCTGCGCCAGGATCAGGCTGTCGCGACCGAAATGGCATTGCAAATGGAGCAGCCGAATTCCGTCCACCGGCCCAAGCTCTGCCTCCTCGATGGCGTTCTTACGGGCCTGACCGGCGCGCAGCTGGGCGGGATCGTATATCGGGGCGGCGAGGTGGATCGGCACTCGCTCATCCCAGTTCGCGCGGTTGAGCGCCCGCCAATCAGGGTCCGACATGAAGATCAACCCGTATGTCGTTCATTATGTTTCACCTTCTGCCACAGCTTTTCCATGTCTTCGAGTGACATCTCAGCCAATGTTTTTCCTATAATTTCAGATATTTGCTCCATTTTATTGAATCTATTGCAGAACTTGAGGTTCGCCTGCCGCAGGCAGGTTTCAGGGTCTAGGTCGAGTTTGCGCGCCAGATTGGCGAGCACGAACAGCAGATCGCCCAGTTCGTCCGCCAGTCGGTCCGGGGCGGCTGCCGGCAGTTCCGCCCGCAATTCGGCAACCTCCTCGTCCAGCTTGGCCAGCACGGCTTCGGCATCCGGCCAGTCGAAGCCGACGCGGGCGGCCCGGGCGGTCAGCTTGGCGGCACGCGACAGGGCAGGGAGGCCAGCAGGAACGCCGGCCAGTGTTCCTGTTTCGTCCCGAGTTGCCCGTTCGGCGCTCTTTTGTTCTTCCCAGGCGGCAGTCTGCATCGCCGCATCCCGCATGGCCGCATCGAGCCTGCCCTGGGGCTTGACCCGGGGGAACACATGCGGATGGCGGCGGACCATCTTGTCGGCGATCGTACGGGCAACGTCGGCGAAGCCGAACAGGCCGGCTTCCTCGGCCATTCGCGCGTGATAGACCACCTGGAAGAGCAGGTCGCCCAGTTCGTCTGGCAGCGACGCCAGATCGCGCCGGGCGATGGCGTCGGCCACCTCGTAGGCTTCCTCGATCGTGTACGGCGCGATCGTGTCGAAGCTCTGCTGCTTGTCCCAGGGACAGCCGTGGTCCGGGTCGCGCAGCGCCGCCATGATGTCGAGCAGACGGCGGAGTTCGGTTTCGGCACTGGTGGGCAGGGGCTGTGGTGCGGGCTGCATAACCGCGGCCATAAGCCGTCATCCAGCCCAGGCGCAAGCGCCTGAATGCCGCATAAGATATATTATGTTAATTCAAGCACCATTCCATCGTGCCCGGGCTCCACGCCTGGCGGCAGATGCGCCGCGAGCCAGCCCCAGTCCATGTCGGTGCCCATGTGGGTCAGCACCGTCCGACGGGCGCCGACGCGTTGCGCCCAGGCCAGCACCTGCGGCAGATCGGCGTGGGTCTTGTGCGGGCCGTGGGGCAGAAAGCAGCCGACCACCCAGGTGTCGACGCCTTCCAGCGCGGCGAATGCGGCATCGTCCAGGCCAATCACGTCGGTGGAATAGCCGAAGCCGCCGATGCGCAGGCCGAGCGACCGGATGAACCCGTGGTCCTGCTCGAACAGCCGCACCTGCATTCCGGCCGTCGTGACGGTCTCGCCGGCGACCACCTCGCATGCCACCAGCACGGGCCGGAAGAAGCCGGGCGGCTGCCAGGGCCGGAAGGCGTAGCCGAACCGCCGCGTCAGCTCGTCAAGCGTGTCGCGTGTGGCGAATGCGTCCAGTGGCCGGCCGGCGATCCGGTTCAGGATCCGCACGTCGTCGAGGCCGGTGATGTGGTCGGCATGCGCATGCGTGTAGAGGATGGCGTCGACCCCGGGCACCTGGCAGGCCAGCAACTGGGTCCGTAGATCCGGCGAGGTATCGACCAGCAGGCGCGTCCCCTCGCCGCTCTCCACCACGATGCTGCCGCGCGTGCGGCGGTTGCGGGGTTCGGCCGGGTCGCAGGCGCCCCAGTCGCCGCTGCCGTCGGGGCCGCCGATCATCGGCACCCCGGCCGAGCCGCCCGTGCCGAGAAGAGTCACCCGCATCGGTGTCAGGCCGCCTTGCGGAACAGACGGCGGAAGTTCTCCGTCGTGAGGTCGGCCAGCGCCTCCGGTTCAAGCTGGCGGACCTCGGCCAGCACCTTGGCGGTATGGGCAACATAGGCCGGCTCGTTGCGCTTGCCGCGGAACGGCACCGGCGCGAGGTAGGGAGCGTCGGTCTCCACCAGCAGCCGATCGGCTGGAAGATCGCGCGCTATCTCCCGCAATTCACTGGATTTAGGGAAGGTCAGGATGCCGGAGAAGCTGACATAGCCGCCCATGCCGATCGCTGCCTCGGCGAGTGCGCGGGACGAGCTGAAGCAGTGCAGCAGGAAGGCGAATTTTCCCCCGATATCACGTTCATCCTGAAGGATTCGTGCGATGTCCGCGTCCGCGTCGCGCGCGTGGATGGCGAGTGGCAGTCCTGCCAGGCGGGCGGCACGGATCTGGACGCGGAAGCATTCCTGCTGCACGTCGCGCGGCGCCCGGTCGTAGAAATAGTCGAGCCCGGCTTCGCCGATGCCGATGACCCGCCTGTGCTCGGTCAGCGCGGCGATGGCTTCGGGTGCAGGAACCGGGGCTTCCGCCGCGTGGTGCGGATGCACGCCCACGGTGCACCAGATGTTCGGCTGGACCTCTGCCAGTGCCGGCAGGCGCTGCGACTGGGCCAGCGTGGTGCCGATGGTGACCATCTCGCCAACGCCGGCGGCCGCCGCGCGGGCCAGCACGTCCGGTCGTTCGGCATCGGTGTAGTAGTCCAGATGACAGTGGGAATCGATCAGCATGAGCGCCCAGGCCAGAGTGTTGTGAAGAACAGTAGTAGTGAAAGAACAGACTCCCCCCCTTGCGGGAGGGGGTAGGGGGAAGGGGTGGCGCGTTCGGCACAGCCCCCTCCCCTACCCCTCCCGCAAGGGGAGGGGAGTCTTGGTTTGGGTGGTGGGCTCGACGTAGCGGGGGAACACTCCTTGCGGTGCCGGCAGAGCGACGCCGGCCGACAGCGGTGTGCCCAGGTCGGCGAGCGTGCGCGCATCCGCCGGGACGCCAAGCTGGTCGAGCATCCGGGCCATGCTGTCCGGCATGAACGGCTGCAACACCGTGGCGATCACGCGCAGCACGTCGGCCAGCACGCGCAGGACCGCCCCCATCCGCGCCACATCGGTGCGGCGCAGCGCCCAGGGCGCCTGGCGGTCGATATAGCCGTTGGCGGCTCGCACAATCTTCCACACGTCCTCCAGCGCCTCGTGGAACGCCTGGCGGTCCAGCCGGTCGCGCACCACGCCCGGGAGAGCCGCCGCCGCCGCCAGGAATTCCGCATCGTCCTCGCTGGCAGACCCCCTCGCCGGCAGCCTGCCGTCGCAGTTGCGCGCGATCAGCGACAGCGAGCGCTGCGCCAGGTTGCCGAGGTCGTTCGCCAGTTCGACGTTGGTCCGGGTGACCAGCGCCTGGTGCGACAGCGTGCCGTCGCCGCCGAACGGCTTCTCGCGCAGCAGGAAGTAGCGCACCTGGTCCAGGCCGTAGGTCGCGACGAGCTGGCGCGGCTCGATGACGTTGCCGAGCGACTTGCTCATCTTCTCGCCCTCGACCGTCCACCAGCCGTGCGATGACACGCGCCGCGGCACCGGCAGGCCGGCCGCCATCAGGAAAGCCGGCCAGTAGACCGCGTGAAAGCGCAGGATGTCCTTGCCGACGAAATGCACGTCGGCTGGCCAGTACTTCCAGCGCGGCGCCGTCTCGTCCGGAAAGCCGCAGGCGGTGACGTAGTTGTTCAGCGCGTCCAGCCAGACATACATCACGTGGCCCGGCGCGTCCGGCACCGGGATGCCCCAGCGGAAGCTGGTGCGGCTGATCGACAGATCGCGCAGGCCGCCACGCACGAAGCTCAGCACCTCGTTGCGGCGTCCGCCCGGCAGGACGAAATCCGGATGCTCCTCGTAGAGTTGCAGCAGCCGGTCCTGCCAGGCGGAGAGCCGGAAGAAGTAGGAAGGCTCCCTCACCCACTCCACCGGCGCCCCGCTCGGCGCCACCTTGCTGCCGTCCGGCCGGGTGGTGAGTTCGTCCTCGTCGTAGAATGCTTCATCGCGAACGGCGTACCAGCCTTGGTAATGACCGAGGTAGATGTTGCCGCTCGCCTCGATGCGCCGCCACAGCTCGGCGCACGACACCTTGTGCCGCTCCTCCGTGGTGCGGATGTAGTCGTCGAACGAGACGCCCATCTTCAGCGCCATGTCATGGAAGTCGGCCGACACCTTGTCGGTGAAGGATTGCGGGTCCATCCCCGCCTCGGCCGCCGCCTTCTCCACCTTCTGGCCGTGTTCGTCCGTGCCGGTCAGGAAGAACACGTCGAACCCGTCCAGCCGCTTCCACCGCGCCATCACGTCGGCCGCGATTGAGGTGTAGGCGTGGCCGATATGCGGCGCGCCGTTCACGTAATAGATCGGCGTCGTGATGTAGAACCGCTTGGTCATGACATGTTTCCGCTGAGCATCCCGAGCCCCGCCACGATCGCCTGGCGCTTGTCCAGGGCGAACCGT
>JBGPND010000007.1:0-60867 GCA_041487355.1 Acetobacteraceae bacterium | reverse complement strand
GCCTCATACTGGAACCCCAGCACGCCTTGTGGCAGCATCCTGCACCCCGTTGGTGATCGTTTGTGATTCGCAAACCCAGACTATCTCCCTGATTCTTCAGGACCAACGGGGAACTCAACTTTCTTTGGCGCGGAATTCAGGACGATTGGTCTCGTGGCAAATCGCGTTGCGGATCGAGCGGTGTGATCGTCCGGGCCGCGCTGTCGTTCCAGCGCCACAGCACCAGGTTGGTGCCACCGGCCAGGGGGACCGAAGGTACCAGGATTCCGGGCACGCCGGATGCGATCAGACGCTCTGCGATGTCCCAACCAGGCGGCGTGCGGTTCTCGACCAGCAGCAGACTTTTCCAGGGCACAAAAGGTGCAGCCGAATCAATGCGGCAGGCGGCAAGCACGCTCTCCTCGCGCAGGTCGAGAATTCCGGCGACAGCGACGTCGTAAGCGCAGAACGTTCCCGGCCGAATGCCCAGCTCCTGCTCGTATTCGGCAACCGCCGTGGTCAGGTCGGCGGACATGTACAGCGCGGAAGTTCCCTGCGGATTCCATCGGCCGCCATGACGGGCTGCACCGGCGCCGCTGAGCGGATCATGCACCCAGCGTGGTGCAAGGACACGCCAGAAGCGCCCGCGGATGGTGATTGCCGGCAGGTCTGCTTCGGTCAGGCGTAGCCGCCTTCGCGCAGCATGCCGAGATGAGTCAGCACGGCCTGGGCGTGGCCGGCGGCAACCAGTTCCTCGGCCGTCTGCCCGTCGAAGCCGGCAAGAGGCTGGTGGCAGAACCACAGCGCCGCCTTGCTGACGTCGCCTCCCAGCAGGTCCGCCGCCTCGGTCAGGATACGCATCACTTCGCCCAACCTGGCCTGCACTTTCGCGGAAGCTGGAGCGCGGGCGAGCGTGTTGCGATGCACGTCGGCGATTCGGGCGACATCGGCCAGCGAGACGTGCAACGTCGCGGCCACCTTCTCCGGCGAGATGCACTTGAGACTCGGGTCATAGACGGCTTCGAGCGGCATCGACAACATGGCGGCTTCCTCAAGGGGGCGAAATAGGAGCGCATAATGCCGCTTTCAAGCAACTTTAGCCAGTGCGCTGCGCCCGCCACACGGCGAGCAGGATCGCCGCCACCGCCGCAACGATGACCGTGGCGAGGGCGTAGAGCTCGGGGGTCGGGCCGAGCTTGATCGAGGAGAACACCACCATCGGCAAGGTGGAGGCGCCGGGCCCCGAGGTGAAGCTCGCCACCACCACGTCGTCGAGCGAGAGGGTGAAGGCCAGCAGCCAGCCAGAGATCAGCGCGGGGGCCATCAGCGGCAGGGTGATGAGCGTGAAGGCGCGCCAGGGCGGGGCGTAGAGGTCCATCGCCGCCTCCTCAAGGTCCGCCGGCGTGCCGGCCAGGCGGGCGCGCACCACCACCGCCACGTAGGCGACCGAGACCGAGGCGTGTGCCAGCGTCACCGTGCCGGCGCCGCGGCCTTCGGGCCAGCCGATCGTCTGTTGCAGAGCGACGAACAGCAGCAGCAGCGAGAGGCCGGTGATCACCTCCGGCAGGACGAGCGGCGCGGCCAGCACGGCGGCGAACGCTCCGCGCGCTGGAAAGCGTCCGAACCGCGTCAGCGCGTAGCCGGCCAGCGTGCCGACGACGAGCGCGAGCGTGGCAGAGACGGCGGCGATGCGCAGCGACAGCAGCGCGGCGGAGATCAGCGTCTGGTCATGCCAGAGGGTAGCGTACCAGCGCAGGGAGAACCCGGCCCAGGCGGTGACCAGCCGCGAGTCGTTGAAGCTGAGCGCCACCAGGAACCCGATCGGCGCATAGAGGAAAGCGTAGCAGGCGATCAGCCAGGCCAGCAGCGAACGCGAGCGGGTCACGCGGGGCGGTCAGCCATGCCGCCTGGGCTCGTCGGCAACATCCGTGACCAGCGCCTCTGCCCACGCCGTGGCGTCGCATTCGCGCGCTTCATCGGCCGCCATGGCGGCGTATCCGGCACGCAGGTCCTTGCCGATGATGGCGTCGGCTCCAATAGGCGTTGACATTCGTTTAGCGCCGTCCATCCGCAAGCCACCCCTTCGCAGGGCTAACGCATATCGTCATCCTGTGCATCTCGCCCTCCGCGATCCCGAGTGTCGCGGTAATGGCAGGAGACGGCGGTGCGAGCCCACGAGCAAGTAAACATTTTAACACGGAGAAGCAGGGAGGACCACGAAGGCGACGGAGTAGAAACTGTTTGGGTGCTTCGCACCGGAAGACAATTCAGCGCCGCGCGAAGCATGCCCCCGGGCACTTGACCCGGGGGCGCATAAACGCCTTCTCCGTGACCTTCGTGTCCTCCCTGCTTCTCCGTGTTAAAAAATGCTTGCTTCCTTTGCTGGCCTGCGACAGCACGCTGCCGCCCACGCAAGGCGCTGACGTCAAATGCGACCGGCCCATGTCCGTTCGCGCTTGCCTCTTGCCGGGATCGGCCGCACGCACCGGGATTGCAATGACTGTTCAGATCGGCGCAAAGAGGAACGCGTAACAGGCGATCAGAGCGGCGCGCAGCGAACGCGCGCGAGCCATGTCGATCAGCCTTGTATTGTGCCCGACAGCCGACCTCCGTCACGGAAAGATCATTCGCACCCGCCGATTGGCCTCGTCTATCGCGGCCGGCGGCAGCTTGCCCTCGTACTGGATGCTGCGCGCCTGGTAATCGAGCGACCGCAGCTCCGACAGGATTGCCGCACCGTTGACGCGGCCTGCCCTCACCGGAAACTCGAAATCGCTCAGCTTGCCGACCTTCGATGCCACCGGGCACACCGCGACGAGACCCGTCGCCACGTTGTACAGCTCAGCCGACAGCACCAGGGCGTAGTGCGGGCCCTTCATCTCGCGCCCGTGCGACGAGGCCCCATCGAGGTGCACCACATCGCCCAGCGCGGGGGCATAGAAGCGGGCGAAATCGTCGCCCCGTCGAGGCAACTCAGAGACGCTCCTTGCCGGACGGCTTGTCATCCAGGAAGCCTCGTGTCAGCGACTTCACCTGGCCGGCGTCATAGCCGCGCAGCAGCTCCTCCAGCGATTGCGGCTGCCCCTCCCGAGCCGTGGCCAGCAGCTTCGCCAGGTTCTCCTCGCGCATCAGCACGTAGCTGGTCCCGCGCCGTCTGATGCGGACCGCGCCGTTACCCGCATCGTCCAGCACCTTTCCGCCCGACTTGTTCAGATCAGTGGCCGTATAGGTCGCGACGACGCCGATGCTGCCCATGCTTCGCCCTCGATCATCGGATTTTCCATAAAATGCGGAATTTCCAGTTAACACGCAAGATCCGCGCCAGCAGCAAGCGTAGCAAGCGTAGGGCGGAACAGCGCAGCGCATTCCGCCGATTCGTCCGCAACGCCGCTCCCCCGGATGCGGCGGCAGAGCGGGTGGCGGAATGCGCTGCGCTGTTCCGCCCTACGTCTGACGGCTGATCCGCCGCACTTGCAGGACCGCGCCCGGGACCAGCAGCAACACAACAAGCAACGCCACCGCCACCGCCGCGGCGGTCGGCCAATCGCGGTTCTGGAAGAACTCGCCCCACAGCACGCGACCGATCAGTTGCGCCTGCGGGCCGCCGAGCAGCTCGGGGATCACGTACTCGCCCACCGCGGGGATGAACACCAGCAGCGCGCCGGCCCACACCCCCGGCAGCGACAGCGGCAGCGTGACGCGCAGGAAGGCGCGCCAGGGCGGGGCGCCGAGGTCGGCGGCCGCCTCCAGCAGCGCCGGATCGATCTGCGACAGCCGCGCATAGAGCGGCAGCACCATGAACGGCAGATAGGTGTAGACGATCCCGACGTACATCGCGGCGTCGGTGTAGAGCAGGTGCAGCGGCGCCACGCCGAATACGGCCAGCACGGTGTTGATCCAGCCATCGTCCTGCAGCAGGCCGATCCAGGCGTTGATGCGCATCAGGAAGCCGGTCCAGAACGGCAGCATCACCAGCAGGAGCAACAGCGCACGCCAGCGTTCGCCGCTGCGCGCGATGGCGAGCGCCATCGGATAGCCCGCCAGCAGGCAGATCAGAGTCGACAGCCCCGCCACCCTCAGGCTGAGCAGCAGTGCGTCGCGATACAGCGGGTCCGTCGCGACCAGCATCAGGTTGTCCAACCCGGGACGCGCCAGACTGAACGGCGGCACCGCGTCCACCGGTTCGGACAGCGCGATGAGCAGCACGATCGCGCACGGGGCGAGCAGGAACACCGTCAGCCACGCCCAGGGCACGGCCAGCAGCAGAGCGCGGCCGCCCCTCATGGCGGCGGCAGCACAATGCAGGCGTCGGGCTGCCAGGACAGCATCACGCCTTCGCCAATACCCGTCTCCCCGTCGCCGAGACCGTCGCGCAGCGAGCGCGTCGCGCGCATCACGCTGCCGTCGGCGAGGCGCACGGTATGCGTCAGCGACTCGCCGGAATAGGCACGGTCGATCACCACGCCGTGCAGCGCATTCGGACCATCCGCTTCGCCGAGCCGCACGCGCTCCGGCCGGATCGCCAGCAGCACCGGGCCCGCTGTCGCCTGCATCGCGGTGCACACCGTGGCGCCCAGGCCGAGCAGCTCCAGTTGCATCCCGCTTGCGCGCGCGACCGCCGGCAGGATGTTCGCCGCGCCGAGGAACTCGGCGACGAAGCGACTGTTCGGCCGTTCATACACCTCGGCCGGCGTCCCCACCTGCGCCAGCCTTCCGTCGCGCATCACGCCGATGCGGTGCGCCATGGTCAGCGCCTCCTCCTGGTCGTGCGTCACCAGGATGAAGGCGATGCCGAGACGGCGCTGCAGCCGCACCAGCTCGTCGCGCGTCTCGCGGCGCAGGTTGCGGTCCAGCGCGGACAGCGGTTCGTCGAGCAGCAGCAGCGCCGGCCGCGGCGCCAGCGAGCGCGCCAGTGCGACGCGCTGCTGCTGGCCGCCGGAGAGCTGCGCCGGCCGGCGCGCGCTGAAGCCCGTGAGGCTCACCAGCTCCAGCATCTCGGCCACACGCGCCTCCACCTCGGCACGCTGCAGGCCCTGCATGCGCAGGCCGAAGCCGATGTTCGCCGCCACGCTCATATGCGGGAACAGCGCGTAGGACTGGAACATCGTGTTGACCGGTCGCCGGTGCGGCGGCAACGCGCCGAGCTCGACGCCATCCAGCACGATGCGTCCTGCGTCGGGCTGCACGAACCCACCGATCGCGCGCAGCAATGTCGTCTTGCCCGAGCCGGAGCCGCCGAGCAGGACGAACAGTTCGCCCCGCTCCACCGCAAGATCGAGCCCGTCCAGCGCCACCGTCGCGCCGAACCGCACGGTCAGGCCGCTGATGCTCAGCAGAGGGGTCAATGTCATTCCCGCAATATCCTGGGTCCCCGCTTTCGCGGGGATGACGAAAAAAGCAAGCGATCGATTGGTTGTCATCCCCGCGCAAGCGGGGACCCAGGGGCCACCGTCACCGCTCGGGCAGCGATGAATTCATCCGCGGGCTCGCCAGCGGGAATGACGAAAGGGACCTCAGTGCCCGGCCTTGAAGCGGGCCCACATGCGGGTGCGCTGGCGTTCCGCCGCCTGCGGCACCGGGCCGATGGTGAAGAACGTCGCCATCTGCGCCGGCGTGGGGAAGATGTTGGTGTCCGCCAACAGCTCGGGGCGGATCATCGGCCGGCTGGCGGGCACCGCATTCGCGTAGCGCACCTTGTTGGTGATCGCTGCCATCACGTCCGGCTGCAGCACGAAGTCGATGAACGCCAGGGCGGCGTCCTTGTGTTCGGCGTCTGCCGGGATCGCCAGCATGTCGAAACCGAGCTGCGCGCCTTCCTTCGGTGCGACATAGCGCACCGTCACGCCGCGCTTCGCCTCGGCCGCGCGCGCCGCGGCCTGAATCACGTCGCCGGAATAGTCCAGCGCGAAGCAGGTCTGGCCGGTGGCCAGTGCCTCCAGCGTGCCGCCGGAGGCGAAGCTGCGGATGTAGCGGCGGATGTCCATCAGCGTGCGCTCCACCGCGGCGAGGTCGGCGGGATCGGTGCTGTCGGGGCTCCGGCCGAGGTACTTCAGCACGCCCGGGATCACGTCGATCGCCGAGTCCATCATGGTGATGCCGCAGGGTGCGATGCGCTTCGCATTCTCCGGCTTGAACAGCAGGTCCCAACTGTCCATCGGCGCGTCGGGCGCCAGCTTCCTCACGCGGTCGGGGATCACACCGATGCCGGTGGTGCCCCACAGATAGATCGCGCCGTGCCGGTTGCCCGGATCGGAGCTTTCGACCTGGCGCATCAGGTCCGCATCGAGGTTCCGCCAGTTCGGCACGCGCGCGCGGTCGATCACGGCAAGCGCGCCGACCTTGATCAGCCGCGAGAACGTCGGCTCGTTGGACGGCACCACCACGTCGTAGCCGGAGTGTCCGGCGAGCAGCTTCGCCTCCAGCGTCTCCAGGCTGTCGAACACGTCGTAATGGACGGTGACGCCGGTTTCCCTCTGGAAGCGCTCCAGCGCGGCGGGGTCGATGTAGTCGGTCCAATTGTAGACATTCAGCACGCGGTCCTGCGCGCGCGCCGGCAGGGCAAGCGTCAGCAGAGCGAGGGCGACAAGACCGATGCGCGAGAATACCATTGTCACTGCGAGCGAAGCGAAGCAATCTCGGGGTAGTTGCGCACCAACAGCGAGATTGCCGCGTCGCTGCGCTCCTCGCAATGACAGTGGGGGCGAGGCACCATCCTCAGCCCCCCGCCAGCGGGATGAAGGCCGCCTGCGTGCCGCCATCGACCGGGATCGTCGTGCCGGTGACATAACGTGCCGCGTCGCTCAGCAGGAATCCGATCACGTCCACCACATCGTCCGGCGAGGCGATGCGTCCGATCGGCGACACGCCAGACGGGCGGTAGCGCCCGGTCTTCGCCGGGTCGCTCACCGCATGGATCATCGGCGTGTCGACCGTGCCCGGCGCCAGTGCGTTCACCAGGACGCCGCTTCCCGCCACCTCGGCCGCCAGCACGCGGGTGAGCTGCGACACCGCCGCCTTGGAAGCGGCATAGGCGCCGCCTTGGACCTTCGGCCGCAGCGCCGCCACCGACGACAGCAGCACGATGCGCGACGGCTGCGCCAGCGTCGCGGCCTTGCGCAGCAACGGCAGCGCCTCGCGCGCACACAGCCAGGTGCCGCGCGTGTTGACGGCAAACACGCGGTCGAAGTCCTCCACCGACATGGTCTCAAGCGGCCCGATGCGCAGGATGCCGGCGCAGCAGATCAGCGCATCCAGCGATGCGGACGCGAAACCGATTTCCGCGAAGGCCGCGACGACGCGGTTCGCGTCGGCAACGTCACACACGATCGGCTTGAAGCGCGGATCGTTGCTGGTGGCGCGGAGCCGATCCTCGGAGACGTCGAGCCCGAACACCGTCCAGCCATCGCCCAGCAGCCGCTTCGCCGCCGCCTGGCCGATGCCCGACGCGGCCCCCGTGATTGCAGCCGTCCTGCCCATGTCGCCCCCGTGCCGGTTTCGCCCTGCCGGTCAGGCTACTATCCGATTCAATCCTGACCAAACCGTGCGATGAATCTTGCATCGCCGAACGCGCCCGATTTGGAGACCAGTCGCTGGCCGTCCCAGGCACCGCCGCGCATGATCGAGGTCGGCACGCCCGGTTCAAGCTCCCCGTCCACATCGAGCCGCTCCAGGCCGAGCGCATCGCACAGACCGCGCAAGGTTTCTCCGCCGGCGACGAACAGCGTGCCGGGCCGTTCGATGGAAGCAAGCAACCCGGCGAAGCGGTCGACGATGTCGCGACAGGCTGCCGCGCGCGGCGTGCCATGCGGCAGGGCAACGCTCACCGCGGCGGCGCCTGCCGCAAGCGAGCGGGCGATCGCCGGCGCATCGGACTGCGGCAGGCGATGATGGAGTTGCGCCACCGCCGCAAGCTGGGCAGCCGACACCGGATGATCCGAGCCGATCAGCGCCAGCACGGGCCGCGGCAGGTGAGGCCGCGGCACAGTAGTTCGACCGGCGAGCGCCGCGGCGAGACCACCGGTGCCACACCACAGCACGCGTCCCTTCAGGGCTCGGCCGGCCGCGACGATGGCGTCCAGGTCGGCGTCGGTCTCCGCATCGCACAGGCGGGCAGCGACGCCATGCGCCTGCAAGGCCGCCGACAGATCGACGCCGGTATCGCGCCAGCCGGAATCCGTGCGTACCAGTTGCCGACCGTTGCGGGTGATGCGGCCCTGGAACGGGAACGCCGGCGCCAGGACGCAGTGATCGAACCGCCGGGCGCACGCGGCGAGTTCGAGCGCGACATGGCCGCGCAGCAGGCTGTCGATCTTCTTGAATGCCGGATCGCCATCATCCAGCACCGGCGCGACAGACGCGATCGCGGCCGGAACATCGGCAGGGTCGAGTTCGCGCGTTCCGCTGTCGATGGCGACCGACCGCGGCGGATCGGGTGGATGTCGCCAGCACGTCGGCACCACCCCGGTCAGCGGCACGAACCGCGCGGCGCTGTCCAGCGCGCCGGTCAGGTCGTCTGCCAGCAGGCGCAGGCGGGTCATACGACCCGGTGCAGCAGCGCCTCGCCGGAGGCAAGCCGGCGGCAATTCTCGGCCGCCAGCACGAAGCTGCGGTCGAACGTGCCGGTGGTCAGCCAGGCGATGTGCGGCGTCAGCACGACGTTGGGCAAGGCGAACAGCGCATCTACGGGATCCGGCGGTTCATGCACGAACACGTCCAGCCCAGCCGCGGCGAGGCGCCCGCCGCGCAATGCGTCCACCTGCGCGGCCTGATCGACCAGCCCGCCGCGTGCCGTGTTGATCAGGATCGCCCCGGGCTTCATGCGCGCGAAAGCCTTGGCATCGATCAGCGCCGCGGTCTCCTCGGTCAGCGGCAGATGCAGGCTGACGATGTCGGATTCCGCCAGCAGCGCATCGAGCGCACGCCGCTCGCCCAGCGCATCGGTCACCGGATGACGTGCAGTGTAGAGCAGCCGGCAGCCGAGTGCGGCGAGGACCGGTGCAAGCAGACGCGGAATGGCACCATAGCCGACCAGGCCGACGATGCGCCCCCCAAGCTCGCCGATGCCGTCCTGCAATGCCGGATCGGACCATGTGCCTCGCCGCAGCGCCGCGTCGAAGCGCGGCAGGCGGCGCAGCGTCGCCAGCATCAGCGCCAGCGTCAGCTCGGCCACGGCGCGCGAATTGGTGCCGGGCAGATTGCACACCGGTATGCCGCGCGCCTTTGCCGCCGCCAGGTCGATGGTGTTCACCCCGACGCCGATCTTCTGGATCAGCTTCAGCTTCGGTGCCGCCGCGATCATTGCGGCAGTGCACGACTTCAGCACGTGCCAGATCACGTCGGTCTCCGGCAACAGGCGCGTCAGCAACGCCTCATCATGCTCGGGGCAGGCGGTGATGCGCAGGTCGGGGAGCGCTGCCAGCCGCGCCGCGAGGTCGGGCCCGGCCGCGTAGTGGAACAGCACATTCATCCCCGGGACAAGCCCGGGGAACGTCCCAGCACCGCAGCGCCGGCAAACTGCGCCCGTGCGCCGAGCGCTTCCTCGATGCGCAGCGCCTCGTTCCACTTCGCCATGCGCTCGCCGCGCGCGAAGCTGCCGACCTTGAGTTGGCCAACGCCCCAGCCGACCGCGAGATGCACGATCGTCACATCCTCGGTCTCGCCGGAGCGGGCCGAGACGATGCCGGCGAAGCCCGCCTCCTGCGCGGCCTGCCATGCCTCCAACGTCTCGGTCAGCGTGCCGCGCTGGTTCGGCTTCAGCAGCACCGCGTTGGCCGAACCGCGCAGCGCCGCTTCGCGCACGCGGGAGGCCCGGGTGACCAGGAAATCGTCGCCGACCACCTGCACGCGCCCGCCCACTTCGTGGGTGAACGCGGCGAAGCCGACATCGTCGTCCTCCGCCAACGGGTCCTCGATCGAGACAATGGGAAAGCGTCTGATCCAGCCGGTCAGCAGCTTGATCATGCCCTCGCTGTCCAGCTCCCTGTCCTCGAGCGCGAGCTTGTACTTGCCGCCGCGGCCGAACTCCGAGGCGGCGACGTCGAGCGCGATGGCGACCTGGCTGCCGGGCGTGAAGCCGGCGCGCTCGATTGCCCGTACCAGCGTTTCCAGTGCCTGCTCGTTGGTGAAGAAGGCCGGCCACCAGCCGCCTTCATCGGCTACCCCTTGCAGCGTGCCGGCCTCTTTCATGAGTTCGCCGGCGGCGCGGTACACTTCCGCGGTCCAGTCCAGCGCCTCGGCGAACGTGGTCGCGGCGGGACAGACGACGAGGAAATCCTGGATGTCGACGCGCCGCCCGGCATGCGCGCCGCCCCCAAAAATCTGGATCTGCGGCAGCGGCAGCAGATGGCAATCGGGCCCGCCGAGGTAGCGATACAGCGGCTCGCCGGCGGCGGCGGCGGCGGCGTGCGCGGCGGCCATCGAGACGGCCAGCACCGCGTTGCCGCCCAGGCGGGACTTGCTGGGCGTTCCGTCGAGATCGATCAGCCGGCGGTCCAGCGCGGCCTGGTCGGCGCCATCGAGCCCGGTGACGGCGCGGGCGATCTCGCCGTTCACGTGGCCGATGGCGCGTGTCACGTCGTAGCCGCCGAACGCGTCGCCGCCATCGCGCAGGTCCAGCGCCTCGCCGGTGCCGGTGGACGCGCCGGCGGGGGCGATGGCGCGGCCGACGCCGCCGCCTTCCAGCAGAACCTCCGCTTCCACCGTGGGGCGGCCACGGCTGTCCCACACGCGGCGTCCATGCACAAAGGCGATGCTGGTGTCTGTCATGCGGCTAACTCCTTCGTCCAGGCCTGGCGCACATCGCCGAGCCGGTCGACCGGGTGGACCAGCAACGCGCGCGCGGTGCGCCGCACCCGGTTCTTGTCCGCCTCCGCGGTGATGTACTCGACCGGCGACTTGCCATCCACCCTGGCGAGGAAGAGCCCCGGCAGCAGGTGGGCGGCGCGGGATTCCAGCGCGTCCGGTGGTTCCCAGGCGACGTGGGCGCGGTAGGTGTCGGCCAGTGCATCGAAGCAGGCGAGGAAGCCGGCGGTCGCCGACGGTGTCCAGACACATTTCAGCAGGAGGTGGTTGAGGCAGAAGGCAAGGTCGAACGCGGGATCGCCCCACCAGGCGCATTCGGCATCGAGGAACACCGGGCCGTGGGGGCCACGCAGGATGTTCTTCGGGCTGACATCGCCGTGCACCAGGGCGTGCCTGTTGGCCTGTGTGGTGGCGACGAGTTCGTTCAGCCGCGGCGCGAGGTCGGGATGCGCGCGAGCGGTCGCCACCAGATACGGTTCCAGTCGGATGTCGTAGAATATGGCGTCGGTCGGGAATTCGGCTGCGATGGCGAGCCTGCCCCCGGGCTTGACCCGGGGGGCGGCGGTGGCGGCGTGGATTCCCCCGAGATTGGCGGCCACCTGGGCGGCGAATACCGGATCGGCGTCGCCGTCGCGCAGTTGGGTCTTCCACAGTGCATGGTTGTCCGGCGGCAGGAACTGCATGGCGAGCGTGCCGCTGGCTTCGTCGAGGCCGAGCAGCTTCGGTGCCGCATCCGGCACGGCTGCGTTGGCGCGCTGCATCCAGCGCGCCTCGTAGCGGTTGCGTTCCACCGGTGCGTGCCAGTCTGCCGCCACCCGCAGCTTCGCCAGCGCCCGCTTCACACAGACCGGCCCCGCAGGCAGGTTGATGCGCCAGATGTCCGAGGAAACGCCGCCGGTCAGGCGTTCGCCACCTGCGTCGGTGCCGGCTTGCAGCAGGCCCATGCGGCACAGGGCGTCGAGGATTTCGGCGGGCGGCGCATTACCCCGTGTCATGCGGGCCTCGCTGTTCAATGATCCGGTGACGACTGAGTATCAAGCTTGCGTAGGGCGGAAAAGCGCCCCCCGGACTTGATCCGGGGGCATTCCGCCGCTCCAAACATCACCGCCGCTCTCCCGCTGCGGGCGGCCTGGCGCCGCGACCACTGGCGGAATGCGCTGCGCTTTTCCGCCCTACGCCTTCATCCGCAGCACGCAACGAAGCCCGTCCTCGACGGCGCGCACGTCCTCGCCTCCCGAGCCCGGAGGATGCACACCAGGCGCATAGCTTGAAACCACTCCCGCTCCGTGGAACGTTAGCCATCGGATCGCGGAGAGAGCCCCAATGCAGCGTGACCAGATCATAGCGACGCTGCGTGCTCATGCGGCGGCGTTGCACCGCCCGAGAGTCGCTCATCTTTACCTCTTCGGGTCAGTGGCGCGCAACGAGGCTCAACCGTCGAGCGATGTGGATCTCTTCTTCGACTTCGATGATCCACGCTTCAGCCTCATCGAATTGCTCCGTATCAAGGAGCAATTGGAGGACATTCTACAGAGCCCGGCCGACGTGATGACCCGCGCAAGCCTTCACCCCCGCCTGCGCCCGGCGATTGAGCAAGGTGCCCTGCAGGTCTCTTGATGGGACCACGCGGAGTTCAGGCCCGGCTCGATGACATGCTGGAAGCGATTGCTGGAATCCGCGCACCCCTCGCTCGTGCTTCGGGGCCGCTGCTCACGTCACAACCGTTCAGCTCTCCAGCTCGCTATCCCAGTAGAGGTAGTCGCGCCAGCTCACGTGCAAATAGTTGGGCGGGAAGCCGCGGCCGTTGTCCTGCAGTTCCCAGGTCGTCGGCTGGCACGGATGGCTGCGCGGGAACATCTTGCACTCGCGCGGCAGGCGTGAGCCCTTGCGCAGATTGCACTCGCCGCAGGCGGTGACGACGTTCTCCCAGGTCGTACGCCCGCCGCGGCTGCGCGGGACCACGTGGTCGAAGGTCAGGTCGTGCGCCGGACAGCGGCCGCCGCAGTACTGGCAGACGAAGGCGTCGCGCAGGAACACGTTGAACCGCGTGAACGCCGGCCGCCGCGCCGAGGGGATGTAGTCCTTCAGCGCGATCACGCTGGGCAGGCGCATGGTGAGCGACGGCGAGTGCACCTCGGTCTCGTACTCGGACAGCACCGACACCCGGTCGAGGAACACCGCCTTCACCGCGTCCTGCCAGGACCACAGCGACAGCGGGAAATACGACAGCGGCCGGAAATCCGCGTTCAGCACCAGCGCAGGATAGAATTGGCCACCGTCAGGCAAACGCCGCTCCCTTGCGTCCTGAGCGCAAGCTCTGGGGGACAACCCGTTGCCGACCCGCCAGATATTGTGCGCCGCCGAGAACCTGTGCGTTTATCGCAGAGCCCGCAGCCTGCCGCAAGCCGAGGCGGCGCCAGATTCACGGGTACGTCATGCGCTGGCGCCGGCGAACGCCCGCTGCAACGCCAGCGCGCCCATGGCGAGCCCCGTGTCGTCGATGCCGTGGCCGAGCCGCGGCACATACACGGCCTCCACCGGCACTTCGACGGCGCGCAACGCCTGTTCGGCGTCGCGTGACCGGTGCACCGGCACCACGTCGTCGGCCTCGCCGTGCACCAGCAGCACCGGCGCGCGATTGGCCAGTTCCGCCGCCAGGCTTTCCGGTGCCACCAGCGCGCCGGAGAATGCCAGGATGGCGCGTGGCGCAGCGGCGCGGCGCAGGCCGGTGAACAGCACGGTCATCGCGCCCTGGCTGAACCCCATCATTGCATACGCGTCCCGCGGCAACCCGAGACGGGCGAGTTCGGCGTCGATGAACGCATGCAGGAACCCGGCCGCGCGGCGCACGCCTGCCTCCATCACCGAGGGCGTGCGGTCGGCGACGCTCCACCATTGTCGGCCGAAGCCGGACTCATGCGGAAACGGCGCGTCCACCGAGACGAACAATGCGTCCGGCACAGCGTGCGACCAGGACGGGCCGAGGTCGATCAGGTCGTGCCCATCCGCTCCCAGTCCGTGGCACAGCACGACAAGCTGTTTTGCCGCTGTTTTCGAGGCGGGTCCCCAGCGCGGTCCGTCGAGCTCTGCCATGCCCCTCTCCCTTTGCCCCCGGCGGGACTACTCTCTGCCCCATCCGAATGTCCATCGTCACCCGCTTCGCACCAAGTCCCACGGGCTACCTGCATCTCGGCCACGCGTTCAGCGCGTTGTTTGCCTGGCGGCGCGCGCGCGAGGGGGGCGGGCGGTTCCTGCTGCGGCTGGAGGACATCGATCCGGGCCGCTGCCGGCCGGAGTTCGCAGCCGCGATCCTGGAGGACCTGGCGTGGCTCGGCCTCGACTGGGACGGCGAGGTGCGCGTGCAATCGCGGCACCTGGCGGAGTATCGCGCCGTGCTGGACAATCTCGCGGCCCGCTTCCTGTTGTATCCGTGCTTCTGCACCCGCGCCGACATCCAGCGCGAGATGGAGCAATCGGCCGCCGCGCCGCACACACCGGACGGGACTCCGCTGTATCCCGGGACCTGCCGCAACCTGTCGCGGGATGAGCGCGAAGCCCGCATGGCAGCCGGCGAGCGTCACGCGCTCCGGCTCGACATGCGGCGCGCGCTTGCCAGCGTGCCCCGGGCGCTGACCTTCGACGAGGAAAGCGAGGGAACGGTGGCGTGCCGGCCGGAGCAGTTCGGCGACGTGGTGCTGGCGCGCAAGGATGCGCCGGCCAGCTATCACCTCTGCGTCACGCATGACGACGCGGTGCAGGGCGTCACCCTGGTCACCCGGGGTGCGGACCTGAAGCCGGCGACGCATCTGCACCGCCTGCTGCAGGCGCTGATGGGCTGGCCGGCGCCTGCCTATGCGCATCATCCTCTGCTGACCGACGCCGCGGGTCGCCGCCTGGCGAAACGCGACCGCGCGGCGACCCTGCGCGAGCTGCGCGCCCAGGGTCGCTCACCGGCCGAGGTTCGTGCCCTCGCCGAAGCGCAGCAGGGCGGTCACAGAACCCGATAGATGTTCCATTTCGCCGTGCCCGACACGACGTGGGGCTCCAAATCCTTGCCCCACTGTCGATGCGCCTCGATCGTCGCGAGCTTCGCCCAGACGCGCTCGAGCTCGGCGAGATCGGCCACCTCCCAGTTGTGTTCAACCGTCGCCTCGAGCGCGCCGACCGATCCGGTCAGCATGTGTCCCTTCTCGGTGGCGAGGCCTGCCTGCGGCGCGATCTCCCGCGACCAGGATTGCAGCATGTCAATCACGGTCTGCTTGTGGCCGAACCGTGCGTCGATCTGCCAGCGTGCGATGAGCAAGTGTTCCTCCCGATGACCCGTTGCCTTGCGTCTTGCTCAGGAATCCCACGCCTGAACCGTGGTCTGGCGCGCGATCCTGCCGCCGGCGAGTTCCAGGGTTGTCGCGCAGAGCACCTCGGTTCCGTCGGGATAGGCGCAGCGCTGCGTAAAGGCGATCCTGTCGCCGTCCATCACGCCGGCCTCGACCTTGTGCGTCATCGCGCGGCCGCAGACATCGGTGAAATAGGCGGCGATGGCGTCACGGCCCGTCAGCTCGCGCGGCCGGCTCGGCGGATTGTCCTGGTCGATGATCCGCATCACCGCGTTGTCGGCATAGAAGTCGACCAGGCTGGCTGCGTCGCGGCCTTCGATCGCGCGGCGTATGTTCGGTATCGTCAATGTTGCGCTGCTCATGCTGTCCTCCCGGGTTGCCCGGCGTCACGCGACGCCGATGGTCCTGCAACATGACCGCGACACCGGCAGCGCGCTTCGCCCTAACGGGCCAGTGCGATGCTGGCCCGTACGGGCCAGCGCCGTGCATTGCTGCTATAAGCGCGGCCGGACAAGTTCATGGAGGGGTCGATGCGACTGGGCGTGATGTTGCCGCTGACCGATATCGGCGGCGAACCCGGCGTGGTGCGGGAATTCGCGCAGGCGTCAGAGGAGATCGGCTACAGCAACCTCGGCCTGCCCGATCACGTGCTGGGCGTGAATGTCGCGAGCCGGCCGGACTGGGGCGACCGCAACACCTCCGCCGACCTGTTCCACGATCCGTTCGTCTGCTTCGCCTTCCTCGCAGGCCTGTGCCGGCCGACGACGGAATTCTCCACCCAGGTGCTCATCCTGGCGCAGCGCCAGGCGGTGCTGGTGGCGAAGCAGGCGGCGAGCCTCGACGTGCTGTGCGGCGGACGTTTTCGGCTCGGCGTCGGCGTCGGCTGGAACCCGGTGGAATTCACCGGCCTGAACGAGAATTTTGCCAATCGCGGCCGGCGCTCGGCGGAACAGGTGCAGGCGATGCAGGCGCTGTGGGCGGAGCCGCACGTGACGTTCAAGGGAAAGTGGCACACGATCGAGGATGCCGGCATCAACCCGCTGCCGGTGAACCGGCGGGTTCCGGTGTGGTTCGGCGGCCATGTGGATCAGACGCTCGAACGCATCGCCAGGCTGGGCGATGGCTGGATCATGAACGCCTATCCGCCAGGCGATGCGGCGCTGGCTGAATTCGGGAAACTGCGACGGCTGACCGAACAGGCGGGGCGCGACCCAGCCAGGATCGGCATCGAGGTGTGGGTCTCCGGCGGCGCCGGCACCGAGGCAGAGTGGCGCGAGGAGGCGAAGTTCTGGAAGCAGGCAGGTGCCACGCACCTGACGCTCACCAACACCTTCGCGCGGCGTCACCACAGGCGCATCCCTGGCCGCTCGGTCGCCGAACATCTCGCCGTGATGCGCCGGTTCCACGATGCCGTGGCCGACGTGCTGTGACCGATACGATGCAGCCCGGCCATGACGAGAAGGGCAAGGTTCTGACAACAGGAGTCATCGCTTCGGACGTTTGGCGTTAGAGCCTTGTCGGTCAGCCCGACAATGCACTAAGGCGCGACCTGCCAGAACGCGCCCGACCCGTCGATGTCCTGGATCGGCGCGGTGATGCCGTGCGCGGTGCGGAAATCGTCGACGGCAGCGCGACAGGCCGGCACCGCGCCGTAGTCGTCGACGATCACGAAGCCACCGGGCGATACCTTGTGGTACAGCGCTGTCAGCACGTCGATGGTCGAGCCGTCCATGTCGCCGCCAAGCCGCAGCAGCGCCAGGCGTTCGATCGGCGCCGCGTGTAGCGTGTCCGCGAACCTGCCCGGCAGGAACACCACCTGCTCGTCGAGCAGGTCGAATTTGCGGAAATTCTCTTGCACCGTCTCCAGGTCCACGGACAGCTTGAACGAACCGGCGACCCAGACGCGGCGGTCGCTTATGTCGTACGCCTTCAGCAGGCCGCGCATGAAAATGCAGGCCCCGTCACGCCAGACTCCGGCCTCGATCAGGTCGCCCGGCACGCCGGCATCGACGATCGCCACAAACAACTGCCGGATGTTGTCGAGCATCGCCTGCGACGGCCCGTCGCCATGGATCCGGTTGGTGAGACATTTTGCCAACAGATCGAGATAGCGGTCGCGCAAACCGAAGGCGTAGTCGCTGGCGACCGGCATCGCCGACCCGGGCGGCGGTCGCGGCGCGGTGAGCGCGCGATACAGGATGGTGGCCTCGTCGCGCGCACTGAAGGCGGCCCAGCCGGCCTGCTCCAGCCGGTGCCGGGCGGCCTCGTCGCGCACCAGCGCGAGGCAGGCTTCGACCAGCCGCTCATACGGCACGCCAAGCACGCCATCGCGCAGGTCGGCGTCGACCTCGGACGGCGAGGCGGCCTCGCACACCACGGCCTTGCGATTCGCCAGCAGATAGGAGATCCGCGCGATCTCGAAACCCCAGTTGTCGTGCGCGTGCAGGCTAAGCACGACCTTGGCGCGCGCGATCAGCGCATCTCGCTCGCTGCCGTACAGCCCGAACTCCCCGTATACCGTCATCCCGGTCGCGACGAGCGCCCGCAACATCGCGTCACGGCGCGGCGTGATGCTGCCGTAAAACAACACATCGATGTCCTGCTCCGCGGCGGGTGCGATCCGGGTCAACTGCGGCACGTAGCCGATCGGCACGTGGTGCACGTCACGATGGCCGGTCGCCTGCCTGATGGCCGCGACATTCTTCGCGTCGCAATCCCATACCGTGTGCCGGCGCAGCAGCTCGAGGTAAGCGGGGTTCTCCGCCCAGGCGCCGGGGCGGATCTGTTCCAGATTGTAGATGATGGCGCCTGAGGGAAGGCACTGCGCATCCGCCTCGGTCAGCATATGCGCGGCCAGCACGATGGTGGGAACGGCGAAACGCAGCACGTTGGGTTGCTGGTGCGCGTCGTAGCCCAGGGCGCGGAACCCGTACAGCAACGTCTCGGCGACCTCGGTGAACACGCCAGAGTGGGGATAGTTCTCCGGCTTGACGACAACGATGTCGACCGGCTGAGACGAGCCGTCCGGCCTGGGACGAAACAGGGGAGCGGTGACAATCATGGGGCGGCCGCTTAGTAACACGCGCAGTGCTGTTCGTCGTCATCGGGCGGGACCGGTCGCGACGACAGAAGCGCGCGCGGATGCGCATGGAGGACATCGTGACGATCGCACCAAGCCTCGCCATCACCATGGGCGATCCGGCCGGGGTGGGGCCGGAGATCATCGTCAAGGCGTGTCGCCGGCTGGAGCCTCGTCTTGCATCCGGGAATCTGCGCCTGCTGGTGATCGGCCACCGCTCGGCGCTGCACGCGGCGCGTGCGCTGCTGAACGAGACGCTGGCGTTTCCCGAGACCGAGGATGCGCCGCTGGGCTTCCTCGCCGCCGGCGAGGAGACGACGCCAATCCGCTTTGGCGAGATCCAGCCCGAGGCCGGCCGCTTCGCCTATCTGGCGGTGGAGCGCGCGGTCGACCTCACCTTGGCCGGGCGGATCGACGCCATCGTCACGGCACCGCTGAACAAGGCGGCGCTGAACCTCGCCGGCTACCACTACGCCGGCCACACCGACATGCTGTCGGCCCTGACGAAGACGCCGGGCTCGATCATGCTGCTGGCGCACGGCGACATGCGCGTTGGCCATGTCACCACCCATGTCGCGCTGGCCGACGTGCCGCGACTGCTGACGCCCGAGCGGCTGCGCCGCACCATCGACGCCACCCATGGCGCTGTCCGCGACCTCGGCATCGCGAACCCCCGCCTCGCCGTCGCGGCGCTCAATCCGCATGCCGGCGAGGGTGGGCTGTTCGGCCGCGAGGACATCGAGATCACCACGCCGGTGGTGGAACAGTGCCGCGCCGACGGGCTGGACGTCACCGGGCCGGTGCCGGGCGACACCGTGTTCGTCAAGCTGCGGGCACGACAGTTCGACGCCGTGGTGGCGATGTACCACGACCAGGGCCACATCCCGGTGAAGCTGCTCGGTTTCGATGTCGACCCCGCAACCGGGACGTGGCGGGCACTCTCGGGGGTGAACATCACGCTGGGCCTGCCGGTGATCCGCACCTCGGTCGACCATGGCACCGCGTTCGACATCGCCGGCAAGGGAGTCGCCAACGAGGACAGCCTGATCGAGGCGATCGACTATGCCGTCCGCCTGGCGGCCACGCGCCGCGCCAAGGCCGGTTGAGGCCCAGTGACTCTTTGAGCAGAGACGATGACCCATCGTCGTCATGCCTGCGAACGCGGGCACCCAGTGAGACCGGCACTCTTGATGGCGGCTCTGGGTTCCCGCTTGTGCGGGAATGACGATTGATCTCGATCAATGGCAGCGCGGCATCTCCATGCCACGTTAACCGTTGTCTGGCGCGTAGGCTGGAGGACAAACCATGAATCGGGAAATGGCGGAGATCATCCGCAACCAGAAGCCGCTGACCCTGCCGCCGACTGCGACGGTGCAGGAAGCGTGCAAGCACATGCATGGCCGCAAGGTGGGAGCCGTGCTGGTCACCAACGGCAAGGGCGAGTTGGTGGGCATCTTCACCGGCCGCGACGCGGTGCGCGTCATGGCCCAGGGGAAGGATGCTGCCGCCACGCCGCTCCGGCAGGTGATGACCAGGAATCCAGACTGCCTGCCGCCGCGTCACACGGCGATTCAAGCGCTGCGACTGATGCGCGACGGCGGGTTCCGGCACGTGCCGGTGGTGGACGAAGGCGTGCTGATCGGCATCGTCTCCCGTGGCGACTTCCGCGGTCTGGAGCAGGACCGGCTCGACGAGGAGACCGGCATCTGGGAGCGAATGCGCTAGCCGAGGGACCGCCAGTGCGACAGCAGGCTGGTGAGTAGACGGAGCAGTTGCATCGCCAGCGCGGAAAAAGCCAGCGTGCTCGCCGCGCGGTCCATCGCCCGCTGGCGCACGGCGAGTGCTTCCAGCTCGATGCGACCGGGTGACGAGCGCGCCGCCAGCAGGGCGAGGAAAGCCGCGAGCACAAGATCGGCTCCGGCGAGGATCAACGCCGTGTGCTGGCTTTCCCAGTAAAGCCGCAGCCAGAACCACGCGGCGATGTGGGCAAACACCACGGCGCCCGCGAGAAACCCCATCGCGACGACGCCAAATGCGACTCGGATCGCGGTGCGCCGCGTTCGCTGGCGCAGGCGCAGACCCTCCGCCTCCGCTGCGATGCGCGCCAGGCGGAGGGTCCGCATGGATCAGCGGGTGAACCGGCCGAGCACGTAGCCGACACCCGCGGCGATCAGGATGGCCAGCAGCGGCTGTTCCCGGACCTTGCCGGACACCGCCTCGGCCTGCTCGCGCACCGCATCCGCCGCGCCGTAGACGGCGGACTCGGCGCGGCCAGCCGCGTCAGCCACCGCCGGGGTCACCCGGTCCTTCATCAGCGCCTCGACCTGCTCGCGCAGCCGGGCGATCTGCGCGGTTGCGTCTTCCGCCTTGTTCATTGCGTCCTCGGTAAATGATGCCATGGCCGATAGTCCTCTGCTCTGATGGATGCAAGCTAGCCGGACTCATGGCGAAATATGGGACGCCAGGGGGGGCGCCTCGCCGCACGCTTGCGCGAGCAAATGCGGAGTTGAATAGCCCGGAAGTCGCGCCAGGCCTACCCAACGGGTTCGGGCATCGCGCGCGTACCGTGCGACGCCAGCATATCGGCGATCGTTCGCAACAGATCCGGCACCGCGCACCCTGGCACGGCCGGGCTGAACAGATAGCCCTGGACCTCGGTGCAGCCGGCCAGGGTGACCGCATCGAGCTGTTCCAGTGTCTCGACGCCCTCGGCCGTGGTTGCCATGCCAAGCTCGTTGCTCAGGCCGGCCACCGCGCGAACGATGGCGCCGCAATCCTGCTTGTCGCACATATCGCGCACGAAAGACTGATCGATCTTGATGCGGTCGAACGGGAAGCGCCGCAGAAAGGTCAGCGAGGAATAGCCCGTGCCGAAATCGTCCATGGCGATGCGGGCGCCGAGCGCCTGGAACTGATGCAATGTTGCCAGCGTCGCGTCGGTGTCCTGTAGTATCACCGTTTCGGTGATCTCCAGTTCCAATCGATCGGGTGCCAGGCCGGCTTCGCGCAATGCCTGGGCGACCGCGGAGACCAGGTTCCGGCTCTTGAACTGCGCCGGCGAGAGGTTGGCTGCGACCCGCATCTCGCCTGGCCAGGACGCGCATGCGGTACAGGCCTCACGCAACACCCACTCACCGATCGGCACGATCAGGCCGATCTCCTCGGCGAGAGGGATGAACATGCTCGGCGGAATGATGCCCCTTTCCGGATGGCGCCAGCGTAGCAGCGCTTCGAAGCCGGTCACCGCGCTCGCCTGCAAATCAACGATCGGCTGATAGAACAGCTCGAGCTGCCCGACCTTCAGCGCCTCGCGGAGATCCAGTTCCAGCAGGCGGCGCGCCTGCATCTGCGCGTCCATCTCGGCATGGAACAACCGATAAATGCCGCGGCCGTCGACCTTCGCGCGGTAGAGCGCGAGATCGGCGCTCTTCAACAGCTGGTCAGGATCCAGGCCATCCTGTGGCGCGAAAGCGATGCCGATGCTGGTGCCGATCACGATCTGGTGCCCGGCGACGTCGAACGGCACGTCGAACAGCTCGATCAGCCGCCTGGCGAGACCGGTCGCATCGGTCGGCTTGTCGATCGGGGCCTGGACGACGGCGAATTCGTCGCCACCAAGCCGCGCGACGGTATCGGTCTCCCGCATCCGCTCCAACAGTCGCTCGGCGACGGCCTGCAGGAGGGCGTCGCCGACGGTTTCGCCGAAAGTATCGTTGACCGCCTTGAACTGATCGAGATCGAGGCAGAGCAGCGCCAGACCCTGCCCCCGCCGCGCATGGACGATGGCCTGTTCGAGCTTCTCGCGGAACAGCGCGCGGTTCGGCAGGTTGGTCAGCGCATCGTGGTGCGCCAGATAGGAGATCCTGGCTTCGGCCTTGCGGCGTTCGGTGATGTCCTCATAGGTGGCAAGCCAGCCCGCCTCCATCGGCTGGTGCGTGACCATGAAGACGCGGCCGTCCTCCAGCTCCCAGGTGAAGGCCTCACCGGAACGCGCGGCGACCATATGGTCTCGCCGTTCCCGCATCTCTATCATGTCGCCGTGCCCGATATTGCCGACCGTGACCAGGCGTTCCATCAGCTCGGCGTACGGCGTGCCTTCGACGAGCTCGTCGGCTGGCAAACCAAACAGCTCGGCGTAGCAGCGGTTGGCCACCAGCAGCCTGCCCGCATCATCGAACATCACGAGGCCTTGCAGCATGTTGCTCAGGGCGGTGTCGAAGCGGATCCATTGCGTCCGCAGCTTGCGCGCAGCTTCCTCGCGCTCGTGTGCCCGGCGAAGCTCGGACACGGCGAGCGCTCTCGCAGCTTCGGCCTCGAGCCGCGCGGCGTTTGCCGCCGCCAGCCTCTCGTAGCCGCGCAGGTGGCGAACGCCGAGCACGATGATTCCGGCGACGACCAGCTCCAGCAGCACTGCACCACCGCCGAACACGCCGACCTCGGCACGCCAAGGACCGAGGACCGCGTCGATGGTGTCGCTGACGGCCATGATAAGGGGGTAGTGTGTCAGGCTGTGTGGGGCGACCAGCCGGTCCTTGCCATCCATGACGCTGGTCAGCCTGACGAGACCGTCGAGCGACGTGGCAACGCTGGCAACGCGGTCGAAGTTGGCCGGGTCGCCGAACGTCCTGCCAATCTTCGGATCGACATGAGGGTAACGCGCCAGCAGCATGCCGTCGCGCCGGTAGAGCGCGAAGGTGCTCCCATCATTCAGCGATATCCTGGAAAACAGGGCCTCGAAATAGGCAAGTTGTATGCCGCAGCTCACGAAGCCCAAGAGCCGTCCGTCGGGCGTGGTGAATTTGCGGACGAACAGGAGTGTCCATGTGCTGTTGGCGCGGTTCAGGATCGGTTCGCTGATGACTGAGGTCAGGGACGCATCGCCATTGAGGGCCTTGAAGAAGTCCCGATCGGTCACGTCGATGCTGCCGGCTGGCCAGAAACGGGAAATATTGAGAATCCTGCCATGCAGATCAATCAGCGCTATGGCATCGATATTGGGCAGGCCGGCGATGCGATCCTTCAGGTTTTGGTGCGCCTCGATCGAGCCCATCCGGGCCTCGAATTTCTCGGGCGAATCGATGCCGAGCTCGCGCATGTGTTCGATCAGGCCAAGCTGTACCATCTCCGCCGCCTGGAAGCTTCGATCCGTCTCCTCGGCGAGGATCAGCGCGAGGTTCTTCAACTCCCGCTCGGTGTCGGCGACATCCTCCCGCCGCAGTTCGGTGAGGAGCAGGACGGCACCGGCCGCCACGGTCAGGCCGATGAGAAGGCCGCTGGCCACCAGGAGGAGCCTGGCACGGGCATGACCGATGAAGGCGGCAAGCCTTGCGATGCGGGAGAGCATGGGCTGCTTTCCGTCCAGGAAGCGCCATTTGACCTCAAAGTCCTGAAATCGAGGTTAATGCGTCCGTCGCGACCCGCGAGCCAGCCGCCGAAGGCAGGCCAGCATGGTGCGGCGTTCGCGCGACGTGAGATCGGAGAACCACGCGAACATGAGCGCTTCCTCGATTGTTATGGTGTGGCTCGAGTGGATTCCGTGGTCGGCCCTCTGTCATCGCGAGCCGAAGGCGAGGCGATCCCGATGGGCAGTGCGCATGGTCATCGGGATTGCCTGGCCGGGTCGAGCCCGGCCACCGCTGCGCTCCTCGTAATGACAGGGGTGCAGGCGTTACAGCCTCACGCGCACGCCTGCCAGGAATGACGGCCCGGGCGTCTGGTAGCCGTTCACCGGCTCGAAGCGCGAATAGAACAGGTTGCGGCCGTTGGCGTAGAGCTGCACGCGCGGCGCCACGTCGTAGGTGACTGTGAGGTTGGCGATCAGCCCGTGCGGCGACGTGCCAACATTGGTGCTGAAGCCGTTGTCGTCCACCAGGAAGTCCTGGAACGCGCCGGTGAGCCGCAGCTCGGGCACGATGGTCAGTCCCGGCAGCGGCGTGATCGTCGCGTCGAACGAGGCCGCGTGCTGCGGACGACGCAGCAGCCGCGACCCGAGATCGGCATTCTGCGCGTCGGTGAACGTGTAAGTGGCCTGCAGCACGAGCCAGCCTGCCGGGCGCATCGTCAGTTGCGTCTCGACACCCTGGATATGCGCCGAACCGATATTGACCGCTGTATCCACCGGCACGAACTGCGCGACGATCAGGTTCTGCACCTGCTCGTTGAAGTAGGTCGCGCCGAAGCTGACGAAGTCCTTGTGCGCGAAAGCGTCGAACGTGGTGGTGAAGCCGACCTCCCAGCCCTGCGCGCTCTCCGGCTTCAGGTGCGGATTGCCGACATAGCCGAACGAGTCGACGCCGTAGCGGTCGAACAGCGATGGCGCGCGGAACGCGGTACCGTATGCCGCCTTGAACCGCGTGGCGACCTCCGGCACGTCCAGCACCGCGCCGAGCCGCCAGGTGAACGGCGCATTGCCGGCAACCCAGTCCTGGCGGAGCTGACCGGTCAGCGTAAGACGCTGCCACAGTGTGGTCTGCAGCCCGGCATGGGTCGCATCGGTGTTCATGTAGGCCTTGGCACTCTGCTGGAAGCCGAAGCCACTGGATGATGAATTCACCCGCACCTTCACGGTGTCGGCGATGTGCTCGTAGCCGAAGGTGAGATCGGTCGCCGACAGCATCGGCACATCCAGCAGATCGCTGAGATGCACCGTGTGGTTCCATTGCAGGTCGGTGCGATAGGCGTGGTAGCGCGAATCGTTGGTCGCCAGGTTTGGATCGAGTGGGTTCAATAGCTCGGTGTAGTGTCGATCCTCCTGCAGCCGGCCGAGGAACACGCTGGTTTCATAGGTGCCGCCGAACAGTTTCGAGGTCACGCCGATGCGCCCCAGCAGCGAATCAGCGTGCCCGGTGGAATTGGCGTCATCGAATGTCGGATTGCCCAGCGCGTTGAAGCCGAACACCGCACGCCGGGCACGCAGGGACAAGGAGAGGCGGGTTCCGTCGACCGGCGTGTAGCCCAGGTTGAGCGTGCCGACCATCGCGCGGAAACCGTCGGGGACGCCGGTGTAGATGCTCTCGCGCTGCGGCGTCACGTCGTAGCCGCGCAGCGACTGCGATTCGAATGTTGCGGAATAGTCGAGCGGGCCCTCGATGCCGGATGCGTTGACGTTGCCCTGGATCTGCTTCGGATAGCCGCCGGCCAGATCGCCGGTGATGTGCACGCCCTGCTCATGGCCCTGACGCGAGATCAGGTTGATCACGCCGCCGATCGCACCGGAGCCATACAGTGCCGCCATCGGTCCGCGGATGATCTCGATGCGCTCCACATCGGCGAGCGTGTCGACGCCGAAGTTGAACGCACCCGACGCATCGGATGCATCGTTCAGCGGCATGCCGTCGCGCAGCACCAGGACGGCATTGGAGTTGGTGCCACGGACGAACACGCTGGCATTACCGCCCGGCCCACCGGACTGGCTCACGCGCACACCGGGGATTGCCGACAATGCGTCGGTCAGCGTGGTGTAGCCGCGGTTTTCGATTGTCTGTCGATCGATCACGGAAACGCCGGCGGGAATGTCGAGCACCGGCGTCGGGATGCGCGTGGCGGTGACGACGATCTCGTGCGCCGGCGTGTCGGGATCGGCGGCCAGAGCGGGGGTGAAGCCGGCCATCATCGTCATGGCCGCGAACAAGCATGTCGATCGGCCCCCAGTGTCATTGCGAGGAGCGAAGCGACGAAGCAAGCTCGGGGTGAGTGCGCACCGACCACGAGCTTGCTTCGCTTCGCTCGCAATGACAGTGGAGGCGGTGGGTGCCCGCTTGCGCGGGCATGACGAGATTTGCGTTTGGGCAGCGTAATGGAACCGGCGCATGCGGGGTCCTCCGTCATCGATTGACGACAGCCCGCCTGCGGGTTCACCCCCGCTGCACCGGTACACCCCGCCCGCCGCGCGCGTGCAGTCTCGACGCCGGCCGGTCTCCTGGCTCGCGGGTCTTGACCTGTCGCCGCCTTCTCGCCCATCGGGCAATGGCACATCGGCACCAGGCCTGCCCCCGGCCTTGGTCCGGGGGCTCGCCGCGCACAGTTGCGGGGGCAGCAGCTCTTCGCTTTCCCGTTTCAGCCCTTGCGGGCCACCGGCGTCTGGACACAGACTAACGCATCCCGAAGAGCACGCAATGATCCCACGCATCGATTTCGAACCGAACGCCAGCGCGCCGCTCGACGGCATGCGCGTGGTCGATCTGTCGCGCCTGGTGGCCGGCAACATGCTGAGCCTGCAACTGGCCGACCAGGGCGCCGAGGTGATCAAGATCGAGGACCCGCGCACCGGCGATCCGCTGCGCGCCTGGCGCGTGAAGGGACTGAGCCTGCACTGGAAAGTCTATGCGCGGAACAAGAAGAGTCTGGCGCTGAACCTGCGTCCGCAGGCCGGACGCGATGCGCTGATGGATCTGCTCGCGCAGAGCCAGGTGCTGATCGAGAACTACCGCCCCGGCACGCTGGAGGAGATGGGGTTCGGCCCTGATGTGCTGCACGCGCGAAACCCGAAGCTGATCATCGTGCGCATCACCGGCTTCGGCCAGGACGGACCGTATCGCGACCGGCCGGGCTTCGGCACGCTGGTAGAGGCGATGTCCGGGTTCGCGTCGAAGAACGGGTTCGGCGACCGCCCGCCGGTGCTGCCGCCGCTGGCGCTGGCCGACATGGTGGCCGGGCTGTATGGCGCCTATGCCGTGATGATCGCGTTGCGCGTTGCCGAACATGGCGGCAACGGGCAGGTGATCGATCTGCCGCTGCTCGATCCGATCATTTCCATCCTGGGGCCCGAGGCGGCGAGCTATCGCGTGTCGGGAGAGAAACCGCAGCGCACCGGCAGCCGTTCGCTGACGACGTCGCCGCGCAATGTGTATGCGACGAAGGATGGCCGCTACATTGCCATTTCGGCGTCGATCCAGGCGATGGCCGAGCGCGTGTTCCGTGCCATCGGCAAGCCGGAAATGATCGACGATCCGCGCTTCCGCACCAACACCGACCGCGTGCGCCACATCGATGAATGCGACGGCGCGGTGGCGGAGTTCATTGCGGCGCGTACGCTGGACGAGAACATGGCGATCTTCCAGGCGGCCGAGGTCACCGCCACTCCGGTCTACGAGATCGACCAGCTCATTGCCGACGAGCACATCCAGGCGCGCGGCGTGATCGTCGAGGCACCGGACGAGGAAGCCGGGTCGGTGCTGATGCACAACGTGATTCCGCGCCTGTCCGCCACCCCCGGCAAGCTGCGCCATCCCGCGCCAACGCTCGGCCAGCACACGCGCGAGGTGCTCGGCGCGATCGGCTATTCGACCGAACGGATCGCTGCGCTGGCGGCCGATGGCGTTGTGAAGGAGGGCTGAAACCGACTGTCATTGCGAGGAGCGCAGCGACGCGGCAATCTCGCGCCAGTGCGGCACCGCTACAACGAAGCCGGCCTCACGCCTCACACCAAATCCTCGAACAGGTCTCGCCAATCCGGGTTCATGCCATCGATCAGCGCGATCTTCTTCCGTCGGGAACCTGCCTTGATCTGCTTCTCCCGAGCAATCGCCGCAAGCACGTCGCTCGTCTGCTCGTAGAAGACCAGCTTGTCGACGTTGTACCGACTGGTGAAACCGGTGATCGCCTTCGCCCGGTGCTGCGAGACGCGACGCAACAGGTCATTGGTGATGCCGGTGTAGAGTACCGTGTGCCGATCGTTGGTCAGGATGTAGACGAAGTTCTCGTGCCCCATTGGCGCGAGATTGCTTCGTCGCTACGCTCCTCGCAATGACAATAGGAACCCCTCCCATGCGTGACGACCTTCCCGCCTGGCGTTCGCTGCTGTTCGTGCCGGTGACGGCGGAGAAATTCGTGCGCACCGGCGCGGATCGCGGCGCCGACGGCATCATTCTCGACCTCGAGGATGCGGTGGCGCCGTCGGAGAAGGAGCGCGCCCGCACGCTGATCGCTGACGCGATCCCGCTTGTGTCGCGCAAGGGCGCCGACGTGCTGGTGCGGGTGAACCGCCCCTGGCGCCTACTGGTGCGCGACCTGGAAGCTGCGGTGATCCCCGGCGTCGCCGCCCTGATGCTGACCAAGGTGGACAGCCCGGAACTCGTCCAGGCGGCGGCCGACATCGTCGAGGAACTGGAAGCCGAACGCGGACTGAAGCCGGGCGCAATCCAGTTCGTCGTGCTGGTGGAGACGGCGGCCGGGTTCTTCCGCATCGAGGCAATCGCGAAGTCGCATCCGCGCGTGGTGGCGCTCAGCCTGGGGACGGAGGATTTCACCGCCGATGTGGGGATGCTGCCGGACCCGGAGGGCTTACTGTATCCTAAGCAGCACACGCTGTTCGCCGCGCGTGCGGCGGGGATCCTGCCGATGGGTTTCGTCGGCTCCATCGCCGACTTCCGCGATCAGGAGGCATTCCGGGCCATCGTGCGCCGCTCGAAGCGGCTTGGTTTCGCTGGCGCGAGCGCGATCCATCTGCTGCAGGTGCCGGTGCTGAATGAGGAATTCTCCCCCACCGCGGCGGAAGTGGAACGCGCCGAACGCATGGTCGCCGCCTACGACGCGGCGTTCGCACAGGGCCTCGGCGCGGTGCAGTTCGAAGGCGCGATGATCGACGTTCCGGTGGTGCAGCGTGCCAAGAACGTGCTGGCACGGGCAGCGGCGATCCGGCGGCGGACAGAACGCGCCGGGTGAGCGCGGACGGCGGAATGCGCTTCGCTTTTCCGCCCTACACTGGTTACGCTAGCTATACTACCAACCGGCGGGGGACGCGGGGCGCCATGCACATCCTCATGTTGGCCAAGGAGAAGGGCGGCGCCGGCGCTTCCACGCTGGCCCGCGAGCTCGGCGTGCTGGCGGCGTCGGAGGGGCAGCGCGTCGTGTTCATCGACCTCGACCCGCAGGCTTCGCTGTCGAAATGGTGGAACCGGCGCACCGCCGACGCGGCGGAGCAGCCCAACCCGGCGCTGGCGGCGCCCACACCGGATCAGCTCTTCCCGGTGCTCGACCGGCTGCGCGAGGCCGACGCGGCCGACCTCGTCATCATCGACGTGCCGCCCTCGGTGCACACCTTCCTGTTGAGCGTGATGCGCGCCGCCGACTTCATCCTGGTGCCGTCGCGGCCGACCAGCGACGATTTCGACGCGCTGCCAGCGGTGGTCGAGATGATCGAGCAGTCGGGCAAGCGCTACGCCTTCGCTGTCACGCAGGCGCCGGCCGGGCGCCGCATCCGCGCCGTGGAGGAGGCCATCCCGATCCTCGCCCGGCAGGGCCGCGTTGCCGGCGTGCTGCGCTTCCGCACCGCCTTCCCCACCGCGGCGGCAGCCGGGCAGACAGCGACGGAATTCGAGCCGGACGGCAAGGCGGCGGCAGAGATTCGCGAACTCTGGGGCTTCGTCAGCGCCGAACTGAAGAAAACCCAGTTGGCAGCGGCACCGGCCTACGCATGAAGATGCCGCACGCACGTCAGGCAACGACACATAACGTCCTGGCAAGAAACGGGAGTCGATGATGGCCAGGAAGCCGGCACCCGCTCTGCCCGATGTGTTCGCCAAGCCAGGCGGCGCACCGTCGCGCGGCACCGCGATCGAGGACCTGCCCCAGCCTGACCCCTCCCCCCAACCCCCTCCCGCAAGGGGAGGGGGAGTTTCGGAGTCGGTAATGCTTCCTGCTCCAGCCAGCACCGCTGAGGCCGAACGGCCGGTCGAAGAACCATACCGCCCGGCAAACGAAACCCCGGCGGCGCCCCAGGCAGTGGGACGGCGGGCCCTCCCCCTCGCCCTTATCGCTCTGGCGGTCAGCCTGACCGCGCCTTTCTGGGAAGACTCCGTCCTCTCGGCGATCGGCATAAGGACACCGGCGGGACGCACGGCAGAGCAGAGCTCGCTTGCGGTGGCGCAACAGGAGCGGAGAGCCGAGGACATCGCCCAGCGCCTCGCCGCCGCGACGGCGCAGATCACGAAACAGCAGGCCGACTTCGCCGCCGCGACGCGGCGGACCGAGCAGGCGGCGACGCTGATCCGGACCCTGGCGCTGGTGCGGCTGAGTGAGACGCTGCGCCGTCCGATGCCGTTCGCCGCCGAGCTGGCCGTGGTGCGTGCGAGCGGCGCCGACCTCGGCGATCTGAAGCCGCTGCTCGACCAGATCGAGCCATACGCCGCCACCGGCATTCCCGGAGCGGCGCAGTTGCGGCAGGACTTCCGTGCCCTGCAGGACCAGGTGTCGCATGGCGTTCCGGCGACGTCGTGGATGACCAGTATCGCGACCTGGACGCGCCTGCGCAGTGCGCCGCGGACGCCGCCACAAGCGGATCCGTCGCCGGAGCTGCTGCAGAGCGCCTCGGCGCGGCTTGCCGATGCGGACTTCGCCGGCGCGCTGGAGCAGACGCGTCAGCTCAGCGAGGCATACAAGCCTGTCTTCGCCAACTGGAACGACGATACGCAGGCCCGCGTCGCGGCCGATACGATCGCCGACCGGGTGAGCGACATGGTGACGCAGTCGCTCAAGCCACCTGCGACCAAGTGATCGCCAGGCCCCCACCCCAACCCTCCCCCGCTGCGCGGGAGAGGGAGCGTTGTCCCATCTACCGCGCCCATTCTCCCGCGAAGCGGGGGAGGGTTGGGGTGGGGGCGACTACACCTACCGTCCCTGCCAGCGCGGCGCGCGCTTCTCCATGAAGGCGGTGCGGCCTTCCTTGTAGTCCGCGCTGTTGAAGCAGGTCTCCGACATGCGCCGGATCGCTGCCATGTCGCGCTGGCTCTCGTCCTTCAGCATCTCGTTGATCGTCAGCTTCGACGCGGCAACCGACAGCGGCGCGTTGTCGGCGATCGTGCGCGCGATATCCAGCACCGCGTCGTTCAGCTCCTCATCCTCCACCATCTGGTTGATCAGCCCGATGCGCTCCGCTTCCTCTGCGTCGATCCGCCGCGCGGTATACAGCATCATGCGCGCGTGCGCCGGACCCACGAGGTCGATCAGCCGCTTCACCGAATCCGGCGCGTAGGCGATCGACAGCTTCGCCGCGGGAATGCCGAACTGGCTGTCTACCGCGGCGATCCGCAGGTCCGCCTGCATCGCGATCGCCAGCCCGCCGCCCAGGCAGTAGCCGCGGATGCGCGCGATGATCGGCTTGGGGAACGCGGAGAACTTCGCCCGCCCGATGCTGGTCTGCCGGTCGTATTCCTGCTGCGCATTGGCGTTCGAGCGGTTCTTCTCGAACTGACTGATGTCCGCGCCCGAGACGAACGCCTTGTTGCCCGCCCCGGTCATGATCACCACGCGGACCGAATTGTCCTCGGCGAACTCGTCGAGGATTTCGCCCAGCCCGGCCCACATCTCCATCGACATGGCGTTGCGCTTCTCGGGCTGGTTGAAGGTGATCAGCCCGACGCCGTCATCCTTCGCCGCCAGCATCTTGCCGCCGGCATACTCGCGGGTGATCCCGCCACTCGGCACGGTGTCCATCAGATCGCTCCCTTCTTGCGCATCTCGGCAATCTCGTCGGCGCTGTAGCCGACCGAGGCCAGCACCGCGTCGGTGCTCGATCCCATCTCCGGCGTCGGCTGGCGGATCGCCTTGGAGAAGCCGGTGATGCTGATCGCCGAGGCCACCACCTCAACGTCGCCGGCCACCGGACTATGCATCGGCGTCGCCATTTCGAGATGCCGCACCTGCGGATCGGCGAACACCTGGTCGATCGTGTAGATCGGCCCGCACGGCACGCCGGCGCCCTCCAGCAGGTCGATCCAGTATTCGGACGGCTTCATCCTGGTGATCTCGCCGATCGCCGCATTGATCTCCTGGCGACGCCCACTGCGCGACTTCTGGTCCTTCCACTCCGGCTTGTCCTTCCAGGCGGGCTGCCCGATCGCATCGCAGAACCGCCCGAACACCCGGCTCGAGCTGGCGGCGATGTTGATATGGCCGTCGCTGGTCGGGAACACGCCGGTGGGAATGCCGGTCGGATGGTCGTTGCCCGCCTGCGGTGCGACCTCCTTCGCGATCAGCCAGCGCGAGGCCTGGAAGTCCAGCATGAAGATCTGCGCTTCCAGCAGCGACGTGGTGACCCAGCGGCCGACGCCGGTGCGCTCGCGATCGAAGATCGCCATCATGATGCCGAGTGCCAGCAGGTTGCCCGCGGTGAGATCGTCGATCGGGATGCCGACGCGCACCGGACCCTGGCCGGGCAGGCCGGTGATCGACATCAGCCCGCCCATGCCCTGGGCGATCTGGTCCACCCCGGCGCGATGGCCGTACGGCCCGGTCTGGCCAAATCCGGAAATGCTGCCGTAGACGATGCGCGGGTTCACCGCCTTCACGTCGTCGTACGACACCTTCAGCCGGTGCTTCACCTGGGCCCGCATGTTCTCGACGACGATGTCGGCGGTCTTCACCAGGCGCATGAAGGCGGCGTGGCCCTCCGGCGTCTTCAGGTTCAGCGTCATCGCGCGCTTGTTGCGATGCAGATTCTGGAAGTCGAAGCCGTGGCGGTTGCCGGCGACATCCTCACCGTCGGTCGCTGGCGGCTCGATCTTGATCACGTCGGCGCCCCAGTCGGCCAGGTGACGCACCGCGGTGGGCCCGGCGCGCGCCAGAGTCAGATCGAGCACCTTCAGGCCGTTGAGCGGCAGGCGGGTCTGGCTCAGCAAAGATTTGTCGGCGGGGCTCTCCGGCATCCCTGGTCTCCTCCTGGTCTCAGGCGGATACTCTGCCGCAATCACCGCTCGCTCAAGAGTGTGCGTGCGCGGCGCCTGGCGATGGGCTTCAATCCTCCGCCATGGATGCAGTGGATCTTGCCCTGGTGCTGGCGGTGGATGGCTCGGCCAGCGTCACCTATGAGGAGTTCGGCCTGATCGCCGGCGGCATGGCCGCGGCGCTGCGCGAGCCCGCGATCATCGCCGGCCTGATCGGCGGGCCGGCGCGTGCCAGCCTGTGTTCGCTGCTGCTCTGGTCAGGCGCCGGTGCGCAGGAGGTCATCGCCGACTGGACGCTGATTGCCTCCGCAGCCGACGCCAACGCCTTCGCCGACGCGGTCGACAACATGCCGCGCATCGTGCCGGCCGGGAAGACCGCGATCGGCGAGGCGCTGCTCGCATCGCTGACATTGCTCAGCCACATCCCCGATACGCCGAAACGCCAGATGGTGAATGTCATCGGCGACGGCCGTTCGAATGACGGGATTCCACCCGGGCCGATCCGCGACCGGATGGCGACCGCCGGCATCACCATCAACGGCCTCTGCATCCTGCATGAGGAGCCTGACCTGTTGCAGTCATATACCGAAGAGGTGATCGGGGGTCCGGGCGCCTTCGCACTAACTTGTCAGGATTATCCGGCATTCGCCGCGGCGATGAAGCAGAAGCTGGCGCGCGAGATCAATGCGCCTATCGTCTGACGAACCGCCTGGACTCGGCAGCGTTCCCGCCGATGGCTCGGATACCCTTAAAGGAGCGTCGGCATGAGTGCCCAGGTAGCGGAAGCGCAGGCGATCACAACCGCCACCGCCGAAGTGGTCAATGAGACGGTTGACGCCGTTCGCCAGGCAAGTCCCGCTGCCGTGGCTTACGAGGAGCGGGAAGAAATGCCGCTTCCCACCGAACCACGCACGATCTTTCTCGCCGGACTCTTCATTCTCGCCCTGCTGACCGCACTCTACGTCGCGGCGGAGATCGTGTTGCCGGTTGTACTGGCGATCGTGCTGAAGCTGTTGCTGCAGCCGCTGGTTCGGATGACCGACCGAGTAGGGGTGCCGCGCGGCATAGGTGCCCTGCTGGCGATCATTCTGCTTGTCATCGGCCTCACCGCGCTGGTCAGCGGCATCGCCGGCCCAGCGGCCTCATGGGCGGGCAAGCTGCCCGATGCGATCCCACAGTTACAGGAGAAGGTCGCATTCCTGGCGCGCCCGATCAGTAGCATGCAGTGGATGCTCGAACAGCTGCAGGGATTCACCAATGGCAGCGCCACTACGCTGCCGCAGGCGCCGCCGGCTCATTCGGTCAACATAATGGGCGCCCTGTTCAGCGGCACCGCGACGATCGCCGCCGGGCTGTTCACCACGCTGATCGTGCTGTTCTACCTGCTGGTGGCGGGCGAGACATTCCTGCGCCGCTTCGTCGAAGTCCTGCCTCGCTTCGCAGAGAAGCGGCAGGCGGTGGAAATCTCGGTGCACATCGAGCGCGACATCTCAGTCTATCTTATCAGCGTCACACTGATCAATGGCGTGGTCGGCCTGTTGACGCTTGGTGTCATGTGGGCGTGCGGCGTGGCCAATCCCTTGCTCTGGGGGGTGATCGCCTTTGTATTGAATTTCGTGCCGATCCTCGGCGCGATGGTGGGCATAGTCATCTTCCTGATGGCAAGCGTCCTGTCGCTTGGCGTGAGCTGGTGGGCGGTACTCCCCGTCGGTCTCTATTTCGCCATTCATGTGGTGGAAGGCGAGATCGTGACGCCAATGCTGATGGCACGGCGCTTCACCATCAATCCGGTGGCGGTCATCCTGGCGCTGATCTTCTGGTATTGGATGTGGGGCGTGCCGGGCGCGATCCTCGCCGTGCCGATGCTGGCCATCACCAAGATCGTCTGCGACGATCTGCGGCCACTGCGCGCCCTCGGGCATGTACTGGAGGGGTGACAGGATTCACCACACAGACACGGAGTGCACTTGGACCCCTGTCATTGCGAGGAGCGCAGCGGTGGCCGGGCTTGACGCGGCCAAACAAGCTCGGGGCGAGTGCGCACCCACCGCGAGATTGCTTCGCCTTCGGCTCGCAACGACATGGGCCGCTGTGCTCTCTGTGGTGAATCTTCCTTGCTGTCCGTTCCAACGCCGGTATCAGCTCCGCAGGTGCTCCGGTATCCGCATCCCCAGCCGCAGCGGCACGCTCCACAGCTCGCGCACCTGGCGCACGGTACGGAAGCCCGCGCGCAGATAGGTCGGCAGCGCGCGCGGATGGTCCGCGGTGCAGGTGTTCACCGTCATACCACGCGCTCCCAGCCGCCAGGCCGTGTCCACCGCGTGGCACAGGAACAGATAGCCGACGCCGGTGCCGATGACGTGCGGCATCAGGCCGAAATAGCTCAGGTTGACGTCCGACCAGCTCCGCGCGTCGAGCTCGAAGAAACCTGCCGGCTCGCCACCGTTGTACAGCACGTGGATCGACACCAGCGGATCGCGCAGCAATGCCGCGAGCTCGTCATCCGGCATGGTCCGTCGCAGCCACCACACATAGTCGGCGCCGACCGTGTTGTAGAGGAAGCGGTAGAACGCAACGGTCGGCGCGGCGAGCCGCACGACCTGGAACTCGCTCGGCAGCCCCGGGGCCGGACCCGGCGGCGGCCGGTCCATCCGGAGGAACGTCACCATCACGGTGACCCGTGCCACCGGTTCCATGCCTGCCCGTCTCCCCTTGCCCGCGGTTCGCCCGCGCTTCAGTCGTCCAGGAAGCTCCGCAGCTTCCTGCTCCGGCTCGGATGCTTCAGTTTCCGAAGTGCCTTCGCCTCGATCTGGCGGATGCGTTCGCGCGTCACATTGAACTGCTGGCCGACCTCCTCCAGCGTGTGGTCGGTGTTCATGCCGATGCCGAAGCGCATGCGCAGCACGCGCTCCTCACGCGGCGTCAGCGATGACAGCACCCGCGTTGTCGCCTCACGCAGATTGGCCTGGATCGCCGCATCCAGCGGGATCACCGCAGCCTTGTCCTCGATGAAGTCGCCGAGGTGGCTGTCCTCCTCGTCGCCGATCGGCGTCTCCAGGCTGATCGGCTCCTTGGCGATCTTCAGCACTTTCCGAACTTTCTCGAGCGGCATGCCGAGCTTCTCGGCCAGCTCCTCGGGCGCCGGCTCACGGCCGATCTCGTGCAGCATTTGCCGGGACGTGCGCACCAGCTTGTTGATCGTCTCGATCATGTGCACCGGGATGCGGATCGTCCGCGCCTGATCGGCGATCGAGCGGGTGATCGCCTGCCTGATCCACCACGTGGCATACGTCGAAAACTTGTAGCCGCGGCGGTATTCGAATTTGTCGACCGCCTTCATCAGGCCGATATTGCCCTCCTGGATCAGGTCGAGGAACTGCAGCCCACGATTGGTGTATTTCTTGGCAATCGAGATCACCAGGCGCAGGTTCGCCTCGATCATCTCCTTCTTCGCCCGCGCGCTGTCCCGCTCGCCGCGGCCCACCGTCATGTAGACGCGGCGGAATTCGCTGATCGGCAGGCTCGCGTCGTTCGCCACCGCGGCGATCTGCGTGCGGACATTGCCGATGTCGGTCGCGTGCCTGGTGACGAAGGTCTTCCAGCCCTTGCCGGGCAGCTTGCCGACCCGCTCCATCCAGTTCGGATCCAGCTCGTGGCCGCGATAGTTCTTCAGGAACTCCTCGCGATTCACCTTGCTGCCTTCCGCCATGCGCATGAGCTGGCCTTCCAGCGCGGTCAGCCGCTGGTTGAGCTGCTTGAGCTGGGTCACCAGCTCCTCGATGCGGTTGTTGTGCAACCGGACCTGCTCGACCTTGCTGACCAGCTCTTCACGCGAACGCTCGTAGGACTTCTCCGACCGGACGGTGACTTCCTCGCCGGAGGTCATCGTATCGAGGCGGCGGTGCTGCATCTTGTGCAGCTTCTTGTAGAGCCCCTCGATCTCCTCGAAGGTCGCCAGCACCTCCGGCTTCAGCTTCTCCTCGAGCGCGGAGAGCGAGATCCCTGGGCCGTCGCCCTCGTCATCGCCATCGAGGTCGTCCGGGGTATCGAGTGCCGCGGCGCCGTTCGCCCCGCCAGTGGCTATCGACGGGTCCGCCGCCACGCTGCCATCCGGTGCCGGCGCGCCGGCGCCCTGCGTCGCTTCCAGGTCGATGATGTCGCGCAGCAGCATCCGCCCGGCCTTGAGCTGATCGTCCCAGGAGATGATCGCCTTGAAGGTCAGCGGGCTCTCGCACAGCCCGCCGATCATCATGTCGCGGCCGGCCTCGATGCGCTTGGCGATAGCGATCTCGCCCTCGCGCGACAGCAGCTCCACGCTGCCCATCTCGCGCAGGTACATGCGCACGGGGTCGTCGGTGCGGCCGAGGCTCGCCTCGTCGACATTGCCGGTCTGCTCTTCCTCCTCGGCTTCCTCGGTCTTCTCGACCTTCACGACCGGGGCGTCGCCGTCCTCGGTCTCCTCGCCTTCGACGACCTGGATGCCCATTTCGGAGAAATTGGCCATCACGTCTTCGATCTGCTCCGAGCTGTTCTGGTCCGGCGGCAGGATCGCGTTCAGCTCGTCGAAGGTGATGTAGCCGCGCTCCTTGCCGCGCGCGATCAGCCGCTTCACGGCGACGGTCTGCACGTCGAGCAGGGTGGTTTCCACATCCTGCTCGGCGGTCACGGTATCGGCGGCGACAGAAGGCTTCGTGGCCATCGCTCAGGGAACTCCTACGTCATCGCGGTGCCGCGCACGCTCGGCTGCCGCACTCCAATGTTTATGCCGCAAGGTCGACGCCATCGGGTTCACCTCGCATGACCTTGTTCAGCGCCGCCTTCAGCGCGACCAGGCGGCTCTGGCTCTGGGATGTCAGGTCTGCCGCACAGGCGGCCTCGGCCAAGGCAACTTCTTCCCGCAGCCGCTCGACGTTGAGGAACCCGAAGATGTGCCACCACCCTGCCTCGGCCTCCGCCGGCATCGCAGCCGACGCTGCGCAGGCCGGCAGCGGCACGGGTACCGCCGCCAAAGCCTGCTCAGCTTCGGCCTGTAATCCAGAAGACGTGAGGTGGTCCATCACTGCCTGTGAGTCAAGCACATCGGCGGTATTCACCCAGTTGCACAGCGCCTCGCGGAGCCGATCGAGCGGCCGCGGCAGGTCGAGCGCGGCATAGGCGTGCTCGACGTCATGCAGCAGGTCCGGATGCCGCAGCAGGATGGCCGTCAGGATACGCGACCGCTCGGTGGCCACGGCCCCGGCGGCAGGTCGCGGGCGAGGAACCGCACGAACCGGCGCCGCACCTTGGCTGCTCACTCGGCTGCCCCGGTTCCGGCGCCGGGCAGCGTAAAACCGCCCTCGCAAAGCCTCTCGGTACTCGTCTGCCAGCGCCTTGTCGGGAATCCGGCGAGCCGCCTGATCGAGACGTGTAAGGAACGCGGCGCGTTGTTCCGGCGTCGCCTCGCCGCCCGCTTCACGCATCAGGTCGTAGAGTGCCTCGGCGAGCGGACGCGCCGCGTCCAGCACCATCCGCATGCCACCCGCGCCCTGGCGACGGACGAGCGTGTCGGGGTCCTCGCCGGCGGGCAGCGTCGCGAGTTGCAGCGTCCGCTCCGGCGCCAGCAGCGGGAGTGCCAATTCCGCGGCACGCGCGGCGGCACGTGCCCCGGCCGCGTCGCCGTCGAAGCAGAGGATCGGCGCCGGCGCGAGCCGCCACAGCTCCTCGAGCTGTTCCTCGGTCAGCGCCGTTCCGAGTGGTGCCACCGCGCCGCCGACACCCGCCTGCGCGAGAGCGATCACATCCATATAGCCCTCGACCACCACCAGAGGAGCGCCGCCCCGCACCGCATCGCGCGCGAGATCGAGCGCGTAGAGGGTGCGGCGCTTGGAAAACAGCGCCGTCTCCGGCCCGTTGACGTATTTCGGCTGGCCGTCCGCAAGGATGCGGCCGCCGAAGCTGATCACCCGGCCGCGTCGATCGCGGATCGGGAACATCACGCGATTGAAGAACAGATCGAAGGCCCGGCCGGTTTCATCATCCCGGCGCATCAATCCGGCTTCGACAAGCTGGTCGGTCGTGACGCCTTCCCGTCCCAATTCCGCCGCCAGCGCGCCGCGGCCCTCGCCCGACCACCCGAGGCCGAAGCGGTGGATCGTTGCCTCCGAGAGCCCGCGTCCCAGCAGATAGGACAGCGCCTGGCGCCCCTCCGGCAGGAACAGGCGCCTCTGGTAGCTCGCCTGTGCCATCTCCAGCACCGAGCCGAGGTCGTGCCGCTTCCGCTCCGCCTCCGCCGCCTCCGGCGTTGGTTTCGGCACATCGAGCCCGGCCTCGGCGGCAAGCCGCTCCACCGCCTCCATGAACCCGGCGCCCTCGCTTTGCATGACGAAGCCGATCGCGTCGCCATGCGCGCCGCAGCCGAAGCAGTGGTAGTGGCCGTCCTCGTAGACGTAGAAGCTCGGGGTCTTCTCGCCGTGGAATGGGCAGCAGCCCTTCCACTGCCGCCCCGACCGCGCCAGCCGCACCCGCCGTCCGATCACCGCCGCTAGCGGCGTGCGGGTGCGCAGTTCGTCCAGGAAGGAGGCCGGCAGCGCCATCAGCGGTCCATGGCCCCACTGTCATTGCGAGGAGCGAAGCGACGCGTCAATCCCGCGGTGAGTGCGCAACTACCCCGAGATTGCTTCGCCTTCGGCTCGCAATGACAGCGGGCCCTCACGACAGCCTCGCCTTCACCAGCGAACCTGCCTTGGCCATGTCGAGCGTCGCGGCGTGCTTCGCCCTGAGCGCGGCCATCACCTTGCCCATGTCCTTGATGCCGGCCGCGCCCGTCTCGGCGATCGCGTCCGCCACCGCCTGTGCCATCGCCGCCGCGTCCATCTGCCGCGGCAGGAAGCTTTCGATCACCGCGATCTCGGCTTCCTCCTTGGCGACCAGGTCCGGCCGGTTGCCCTGCCGGTAGAGGTCCACCGACTCGCGGCGGGATTTCACCATGCCGCGCAGGGCGGCAACCACCTCCTCGTCCGGGACGCGGTCCACGCCTTTCGGCCGGGCGGCGATGTCGACGTCCTTCAGGCGGGCCAGGATCATCCGCAACGTGGAGGTGCGCGGCGCGTCCCCCGCCTTCATCGACGCCTTGAGCTGTTCGGTGAACTGCTCCCTGAGCCCCATGGAACCTCTCCGCGCCAAATTGTCCCTCTATAATAGGTGAAGTGGCGCGGATGTGAGTTGCCGGAGAAAAATTCCCACAGGAGCGCTCTTCGGTTGCCTTGGGAAATTGCTTCCCATAGGTTGCCCGCCATGACCAGCGTGGAAGCGATCATCGACCGGCTGGGTGGCGCCGATGCCACCGCGCGGCTGACCGGTGTGGGCACCGAGGCGGTGCGCAAATGGCGCCAGGCCGGGTCCATCCCCACCCGCCACTGGGCCGCGGTCATCGCCGCCACCGGCTTGGCGCTGTCCGACCTGCCCGGCGGTCCGGCCGCGCCACGCGTCGAACCCGTCCCCCCCGACGTCAGTGAGGTGCCAACCGGCGCCACCGCCGCGCTCGTCCTGGCCGACGGCTCGGTCTTCTGGGGCCGTGGCTTTGGCGCCTATACGCCCGCGCCCGCGCCGGTGGGCGAGGTCTGCTTCAACACCGGGATGACCGGCTACCAGGAGACGCTGACCGACCCGTCCTACGCCGGGCAGATCATCACGTTCACCTTTCCCCATATCGGCAATGTCGGCACCAACGCCGAAGACATGGAAGCCGCCACCATCGCCGCCCGCGGCCTGGTGGTGAAGCAGGACGTTACCGAGCCGTCGAGCTGGCGGGCAGTGCAGCACCTGGATGCGTGGCTGCGGGCGCGAGGGATCGCCGGTCTGGCTGGAGTGGATACGCGGGCGCTGACGATCCGCATCCGGGACGGCGGCGCGCCGACCGGGGTGCTGGCATTTCCCCCCGACGGCCGGTTCGATGTGGCAGCCTTGATGGCGCAGGCGGCCGCATGGCCGGGGCTGGCGGGCATGGACCTCGCCAAGGAGGTCTCCTGCCGCCAGTCCTATGACTGGGACGAGACGCGCTGGGCCTGGCCGACGGGCACCGGGCGGCAGACGGCGCCGAAGCACCATGTGGTGGCGGTGGACTACGGGGCGAAGCGCAACATCCTGCGCTGCCTCGCCTCCGCGGGGTGTAGCGTGACCGTGGTGCCGGCGACGGCGACGGCCGATGACATTCTGCGCCGCAAGCCCGACGGCGTGTTCCTGTCCAACGGACCGGGCGATCCAGCGGCCACGGCCGAGTACGCGGTGCCGGCGATCCGCGCCGTGCTGGACGCCGGCGTACCGTTGTTCGGCATCTGCCTCGGCCACCAGTTGCTGGCGCTGGCGCTCGGCGCGAAGACCTACAAGCTCGACCGCGGCCACCGCGGGGCGAACCAGCCGGTGAAGGACCTCGCGACCGGAAAGGTGGAAATCACCAGCCAGAACCACGGCTTTGCGGTTGACCCCGAGACCCTGCCGCCGACCGCCAAGGTAACCCACGTCTCGCTGTTCGATGGCTCGAACGAGGGGCTCGCGTGCACCGACCGGCCGGCATTCAGCGTGCAGTACCATCCGGAGGCGAGTCCGGGGCCCTCCGACAGCCACTATCTGTTCGCGCGGTTCGTCGAAATGATCGAGCGGCAGGCGTGACATGGGTGCGAAGTCACTGCTGCTGACCACCGCGTTCGGCCACACGATCAACGAGCCGAACATCGAGGCCGGGTTCGAGCGGTTCGCTGCGCTCACCGGCGGAGCCGTCAGCTACGACGTGTTCTGCGATACCGTGGCCGCCTGCCTGCGCGAGGGCCTGATCCGTGAGCCAATCCGCCTGCCGGAGGGTGCGCTGCAATGCCACTGGCACCTGGAACTAACACCGAAAGGTGTCGCCGCGGCACGCAACCTGTTGGATCGCTCGACGTGAACGTTCTTATTCCGTCATGGCCGGGCTTGACCCGGCCATCTGCATGCCGGGGTAGATGGCCGGGTCAAGCCCGGCCATGACGGGATAACGCATGCCCAAACGCACCGACATCTCCTCCATCCTGATCATCGGCGCCGGGCCGATCGTCATCGGCCAGGCGTGCGAGTTCGACTACTCCGGCGCACAGGCCTGCAAGGCGCTGAAGGCCGACGGCTACCGCGTCGTGCTGGTGAACTCCAACCCTGCCACGATCATGACCGACCCCGGCCTCGCCGACGCCACCTACATCGAACCCATCACAGCCGAAATCGTCGAACGCATCATCGAGCGTGAAAAATCCGATGCGCTGCTGCCGACGATGGGCGGGCAGACCGCGCTCAACACCGCGATGCAGCTCGCGCGATCGGGCGTGCTGGCCCGCCACAACGTCGAACTGATCGGCGCCCGCGCGGACGTCATCGAGCGCGCCGAAGACCGCTTGAAATTCCGCGATGCCATGACCGCCATCGGGATCGAATCGCCGAAAAGCGCCATTGCCCACTCGATGGATGAGGCGCGCACCGTGTTGGCAACCGTGGGGCTTCCCGCCGTCATCCGCCCCAGCTTCACCCTCGGCGGTACCGGCGGCGGCATCGCCTACAACCGCGAGGAGTTCGAGCAGATCGTCGCCGGCGGCCTGGAAGCCTCGCCCACCACCGAAGTGCTGATCGAAGAATCCGTGCTGGGGTGGAAGGAATTCGAGATGGAGGTGGTCCGCGACCGCGCGGACAACTGCATCATCGTCTGCTCCATCGAGAACGTCGATCCGATGGGCATCCATACCGGCGATTCCGTCACCGTCGCGCCCGCGCTCACGCTGACCGATAAGGAATATCAGCGGATGCGCGACGCCTCGATCACCTGCCTGCGCGCGATCGGCGTCGATACCGGCGGCTCCAACGTGCAGTTCGCGGTGAACCCCGCCGACGGCCGCATGGTCATCATCGAGATGAACCCGCGCGTCTCACGCTCCTCCGCGCTCGCCTCGAAGGCCACCGGCTTCCCGATCGCCAAAATCGCGGCAAAGCTCGCCGTCGGCTACACGCTGGACGAACTCGCCAACGACATCACCCGTGTCACGCCGGCAAGCTTCGAACCCACCATCGACTACGTCGTGGTGAAAATCCCCCGCTTCACCTTCGAGAAATTCCCCGGCACCCCCGCGCTGCTCACCACATCGATGAAATCCGTCGGCGAAGCGATGGCGATCGGCCGTTGCTTTGCCGAAGCGCTGCAGAAGGGGCTGCGCAGCATGGAGACCGGCCTGGCCGGCCTCGACGAGATCGAGCCGCCCGGCGACGGCGGCCCCGACGCATTCCGCGCCGCACTGTCCGCCCCTCGCCCCGACCGCCTGCTGGTCGCGGCCCAGGCATTGCGCGCCGGCCTGTCCGTCGAAGACATCCACGACGCCTGCAAGTTCGACCCATGGTTCCTGCGCGAACTGGAACGCATCATCGATGCCGAACGCACGATCGCCGCCGGCGGGCTACCGCACGAATCCGGCGCCTTGCGCCGCATCAAGGCGCTCGGCTTCTCCGACAAACGCCTGGCCGAACTGACCGGGCACAAGGAAGACGAGGTCGCCGCACTGCGCGCCCGCCTCGGCGTGCACCCAGTCTACAAACGTATCGACACCTGCGCCGCGGAGTTCGCCAGCGCGACGCCCTACATGTATTCCACCTATGAAGGCGGCTACGGCACGCCGGTCTGCGAGGCGCATCCCACCGATCGGCAGAAGGTCATCATCCTCGGCGGCGGACCGAACCGCATCGGCCAGGGCATCGAGTTCGACTATTGCTGCGTCCACGCCGCCTACGCACTGAAGGATGCCGGCTTCGAGACCATCATGGTCAACTGCAACCCGGAAACCGTCAGCACCGACTACGACACCTCCGACCGGCTCTACTTCGAGCCGCTCACCGCCGAGGACGTCATCGCGCTGGTTCGCCGCGAGGAAAGCCGTGGCACGCTGCTCGGCTGCATCGTGCAATACGGTGGGCAGACGCCGCTGAAGCTGTCGCAGGCGCTGGCACGCGAAAAGATCCCCATCCTCGGCACCAGCGCCGATGCGATCGACATCGCCGAGGACCGCGAGCGCTTTCAGCTTCTGCTGCAACGCATCGGCCTGCGCCAGCCGGAGAACGGCACGGCGCGTTCGGCCGAAGAAGCCGAAACCATCGCCGAACGCATCGGCTACCCGGTGGTGATCCGCCCAAGCTACGTGCTCGGCGGCCGTGCCATGGAAATCGTCTATGACCGCGCCGGCCTGCATCGCTACATGCGCGAGGCGGTGCGCGTCTCCGGCGACAACCCGGTGCTGATCGACCGCTACCTGAATGACGCAATCGAGGTCGACGTCGACTGCATCGCCGACAACGAGACCGTCTATGTCGCCGGCGTCATGGAGCATATCGAGGAAGCCGGCATCCATTCCGGTGACAGCGCATGCTCGCTGCCGCCCTACACGCTGTCTCCCGCCACCGTCACCGAGCTCAAGGCAGAGACAGAGGCCATGGCAAAGGCGATCGGGGTCGTCGGGCTGATGAACGTGCAGTACGCGATCAAGGACGATGTGATATACGTGCTGGAGGTGAACCCGCGCGCGTCACGCACCGTGCCGTTCGTCGCCAAGGCCACCGGCGTGGCGGTCGCCAAGATCGGCGCGCGCGTCATGGCCGGCGCCCGGCTTGCGGATTTCCGCCTGGACGATCAGGCGATCGCGCCGCACGTCGCGGTGAAGGAAGCGGTGTTCCCGTTCGCCCGCTTCCCCGATGTCGACACCATCCTCGGCCCGGAAATGAAATCCACCGGCGAGGTGATGGGCCTCGATTCCAGCTTCGAACGCGCGTTCGCGAAATCCCAGCTCGGCGCCGGCGTGATCCTGCCCGAGGCCGGCACGGTGTTTCTGTCGGTAAAGGACGCCGACAAGCGGGGTCTGCCGGCGCTCGCAAGGCGGCTCACCGAAATGGGCTTCGCCATCATGGCCACCCGCGGCACCGCCGCCCGCATCCGCGACGCCGGCCTGCCGGTCTCGGTCGTGAACAAGGTCCTGGAGGGGCGTCCGCATTGCGTGGACGCGATCCGCTCCGGCGAGGTGCAGATGGTGATCAACACCGCCTCCACGCCGCAGTCGATCGCCGACAGCTTCGCGATCCGCCGCAGCGCCCTCACCCACGGCGTTCCCAACTACACGACGATGGCGGGCGCCAGGGCCGCGGTTCACGCTATCGCGGCCTTGAAGACCGGAACGCTTGAAGTCGCGCCCCTCCAGTCCTACTTTCGCGGATCGTTCTGAAGCATCCGTCGCGGCCAGACGTGGGTCTGTCGCGGCGCTTGCGTTTGGCTGGAAGACTGGCCTCTCATTGCACTGGACCATCGAAGGACGGAGTGTCGTGCAGAAGTTTCCGATGACCGCACCAGGCTTGCAACGGCTGGCAGACGAGTTGCGTCAGCTCAAGTCGTCGGAGCGCCCATCGATCATTCGCCAGATCGCCGAGGCGCGCACGCATGGCGATCTCTCGGAGAACGCCGAATACCATGCCGCCCGGGAACGTCAGTCCTTCATCGAGGGCCGCATCGCCGAACTGGAGGAAATCGTCTCCTCGGCCGAGGTGATCGACCCGTCCTCGCTGTCCGGCGAGCATGTGATGTTCGGCGCGCATGTCTGGCTGGTGGACGAGGAGACGGAGAAGGAAGCCACCTACCAGGTCGTCGGCGTGCATGAGGCCGACATCAAGGGAGGGCGGCTGTCGATCTCGTCGCCCCTCGCCAAGGCGCTGATCGGCAAGAAGGTGGGCGACACCGTCTCTGTCCCGGCTCCCGGCGGCGACCGCTCGTACGAGATCCTCGGCATCAAGTTCATCTGACGTGCTGCGCTTTGCCGATGTGCAGGCGGCGGCCGACCGGATTGCCGGCCGTGTGTTGCGCACGCCTGCCCTGCCGAGCGAAGCGGTGTCGCGTGCCACTGGCGCCGAGGTGGTGCTGAAGCTCGACAACCTGCAGGTCACCGGCGCCTTCAAGGAGCGCGGCGCGGCCAACCGGCTGGCATTGCTGAGCGATGCCGAACGCGAACGCGGCGTCATCGCGATGTCGGCCGGCAATCACGCCCAGGCAGTCGCCCGGCATGCAGGTCTGAGCAACATTGCGGCCACCATCGTGATGCCGAAGTTCACGCCGGCGACGAAGGTGACGCGCACCGCCGCGTGGGGTGCCAATGTCGTGCTGCACGGCGAGACACTGGCCGAGGCCGCGGCCCACGCCGAGGCACTGGCGGCGGAGCGTCACCTGGTGTTCGTGCATCCCTACGACGATTTCGGCGTGATGGCGGGTCAGGGGACGCTCGCGCTGGAATTGCTGCAGGATGTGCCGGATCTCGACGTGCTGGTGATCCCGGTCGGCGGCGGCGGGTTGCTTGCCGGCTGCGCCACCGCGGCGAAGGCGATGAAGCCGGGTATTGCGTTGTACGGCGTCGAAGTCGCCGCCTATTCCGCCATGGCGCAGCTTCTGGCCGGGGAGACCGTGTCGGTCGGCGGCCCGACCATCGCCGAGGGTATCGCCGTGCGCGACATCGGCGAGAAGCCGCTCGCCATCATCCGAGAGCTGGGCATCGAAGTCCTGGTGGTGCCGGAACACACGATCGAGGAAGCGGTCGGCCTGCTGGTGGAAGGCGCCAAGGTGGTCGCGGAAGGTGCCGGTGCCGCGGGCGTCGCCGCGCTGCTCGCCTACACGGAGCACTTCCGCGGCAAGCGTGTCGGCATCGCGATCACCGGTGGCAACATCGACGCACGGATCCTGTCCAATGTGCTGCTGCGCAACCTGCTGCGCGACGGCAGGCTGCTGCGTCTGCATCTGCAAATCCCCGACCGCCCCGGCGTGCTTGCCGACATCGCCGGCAAGATCGGCAACACCGGCGGCAACATCATCGAGGTCTCGCACCAGCGCCTGTTTGCCGCATCATCGGTGCAGGCGGCGGAACTGGAAGTGATGGTGGAGGCACGCGATCCCGCGCACGCCGACGCGATTCTCGAGGCGCTGGAGACGTCTTACGTGGTGCGACGGGTGTGAGCGGTGCCGGCGGATTGCGCTTCGCTTATCCGCCCTACGTATCGCGAGGCACGTTGGGCGGATAAGCGAAGCGCAATCCGCCTCTTCCCATCCACCACGAGAAGCGGTCAGATACCAGCCAGCAGATTCAGGAGACCCGCGATGGAAATCACCCCAAGCGGCCAGACACTCGGCGCTCGCATCACCGGCATCGACCTCGCGCAACCTCTGTCGGACACCGATTTCCGCACCATCCTGCGCGCGCTCGGCGCGCATGGCGTGCTGTGCTTCCCGAGCCAGACCCTGGATGTGGATCAACTCTCCGCCTTCGGCCGTCGCTTCGGCGAGCTCGAGATCAACGTCGCCAACGCCTACCACGAACCAAGCCACCCGGAGATGATGATCCTGTCCAACATGAAGCGGGACGGGAAGCAGATCGGCGCCAACGACGCCGGCCAGGGCTGGCACACCGACATGTCGTACAGCCACAACATCGCGCTCGCCAACATCCTGCACGCGCGGCACGTGCCGCAACGCAACGGCAAGCCGCTCGGCGAGACGCAGTTCCGCAACATGCATGCCGCCTACGAGGACCTGCCGGACGCGCTGAAACACAAGCTGGAAGGCCGCACCGCCACGCACGATTTCGCGAAGTTCTGGGACATGATGCTGGCGCGCCCCGGTTCCACGCGCAAACCGCTCACCCCGCAGCAGCGGGCGACGAAGCCGCCAGTCTCCCAGCCGATCTTCCGCCGTCATCCGATCACCGGCCGTTTCGTGCTCTACGCCAACCCCGGCTACACGATGTTCATCGACGGCATGGACAAGCAGGAAAGCGGCGAGATCCTCGACTTCCTGTTCCGCCATCAGGAGCGTGCCGAGTATCTCCACGCGCATCACTGGACGGTGGGCGACGTGCTGATGTGGGACAATATCGGCACCGTGCACAACGCCATCGGCGACTACACCGCGGACGAACCGCGCTACATGCGCCGCGTGCAGGTGATGGCGGCGCTCGACTACCCCAGACTGGTGGCGTGACATGGCGGAATTCGCGGGCAAGCGCATCGTCATTACCGGCGGCGCCGGCGGTATTGGCGTGGAAACCGCGCGCACGATGCTCGCCCACGGCGCGCATGTGGTCCTGGTGGATATCGACGAGGATCGGCTTGCGGAAGCGGGAAAAACGCTCGGCACCGCGCGCATCGCAACATGGCAGTCGGCGATCGACACGCCGGAGTCGTGTGCCGCGGCGCTCGACTCCGCCGGTGGCCCGGTCGCCGCGCTGATCCATCTCGCCGGATTGTTCGAGCGCGACAGCTTCGATCCGAACGACCACGGCGTGTGGAACCGGGCGATCGCCGCCAACCTGACCAACGCCTACGACCTTGCGGTGGCCTTCGCCACGCGCTTCGACAAGCGTGACGAACCGGCGCGCATCGTGTTCACCAGCTCGGTCGCCTATCGCCGCGGCAGCGCCGGCTATCCGCCCTACGCTGCCGCCAAGGCGGGCCTCGTCGGCCTCACCCGCTCGCTCGCCCGCCGGCTGGCGCCAGACGTGCTGGTGAACGCCGTCGCCCCCGGCCTGATCGATACGCGCATGGCGGTCGAAACCATTGCCGAACGCGGCGACGCCTACCGCAACGAGATCCCGCTGAAGCGCTACGGTCATCCGGCCGAGGTCGCATCGGTCATCCGGTTCCTCTGCTCGCGCGATTCCTCCTACGTCAACGGCCAGACGATTACCGTCGACGGCGGCATCACCAACGCCTGACAGAAGGTGGATCGCGCAAGCCGCCGCTTCGTCGCGGCAATCGTCGCTGCGCAGGTGCTGACGCAGATCGGCGCCTTCACCCTGCCTGCATTGCTTCCCGATTACATCGACCGCTGGCATCTCTCGAAGACCGAGGCCGGATGGCTCATCGGCATCTTCTTTGCCGGCTACGTGGTGGCTGTGCCGGTGCTGGTGGCGCTGACCGATCGCGTTCCTGCCCGGCGCGTGTATCTCGCCGGCGCCGGGCTTACCGCATTGTCGCATCTCGGCTTCGCGATATTGGCGGACGGTTTCTGGTCGGCGCTGTTGTTGCGCACGGTCGCCGGGGTCGGCTGGGCCGGCGCCTACATGCCGGGGCTGAAGGCGATCGCCGACCGCCTGGAAGGTGCGGCGCAATCGCGCGGCGTTTCCTGGCACGCGGCCGGCGTCGGCATCGCCGGCGCAATCTCGTTCGCCGTCGCCGGATTGATCGACGGATTGGCGGGACCACGCGCCGCCTTCCTGTTCGGCGCGGCAGCTGCGGCCGTCGCCTTCGTCATCGCGCGTCTCGTCATGCCGTCGGCGCCGGTGTCACGCGCCAGCCCAAGGGCCGCACACGCCCTGCTCGACTTCCGCCCGGTGCTGCGTAACCGACGAGCCATGGCTTGGATCGTCGGCTACACCGTGCACACCTGGGAACTGGCGGCGCTGCGAGCGTGGGCAGTCACGTTCCTCACCGCAACCGCCGCAAGATTGGGCTCGCCGTCATGGCTGCCGGCACCAACTTTGCTGTTCACCGCAGCGGGCCTGGCGGGCATCGTGGTGTCGGTCACCGGCAACGAGACGGCACAGCGCATCGGCCGTTCGCGCGTGGTGCTGCTTGCGATGAGCACCGCCGCCTGTCTGTCGCTGGTTGCGGGCTGGAGCACCGCCGTCTCCGTTCCGCTCGCCGCCCTGCTTGTCCTGCTGTGGAACACCGCGATCTATCTCGACAGCTCGGCGTTGACCGCGGGGACCGTGCAGGCAGCTGATCAGGAACTGCGCGGCGCCACCATGGCCCTGCACAGCATGGCCGGCTACACGGGCGGATTCCTTGGCCCGTTGGGTGTCGGCCTGGTGCTCGATGCCGCCGGCGGTGATGGTGCGCTGGGCTGGAGTCTCGGCTTCGGCCATCTGGCGGCCGTCACGCTGACGGGACTTGTGTTCCTGCGCTGCCTTGGTCGATCGACTCAGATCGCCATGTAGCCGCCATCGACGTTGTAGGCGGCGCCGCTGACATACGAGGCACGGTCGGAGCACAGCCACACCACCATCTCGGCGATTTCCTCCGGCTTGCCCATGCGATGGAACGGCACCTTCTCCATCAGTTCGGCACCGCGACGGCGCATCGTGTCCTCGGTCATCTTCGTCTCGATATAGCCCGGACACACCGCATTCACCCGGATGTTGTCAGCGGCATATTCCAGCGCCGCTGTCTTGGTCAGCCCCACCACGCCATGCTTCGCGGCGACGTATGCGGAAGAAGTCGGCAGGCCGATCAACCCGGCGATCGAGGCGGTGTTGACGATGGCACCGCCACCCTGCGCCACCATCTGCGGCAGCTCGTGCTTCATGCAGAGCCAGACGCCCTTCAGGTTGACCGCGATCATTCGGTCGAACGACGCTTCCGACCAGTCCGCGGTCTTCTTTCCGCCGGCGTCCACCTGGAACCCGGCGATGCCGGCGTTGTTGAACGCGCAGTCCAGCCGGCCATAGGCGGCGACGACGGATTTCACCATCGCCTCCACAGCGCTCGCGCTGGTGACGTCGCCGGTCAGCGACATCGCCTGCCCGCCGGCGGCGTTGATCAGCGCCACGGTCTCCTGCGCCGTCTGCTCCACCGCGTCGGCGACCGCCACGCGCGCACCCTCGCGGGCAAAGGCCAGCGAGGTCGCCCGACCAATGCCGCCACCGCCGCCGGTGATCAGCGCCGATTTGCCTTCCAGCAGTCCCGCCATCGTTTCCTCCATCTGGTTCGTGCCGTGCCACGATTGTAACACGCAGAGCCGGACGCGCGAGATGCGGTTTCCATCCCGGCGTGGGAGCGCTAGCATCGCCGGCCCAACAATGGATCGGCAGCGGATGCGCGAGGAGATACTGGCCTACAAGCGCGAGCGTATTCTGGAAGAGGCGGTCAAGCTGTTCTATGAACGCGGCTTTACCGGGACCACGCTCGACGACATTGCCGCGGAACTCGGCGTCACCAAGCCGTTCATCTACACGCATTTCCGCAGCAAGACCGATCTGCTTGCCGCGCTCTGCACGCCGACCATCGAGCTGTCGCTCGATGCGGTAACGCGCGCGGCAAAGGCGCCGGGATCGCCCACCGAGCGACTGTATCGCGCCATCGTCGATTTCACCCAGGTGGTGCTGTCCCGCCAGGCCAACATCGCGATCTATTTCCGCGAGGAGAAGAACCTGTCGCCCGACGCGATCGAGGAGATCAATGCGCTCCGCAAGAAGTTCGATCGCGTGCTGTCGAAGCTGCTGACCGAGGGCGTGGCGGCGGGCGAATTCGACATCAAGGACGCGAGCCTCGCCGCGCTGGCGATCGGCGGCATGATCTCGTGGGCCTACACCTGGCACCGGCCGGAGGGACGGCTCGCGCTCGACGACATGTGCGAGCGCATGGCCGATCTCGCGTTGCAGATGGTGGGCGCGCGCAGCAAGGTCGCGGCGAAGCTTCCGGCCTCCGCCTGAAATTTCAGGAGGGCGTGCATCGGCGCGTGCGAAGTCCAGCCAAGCACTTGGCCACATACGCCCCGAAATGTGGTAACGACAGGACTCACGGCGCGAGGCAACCATCCGGGAAAATAGGCAACGGCAATGGAGACACCCCCTGCCGGGTCGAAATCCAGCGCCGGGCTCCCGCGGGGCATCTGGGCGCTCGGATTCGTCAGCATGTTCACGGACATCTCGTCGGAGATGGTTCACGCGCTGCTGCCGATCTATCTCGTGACCGTGCTCGGCACATCGACACTCGCGGTCGGATTCATCGAAGGCATCGCCGAAGCGACGGCGAACATCACCAAGATCTTTTCGGGCGCACTGTCCGATTGGCTCGGCAAGCGCAAGCTGCTGACGACCATCGGCTATGGTCTCGCAGCCTTCACCAAGCCGATGTTCCCGCTGGCCACCACAGTCGGCTGGGTGGTCGCGGCGCGCTTCATTGATCGCATCGGGAAGGGAATACGCGACGCCCCTCGGGACGCGCTCGTCGCCGATCTCGCGCCGACGGACATGCGGGGCGCGAGCTTCGGCCTACGCCAGGCGCTCGATACGGTCGGGGCCTTTGTCGGGCCGCTCGCCGCGATCGTGCTCATGGCGCTCAGTTCCGACAATTTCCGCTTTGTGTTCTGGGTTGCGGTCGCGCCTGCGTTCATCGCCCTGACCGTGATGGTGTTCATGGTTCAGGAACCGGTCCGGCACGAGGCTGATGCCAAGCCGCGTATGCGCGTCGCAGATGCCAAGCGCTTGTCCCTCCGGTTCTGGGTTGTCGTCGGCGTCGCCACTATCCTGACCCTCGCCCGCTTCTCCGAGGCGTTCCTCATCCTCCGCTCGCAGAATGTCGGACTGCCGATCGCGCTCGTCCCGGCGGTCATGGTGGTGATGAACGTCGTTTATGCGCTCGCGGCCTACCCCGCAGGCATGCTCTCCGACCGGCTTGGCCGAGGCGGGCTGCTCACGGTTGGTATCCTGTGCCTCATCGTGGCGGACCTGATTCTTGCTCTCGGCACGACCATCACGCTCATGATGCTTGGCGTCGTGTTCTGGGGGCTTCATATGGCGCTCACGCAAGGAATTTTCGCGAGTGTCGTGGCCGACACCGCACCGGAGGATCTTCGAGGGACGGCGTTCGGTGTGTTCAACTTCGCCGGAGGCATCGCGATGCTGGTCGCAAGCGTCCTCGCCGGCGGGTTGTGGGACGCTTACGGTCCGGCGGCAACCTTCCTGGCAGGCGCAGGGCTCACCGCAGTTGCGCTGATCGGTCTTGTTCTCGCCCGAGGCTGGGCCAGGAAAACGTCGCGTGATCCTCGCGATGGTTGATGTGCCGCATCGCCGTCGCCCTCAGCGACTGGTTACGAGTCCCAGCCCTAGGCTGGCCACAACGCCTTCTTCAGCGCGGCTGACATCATGTCCAGCGCCATGCCGCCGGCGCGGATGATCCTGCCCTGGCCGACGAAGCCGTGGTGCTGGTCGGAAAAGTGCAGATGCATCACGCGCACGCCCTCCCGCTCCAGCCGTTCCGCGTAGGCAACGCCTTCGTCGCACAGCGGATCATAGCTCGCGGTCAGCACCAGCGCAGACGCCGTGCCGGACAGATCGGCCGCGCGCAATGGTGAGGCACGCCAGTCCCTGCGGTCTTTCGGACCATGCAGATAGTGGTCGATGAACCAGTCCATGGTCTTCGCCGTCAGCGGCACGCCCTCGGTGATGCGCTGATAGGATTCGTGCGTCATCGCCATGTCGGTCACGGGATACACCAGCAACTGGAAAGCCAGCGGCGGCAAATCGCCGTCGCGCGCCATCAGCGCCATGACCGCCGCGAGATTGCCGCCGGCCGAATCGCCACCCACCGCCACGCGCTTGCGATCGATCCCGAGCGCGTCAGACTGGGCAATCACCCAGCCGGTCGCGGCCGCACAATCATCCACCGCGGCGGGGAATTTGTATTCGGGGGCCATGCGGTAATCGACCGACACCACGCGGCAACGCGCGGCGTTGGCGTAGTGGCGGCAGGCCACATCGTGCGAATCGAGGTCGCCGAGCAGCCAGCCACCGCCGTGGAAGTACACCAGTGCCGGCAGCACTTCATCCGCCTTCGTGCCGATCGGGCGATAGGCACGCAGCGGAATATCGCCATGCGGGCCGGGACACGACAGATCGTGCACCTCGGCGACGTCCTGCGGATCGGGCTGCACCACGGCACGGCCAGCCTTGAAAGCCTGCCGCGCCTCGTCCGGCGTGAGCGTCTCCATCGGCGGACGCCCCGCCGCGCGCATCATAGCAAGCAGGGTCTCGGCGTCTGGATCGAGCGGCATGCTTGGCTCCTCAGTTGGTCCAGCCGACAATGGCAGCGGCAACCTCGCCGGGCTTGTCGAGCTCCGCAAGATGGCCCGCGCCGGCGATCACCCTGGTCTCCGACCGCCCGGAGAGGCCCTTGGCGAAACGGTCGGCATAGCTGCGCGGTATGATCCGGTCCTGCTCGCCCCAGATCAGCAGCGTCGGTGCGTTGATCAGCTTCAGCCGCTTCTCCAGCTTGGTGTTGCCGAGCGGCCAGAAGATGCGCGCGGCCGCCTCGTTGGCGCGGGTCTGTTCGATCGGCCATTCGATCGAATTGGCACCTTCGGGCACCGCCTTCAGCGCCTTCCAGATTTCCGGATCGGCGCACAGCAGGCCTGGCACCGCATCGCCACGCTGCGCCCACGGATCGGTCGGCGGATCAGCCTCATCGAACAGGCCGAACGGCGCGATCAACGCCAGACGCCGCACGCTTGTGGGCCACAACGCCGCCATCTCCGCGACCAGCGATGCACCGACCGAGCTGGCGGCCAGATCGGCGCCATCCAGCTCCGACTTCGTCAGCAGATCGCGCACCGCGAGCAGCCAGTCGAGATGCGTATCGAGCACGGAATGTCCGCGATCGCCGCCGGGGAAGCCGGGCAGCGACGGCACGATCACCGTGCGGCTCTTCGCCAGTTCGTCGAGGAATGGCACCCAGCGCGGCAGTCCGCCGAAACCGGCAAGAAAGCCCAGCTTCGGTCCGCTGCCCTTGCGCCAGACACGGGTGGCAAAGCCGTTGACATCCACGGTCAACGTCTCGGGTTCGCTCACGGCACGCTCCACTTATTCGGCTGCCAGTTTCGGCATGAAGGCTGGGATTTCCGCGCGCTGCGCCGCTGCCATCGGCTGCGGCCACCAGCGATCCTCCCAACCGGCGAAATGTCCTTTCAGCTTCGGCATCACCTGCTCGGCGAACAGTTTCGTGTTGTAGCGGGTGAGATCCTTGCTCATGTTGCCGAATTGCAGAAGCAGCATCAGGTGGCCGACATTGAGGTTGGTCGCGACCTCGCGCAACTGCTCCGCCACCTCGTCCGGCGAGCCGACGATGACATAGCCCTGGTCGACGATGGCGTCCATCTCGCGCGCAACCGAGGCGAAGCGCTCGCCGGTGGACTTGCCACGCACATTGGCGTCGGCCGCCTTCTTCACCTGGCTTTCGATGCCAGCGCGCTGGCTGCCCTCGCTGGTATAGCCCGGTGGCACCGCCCAGCGCGGATCGACATGCAGGCAGCGGCCATAGAAATACTCGGCGGCTTCGGCGTAGAGGTCGAAGGCGTGCTGGCGGCTCTCGCCGACGCCGACGAACTGCAGGAAGCCGGCGCGATACGGATTGCGGTCCTTGCCGAGCCGCGCCATTTCGTTCCAGAAACCTTCCATCGTCGCCTGGCCGGCCTTGTAGCCGTAGTAGCTGAGATAGCAGTAGACGTAGTCCATCTCGGCGCACCACTGCCAGGTTTCGATCGAGCCGCCACCGGGAATCCACACCGGCGGATGCGGACGCTGCACCGGGCGCGGCCAGATGTTCACGTAGCGCTGCTGGTTGAATCGCCCGTTGAACGCGAACGTGTCCTGCTCCTGCCACGCCCGCATCACCAGGTCGTGCGCTTCCAGATAGCGCTGACGCAGCAGCGACGGGTTCTGGCCGTAGGCATAGCACGTGTCCATCGGCGTGCCGACCGGGAAGCCGGCGATCAGCCGACCGCCGGAAATGCAGTCGATCATCGCGAACTCTTCGGCGACACGGGTAGGCGGATTATACAGCGCAAGCGAGTTGCCCATCACGCAGATCGCCGTATCGGTGGTGCGACGCGCCAGGGATGACGCGATCAGATTGGGCGACGGCATCAGCCCGTAGCCGTTGGAGTGATGCTCGTTCACGCAGATCGCGTCGAAGCCGCACTGCGCCGCGTACTCCAGCTCATCCATGAAGTCGTTGTACATCAGGTGAGCGCGCTTCGGATCGAACAGCGAGGAGTGGATGTCCACCCAAACGGACGGATTCTTGTCGCGGAAATCGTCCGGCAGCTCCGTGTAGGGCATCAGGTGGAACCACATCAGCTTCATCGCGCTTTCTCCGCTTGATCCGCGTTACTACTCGCTAGTATTCAATTCGTCCCATGAGTAAGTCAACCGCCGGTCAGCGGCACGAAAGCCACCGGAAGGACGTTGCGCCGCGTCACCTCGCCCGCTGCGTTCCTGGTGAGCAGTACCAGCTCCTGATCGCCATGATGCGGGCCTACCGGTATCACCATCCGGCCGCCTGGACGAAGCTGCTCGAGCAGCGCCGGCGGAATATCCGGCGCCGCGGCTGTCACGATGATCGCGTCGAACGGCGCCTGCTCCGGCCAACCGAGCCCGCCATCTCCGGTGCGCAGCATGACATTCGTGTAGCCCTCGCTCGCCAGCGCGGCGGCGGCACTTCGGGCCAGTTCCGGGATCACCTCGATGGAGCAGACCTTGCCCGCCACCTCGGCGAGCACCGCCGCCTGATAGCCGGAGCCGGTGCCAATCTCCAGCACGCCGTCGTCTGGTTCCAGGTCGAGCAGCTCGGTCATCAGCGCGACGATGAAGGGCTGCGAGATGGTCTGGCCGCGACCGATCGGCAGCGGCGTGTTGGCGTAGGCCGCGTCCGCCGAGCGTGGCGGCACAAATGCCGCGCGCCGCACCTTGGCGAGCGCGGCCGCCACGCGGGGAGAAAGTCGCGTGCGCCCCGTCCAGCGCGCGGTCTCCCGCATCTCCGCATCGATCTCGGCCAGCAGTGCGGCACGCTCGTCCATACCGAGGTCTTATACCGCCCAGGCACGCCACGGTTCCATCCGCCCCGTTTTGCGTACCCAGCGGGCGGGGGTATAGCGTTCGAGGCAGAACGATCAGAGGAACGATCCGATGGATGTGCATGAGGCCGGGCGGCCGGACGTTGCGATCGATTACATCGCCCGGGCCCGCAAGCTCGCGCCACTGCTGACCGCAGCCGCGCCACGCATCGATGTGGCGCGCGAATTGCCGCAAGACGTGCTGGACGCAATGCACGCGGCCGGCATGTTCCGTCTGCTCGTGCCACGCTCGATCGGCGGCGCCGAACTCGATCCCGCGACCTACATCCAGTGCGTGGAGGCAATCGCCAGCGGCGACGCTTCGGTGGCCTGGTGCATGAACCAGGGCTCCGGATGCTCGATGTCGGCTGGCTACCTTGCACCGGAGGTCGCCCGCGAAGTGTTCGGCGGCGAACGCGACGTGCTGGCGTGGGGCCAGGGTCCCGGCGCGAAGGCGATCCGCGTCGATGGTGGCTGGCGCATCACCGGCACCTGGGCGTTTGCCAGCGGCAGCCGCCACGCCACCTGGCTCGGCGCGCATTGCCCGTGCGTCGAGGCCGACGGCACGCCGCAGCGCACGCCAGACGGTAGGCCGTGGGAACGCACCATGCTGTTCCGCCGCGAGATCGCCGCGATCAAGGATGTCTGGCAGGTGGTGGGACTGCGCGGCACCGGCAGCGATACGTATTCGGTGCAGGACCTGTTCGTCGACGATGCTCACACGCTCACGCGCGACCGGCCGGAGGAACGCCGCGAGCCTGGCCTGATCTACCGCTTCGCCGCGATGCAGATCTACGCGTCGGGCTTCGCCGCGGTCGCACTCGGCGTCGGACGCGCGACGCTGGATGCGTTCATCGCACTCGCCAGCGAGAAGACCCCTGCCCTCACCCAGACATCGTTGCGCGACAGCGCGGTGATCCAGTCCGCCATCGGGATCGCGGATGCCAAGCTGAATGCCGCGCGCACCTGGCTGATCGCCGTGCTGCGCGACGCGCAGGAAGCGGTGAAGCTGACGGGCGAAGTGCCGACGGATCACCGCATGAAGATCCGCCAGGCTTCGACCTATGCGATCCATCAGGCGAAGGAGGTGGTGGACGTCGCCTATCACGAGGCGGGCGCCACCGCGATATTCGATGCCAACCCGTTCGAGCGGCGCTTCCGCGACGTGAACACGGTGACGCAGCAGGTGCAGGGCCGCCGATCGCATTTCGAGACGATCGGCCAGCATCTGCTCGGCAGCCAGCCCAGCCTGCGCTGGGTGTGAGCCGACGGAGCGCAGAACTTCCGCTGACAATGACAAAGGGGAAACGTACGTGACACGCATGCTGATCCGCGCGGTCGGCGCGGCCTTGCTCTTGCTCGCGGCGCAGGCTGCATCGGCTGCCACCACCTGGGAATGCTACGTCTACAATCCGGTCGCCACGGTCGCCGCCGTGAAGGGGGTGATCCGGCTGATCGACAGCGTGAAGCAGCAGACGAATGGCGAGTTGCAGATCAATCTGCATCTCGGTGGCAGTCTGCCGATCAACGCGACCAACATCACCGCCGCGGTGGCCGACAGCGTCGTGCAGATGGGCGACGACGGTTTCTCCACCGGCAACGTTCCGATCAGTGCGATCCTGCGGCTGCCGATGCTGGTGCAGAGCGATGCCGAGCTGGTGAAGGCGATGGACATCCTGCGCCCGTATCTCGAGCAGGACTACGGCAAGAAGGGCATCGTCGTGCTCAGCCAGTATTCCTATCCGTTCCAGGTGCTCTGGGGCCGCAAGAAGATCACCTCGCTCGCCGACATCAAGGGCCTGAAGCTGCGCGTCACGTCGGTGGAGCAGGGCGAGTTCATCCGCCGGTTCGGCGGCGTTCCGCTGACGATCGGAACGCCCGATGTTGCCGCTTCGCTGGATCGAGGGCTGGTGGATGGCGCGTTGACGGCGAGTTCCGGCGGCGGCGTCACCTGGCACGATCTGCTGAAGTATCGCTACGGGTTTCCGACGTCCTACGTGAATTCCACTGTGATCGTGAACCAGGAGGCCTTCACGAAGCTGCCGCCCGCGACGCAGAAGATCGTCAAGGATGCGGCCACCGAGGCCGCTGCCTGGGCGATCGGCGACATGAACCGCCAGGAAGACGATCTGACCGCGCAGTGGGGCCGCGAGGGCATGACCGTCACGCCGGCATCGGCCGACGACATCAAGCTGGCGACAGAAAAGCTGCGGCCCTACTGGGATGACTGGGCGAAGGCGCATGGCCCGGAGGCGATCGAGGTATTGGGCAAGATCCGCGCCGCGGTGGGGCGATGAGCGTCACACCGAAGAAGCTGCACGACGCCGAATTCGCCGGCGAGGAGACGGAGGACGCATTCCACCCAGTCCCCTCGCTGATGGAGCGTGTCTGCATGGTGATCTGCGGGATCGCCATCGGCGTGATGGCGTTCGTCGTCATCCTCGAAATCGTCACGCGCAACCTGTTCAACTTCTCCTACGAAATGTCCGAGGAGCTGGGCGGCTACATCATCATCGGCATCACGTTCCTCAGCCTGCCGGTCTGCCAGGTGTACCGCTCCTACCACCACGTGCAGTTCATCCAGACCAGGCTGCCGCCGCGGATACGGGCCATCTCGCATCTGCTGTTCGACCTGCTGTCGCTTGCGTTCTGCGGCGTGCTGATCTGGCAACTGACGCGCTACGTTCTGCAGTCCTGGCACTCGGGCGACGTGGCGCCGACGCTGCTCGCCACGCCGCTATGGATTCCGCAGACGCTGATGCCGATCGGCACGGTGGCGGTGACGATCTCGCTGCTTCGGTCAGCCGCGTTGAATTTCCGGCGCTGCCGCGCCGCGAGGGGCTGAGCGATGAGCGTTGCACTGGCGCTGATCGGCTCGTTCGGGCTGTTCCTGCTGCTGCTGGCGGCGGGCATGGCGGTGCCATTCGCCATCGCGGTGCCGGGCGTGGTCTATCTGCTGCTGCAGAACGGAATGACCGCGCTGAAGGGGATCGGGCTGATCACCTGGGGGAGCATGAACAGCTTCACCCTGACGGCCATTCCGTTGTTCGTGCTGATGGCCGAGCTGATGCAGCGCAGCGGGCTGTCGTTCCGGATATACCGCGGCCTCGCGAAGGTGGTGTCGCGTCTGCCGGGCGGCCTGTTGCAGACCAACATCGTCGGCTGCGCCCTGTTCGCCTCGATCAGCGGTTCGTCTGTCGCCACCGCGGCTTCGATCGGCGGCGTGGCGTTGCCGCAGCTCGTGCAGCGCAACTACGACCGGAGGCTGTCGGCCGGATCGCTGGCCGCGGGCGGCACGCTCGGCATCCTGCTGCCGCCCAGCATCGCAATGATCATCTACGGCTCGTTCACCGAGACCTCGGTCGCGAAACTGTTCATGGCGGGCGTGATTCCCGGCCTGATGCTGACTTGCATGTTCATGCTGTATATCGGCGTGCGCTCGCTGTGGGGCGGTGTGGTGCCACGCGAGACCGAAGGCACGGCGGGGAGCGTGTTGCTGGCGCTTGCCGACATCGTGCCGTTCGCGCTGCTGATCAGCGGCATCATGGGCAGCATCTATGCCGGCGTTGCCACACCGACCGAGGCGGCCTCGGGCGGCTGCCTGTTCGCGCTGCTGCTCTGCCTGTCCTGGGGCGAGCTGACCTGGCGGCAATTCGTGGGTGCCTTGCACCGCACGGTGCAGATCGTCGGCAACCTGCTGTTTATCATCTACGCAGCGTATATCTACGCCTATGCGATCGGCGTGGCCGGCGTCGGCGAGACCGTCACCGCCTGGCTGGTCGGCCTCAACCTCAGCCACTTCCAGTTCTTCGCCGCGTTGTTCGTGCTGTATACGGTGCTGGGCTGCCTGGTCGAAAGCATCGGCATGATCGTGATCACCGTGCCGTTGCTGTATCCGGTGCTGGCGAAATACGGCATCGATCCGATCTGGTTCGGCGTCATACTGGTGATGTATGTGGAGCTCGGTCAGATCTCGCCGCCGATCGGCATCAACCTGTTCGTCATCCAGAGCATCTGGGACGGCGAGCTCGGCGATGTGGTGATGGGCACGATCCCATTCCACATCATCATGTTCGTCCTGCTGTTCCTGCTGACGGCCTTCCCGCAACTGGCCTTGTGGCTGCCAGCACATATGAACTGAAGTTAGCCGTCATGGCCGGGCTTGACCCGGCCATCTATGCACCGACTGTGGGTGGATGGCCGAGTCAAGACCCTATGCAGGTGTGGATGGCGGCCTGACGCGGAAGCGGATTGAGTTGCCTTTCCACCTTGCAAGGGAGGCAACCGATGGCGAACACCGACCAACCTCGCGCCTGCGAGACCACCATCCAAAGCGATCATGCCACG
>JBGPND010000006.1:0-60920 GCA_041487355.1 Acetobacteraceae bacterium | reverse complement strand
TACCACGCAGCTCCCGTGGGCGCAGGTGCGGCCGAGCGCCTCGCACTCCTCCGGCGTCGCGGGCACCCCGTATGAGTGATAGGCGATGTCGTCCAGCACGTGCAGCGCGTCCTGGCTGATCGGGCGCAGCCCGTTGTGCAGCAGGGAGATGCCGGCACCAGCCCGCGTGTGCGTGTGCATCACGCAGTTCGCGTCCGGGCGCGCCTTGTAGACGCCGCTGTGAATGGTGAAGCCGGCATTGTTGAACTTGCCTTCGCCACCGAGCACGTTGCCGTCCATGTCCATCTTGATCAGCGACGAAGCGGTGACTTCGTCGAACATCTCGCCGTAGCGGTTGATCAGGAAGTGGTTTGGCTCACCGGGGATGCGCGCCGACATGTGCGTGTTGATCAGGTCGGTCCAGCCGAGGTGGTTCACCACATGATATAATGCTGCGAGGTCGCAGCGCGTCTGCCATTCGGCATCGGTCATGTTGGTCCTGGGCAGTTGCAGCGCTGCTGACATCGGTCTCTCCGGTCTGGTGTGGTCCGGCGGGTCCGCCGGTTGGGCTATCGTGCGGGAGATGATCGGGGCACGCAACCGGGGCGCCATTTCGCATCCCTTCGCGTCTTCGTGCCTTTGTGGTGAATCTTGCTGCCATGCGCCTCGTCCGCCTCGCACTGACCGACTTCCGCAGCTACGCCGCGCTCACCTGGCGCCCGGGCGCACGGATCAGTGTCCTGTTCGGACCGAATGGCAGCGGCAAGACCAACCTGCTGGAGGCGGTGTCGCTGCTGCTGCCCGGGCGCGGCCTGCGCGGGGCGCGCAACGCCGACCTGCCGCGGCATGGCGCAACCGGCGGCTGGGCCGTTGCCGGACGGTTCGCGACCGCGGAGGGCGAGATCGATATCGGCACCGGAACTCCGCCCCCCGGGTCGACCCCCGGGTCAAGCCCGGGGGCAAGGCCGGGGCCGGGGGCAGGCTCTGGCCTGCCTGACAGACGGGTGTTCCGTCTCGATGGCGCCACGCCGCGCAGCCAGGCGGAGATCGCCGCCCATGTCGCCGCGGTGTGGCTCACGCCGCAGATGGACCGGCTGTTCCAGGAAGGCCTGTCCGGCCGCCGCCGGTTCCTCGACCGCCTGGTCTGGGCGCTGGAGCCCGGCCACGCCCGCGAGGTTGCCGCCCACGACGCCGCCATGGCGCAGCGCAATCGCCTGTTGTCCGGGGGCCACGCGGACCCGGCTTGGCTGGCCGGACTGGAAGACTCCATGGCACGCCATGCCGTGGCCGCCACCGCCGCCCGCATGGCGCTGGTGGCGCGCATGAACGCAGTGCCCCCGTCTCCCGGCTTTCCCGCGGCCCATATGGCGCTGGTCTGCCCGATCGCCGAACGGCTGGATTCGATGCCGGCTCTCGCGGTGGAGGACTGGCTGGGCCGGGGCCTCGCGGCCAGCCGCACACGCGACGCCGAAACAGGCTCCGCCGCGCTCGGCGCCCACCGCGCGGACATGGCGCTCAGCGACGCCGCCAGCGGCACGCAGGCTGCGCTCGCCAGCACCGGAGAGCAGAAGGCGTTGCTGATCGGGGTGATCCTTGGGCATGCCGCGCTGATCGCCGAGGCACGCCGCTTCGCACCGATCCTGCTGCTGGACGAACCGGCGGTGCATCTCGATCCCGACCGGCGCGCCGCCCTGTTCGAGGCGCTGGGGCGGCTTCCGGCGCAGACGCTGATCACCGGCACCGACGCCGAAGTTTTCCTGCCTCTGGCCGGCGTGGCGGAAGGCCTGCGCGTCCAAGGCGGCGAATTGTTGTCGGATATGCGTTTTCCGCACCCGGAATCGGCCGACACCCCTGTGCCGGGAACGCTGTAGCGGCTATATCTCTAGAGTATCCAAACAGCACCCTGGAGTCGCCCGTCGGCATGTCCGAAGACACCGCGCCGCAGCCTGATTCTGACGCCTATGACGCCGCGTCCATCTCGGTCCTGAGGGGCCTCGATGCGGTGCGCCGCCGCCCCGGCATGTATATCGGCGACACCGACGACGGGTCCGGCCTGCACCACATGGCGTTCGAGATCATCGATAACGCGGTGGACGAGGCGCAGGCCGGTTTCGCCACACGGGTCGAGCTGGTGCTGAACGGCGACGGCAGCGTCACCGTGCGCGACGACGGGCGGGGGATTCCCGTCGATATTCATCCCGAGGAAGGCATTTCCGCCGCCGAAGTGGTGCTGACCCGGCTGCACGCCGGCGGCAAATTCAACCAGACTTCCTACAAGATATCCGGCGGCCTGCATGGCGTCGGTGCCGCGGTGGTGAACGCTCTGTCCGAGTGGATGGAGGTGCGCGTCTGGCGGCACGGCATCGAGCACCTGATCCGCTTCCGCCATGGCGAGGCGGAGGCGCCGCTTGCCGTGGTCGGCTCCAGTGAGCACCGCAACGGCACCGAAGTGACGTTCAAGCCGAGCCCCGGGACCTTCACCCGCACCGAGTTCGACTATGCCCTGCTGGAGCGCCGGTTGCGCGAGCTCGCCTTCCTGAATTCCGGCGTGACCATCATGCTGCGCGACGAACGCCACGCGCCGGCGGTGGAGAGCGTGTTGCGCTACGATGGCGGACTGGTTGCCTTCGTCGAGTGGCTGGACCGCGGCAAGACTGCGGTGTTCACGCCGCCGATCAGCCTGCGCGCCGCCGACGAGGCGCAGGGCGTCCGGGTGGAGTTCGCGCTGTCGTGGAACGACAGCTTCCACGAGACGATGCTGTGCTTCACCAACAACATCCCGCAGCGCGACGGCGGCACGCATCTCGCCGGCTTCCGCCAGGCGCTGACCCGCGCGGTGACGAAGTACGCCGAGGGCATGGGCAAGAAGGAACAGCTCCAGTTGGTCGGCGAGGACATGCGCGAGGGCATGACCGCGGTGCTGTCGGTGAAGGTGCCGGACCCGAAGTTCTCCTCGCAGACCAAGGACAAGCTGGTCAGCTCCGAAGTGCAGCCGGTGGTGCAGGCCGCGACGGTGGATGCCATCGCGCACTGGTTCGAGACGCATCCGAAGGAGGCCAAGTCCATCATCCAGAAGGTGATGGATGCGGCCGCCGCGCGCGAAGCCGCTCGCAAGGCGCGCGAACTGACGCGGCGCAAGGGCGTGCTGGACATCTCCACACTGCCCGGCAAGCTGGCCGACTGCCAGGAGCGCGATCCGGCGAAGTGCGAGATTTTCATCGTCGAGGGCGACAGCGCCGGCGGCTCCGCCAAGCAGGGGCGCGACCGCAAGTTCCAGGCGATCCTGCCGCTGAAGGGCAAGATCCTGAATGTCGAGCGCGCGCGGTTCGACCGCATGCTGGGCAGCCAGGAGATCGGCACGTTGATCACCGCGCTCGGCACCGGCATTGGCCGCGGCGAGCCGGAGCAGGGCGGCTTCGACGTTTCGAAGCTGCGCTACCACCGCATCGTGATCATGACCGACGCCGACGTGGACGGCTCGCACATCCGCACGCTGCTGCTGACATTCTTCTTCCGCCAGATGCCCGACCTGTTCGAGCGCGGCCATCTGTTCATCGCCCAGCCGCCGCTGTATCGCGCCAAGCGCGGCAACGACGAACGCTATCTGAAGGACGACGATGCGCTGGAAGGCTTCCTGCTGGACAAGGCGTTGGCCGAGGCACGGCTGACCTACGCCGACGGCACGGTGTTAGAGGACGAGGAACTGCGTGCCGAGGTGCGCCTGCTGCGCGAGACGACGCTGCAACTTCGCCGGCTTGCCGCCGCGGCGCCCGTTGCGTTGCTCGAGCAGGCGGCGATCGCCGGCGCGCTCACCCCTGATGCGGCGCGCGCCACTGCGGCCGCACCCGCACTGGCCGCACGACTGAACGCCGTGTCGCTGCCGAACGAACAGGGCTGGGTGGTCAGCGCCGATGGCGGGCTGACCATGTCCCGCACCGTACGCGGCGTGGCGGAACGGCACACGCTGGATGCGGCATCGTTGCGCAGCTTCGAGGCGCGCTGGCTGCACGAGCGGGCCGAGGTGCTCGCCAGGAAGTTCCGCGAGCCGGCGAAGCTGAAGCTGGATGCGCAGGAGGTTGCCGTGCCCGGTCCGGCGACCGTGTTCGACCGGATCATCGCGCATGGGCGCCGCGGGCTGACGATCCAGCGCTTCAAGGGCCTGGGCGAGATGAACCCGGATCAGTTGTGGAAGACCACACTGGATCCAGCCGTGCGGACGCTGTTGCAGGTGAAGGTAGGCGACAGCGAGGACGCCGCCCAGGTGTTCAGCACGCTGATGGGTGACGTGGTCGAGCCGCGTCGTGACTTCATCGTCAGCAACGCGCTGAAGGTGGCGAACCTGGACGTGTGAGCCGCAAGGACTTCGTCGGATGATGGGTTTCGCTGCGCTCAACCCATCCTACGCCCTCGCCTCTGTGCCGCAGCTGTAGGATGGGTTGAGCGCAGCGATACCCATCATGAGTGGCGAGGCTCGCTTTCCAGTCACCCTGAACGCGCTACAGCTATAGCGGCAGCCGTCCCTGGCGTTCCGCCTTGCCGCCGCCGTCCGCGGTCGCGCCCACCTCGCCGTCGGCGAAGCGCAGCCGGAGCCGCGCACCCGGCGCCACCTCGGCCGCACTGGTCAACGGATGGCCGGCTGCATCCGACACCAGCGCATAGCCCCGCTGCAGCACCGCCAGCGGCGACACCGATTCCAGCCGCGCCGCCGTGCCCTCCAGCCGTGCCCGTGTCTCCCGCAGCATCGAGCGCAGCGGCGCGTCGGTAAGCCGCCCCAGGGTACGGCTGGCCCGGTTGTTGATGCCGGACACGGCCTGCCGCAGGCTGGCAAGCAGCTTCTGTCCGCACAGGTCGAGCGCGCTATGCCGCCGCGCCACTAAATTCGGCAGCGCGATGATGAGCCGCACGCCTCTCTCCTGCACCCGCTCGCGCCAGCTCAGCAGTATGGCGGGCAGATCCGGCAGTCGGCGCCCGATGGCGCTGAGCGCGGCGCGGCGCTTGTGCAGCAGGTTCGGCAGGGCGAGCACCAACCGCTCCGCACGATCATCCAGACGCTGCCGCGCGCCGCCGAGCAGCGTGGGGAGATCGGGCAACCCGCGTTCCGCACGCGACAAGCGCAGCCGTCGCTCCTGCGTCAGCCGGTTCAGGCCGCCGATCAGCCGCGCCGCCTTGTGCTCCAGGTCGGCCAGCAGGTCGGCTCGCGCCGGCACCGCCAGTTCGGCCGCCGCGGTCGGTGTCGGCGCGCGGCGGTCGGCGACGAAATCGATCAGCGTGGTATCCGTCTCGTGCCCCACGGCGGAGATCAGCGGGATGCGGCATGCCGCCACGGCGCGCACGACGATTTCCTCGTTGAACGCCATCAGGTCTTCCAGGCTGCCGCCGCCGCGCGCCACGATCAGCACGTCGGGACGCGGCACGCCGTGCGCCGGCAGCGCATCGAAGCCGGCGATGGCGGCGGCGATCCGTTCGGCCGCGCCCTCGCCCTGCACCGGCACGGGCCACAGCAGGACCGGCCGGGGGAAACGGCGGGAAATCGTGGTGCGGATGTCCTGGATGACCGCGCCGCGCTCGCTCGTCACCACGCCCACCAGGGCGGGCAGGACTGGCAACGCCCGCTTGCGCTCGGCGGCGAACAATCCCTCCTCCGTCAGGCGCACGCGCAGCATCTCGATGCGGGCCAGCAGGGCGCCGGCGCCGGCATACTCCATCCGCTCGGTGATCAACTGATACGACGAACGCTCGGCGTAGGCGGAGATGCGTCCGGTGGCGATCACCTCGACGCCGTTCTCGGGCACCATGCCGAGCCGGCCGACGGACGATTTCCAGACGACGCCGGCGAGCTTGGCGCCTTCGTCCTTCAGCGAGAAATAGATGTGGCCGGAGGGGTAGCGCTTCAGCTCGGTGATCTCGCCGCGCACGCGGATGCGGCCGAAATTACCTTCAAGCGTGCGCTTCACCGCCCCGGAGATTTCCGAGACGGTGTATTCTGGGACATTTGAAACGGCAGTCTGCAATTCGTCCATCGCGACAGCCTATGCTACAGGCGGCCGCGCTTGAAGCGAGGAGACAGCGGGATGCGGGTGCTGGTGGTCGGATCCGGGGGGCGGGAGCACGCGCTCTGCTGGGCGATTGCCGCGAGTCCGCTGCTGACGAAGCTCTGGTGCGCGCCCGGCAACCCGGGCATCGCCCAGATGGCGGAGTGCGTGTCGATCGGCACCCTGGACATCGCGTCCCTGGTCGCCTTCGCCCAGGATAACGAGATCGACCTGGTGGTCCCCGGCCCCGAGGCCCCGCTGGTCGCCGGCATCGCCGACGCGATGGAGGCCGCCGGCATCCCCTGCATCGGCCCCTCGCGCGCCGCGGCGCAGCTCGAAGGCAGCAAGACGTTCACCAAGGAACTCTGCGATGCCGCTGGCATCCCCACCGCCCAGTGGGAGCGCTTCGACGAAGCCGAGGCCGCACGCGAATTTGTCCGCCGCCGTGGCGCGCCGATCGTGGTGAAGGCGGACGGCCTGGCCGCCGGCAAGGGTGTCGTGGTGGCCGCCACCGAGGCGGAAGCCCTGGCGGCGATCGACGCGATGATGCAGGAGCGGGCGTTCGGCGAGGCGGGGTCCTCGGTGGTGATCGAGGAATGCCTGGTCGGCGAGGAGGTTTCTCTATTTGCGCTGTGCGATGGCGAGACCGCGTTGCCGCTTGGTGCCGCGCAGGACCACAAGCGCGTCGGCGACGGCGACACCGGTCCGAACACCGGCGGGATGGGATCCTACTCGCCCACGCCCGCATTCTCGCCCGCGCTGCAGGACGCCGCGATGGACGGCGTCATTCGCCCCGCGCTGGCCGAGATGACCCGGCGCGGCACGCCGTTCCGCGGCATTCTGTATGCCGGGCTGATGCTGACGAACGAGGGCGTGAAGCTGATCGAGTTCAACGTCCGGTTCGGCGACCCGGAATGCCAGGCGCTGGTGCTGCGTTTGAAGTCCGACCTGCTGTCGGCGCTGCAGGCCGCCTATGACGGCGAGTTGAAGAATTTCGATCTGCGGTGGAACGACGTCGCTGCGATCGCGGTGGTGATGGCGGCGCGCGGCTATCCCGAGGCGCCGGAACGCGGCAGCGAGATCCGCGGCCTGGACCGTGCGGCTTCAGTGCCGAATGTGCAGGTGTTTCACGCCGGGACCGAAGCCGACACGCAGGGTCACATCCGCGCGGCCGGTGGACGTGTGCTGACGGTGTGCGCCACCGGTACCGATCTTCGGGCCGCGCACGACGCCGCCTATGCCGCGATCCGCGCCATCGACTGGCCTGAGGGTTTCTGCCGCCGCGACATCGGCTGGCGGGCGCTTGGGGGGCGGTAGGAGAAGGGCGGTCGCGTCGGATCGCAACCGGTAGCGCAAACATGTGGAGCCGAGTCCGACCCTCAGGCGTAGAGCAGTGCTGGCGGACACCCTGGCGGATGGGCATGGTCGAATACCACCCAAGCGTGGTGGTGCTGTGCGGCATTCGTGCGCTCGCCCATGTCGAACCAGCGGATCCGCTGCGTCAGTACCAGGACGGCCGCGAACGGCGCAGCCGACATCACATCGGCGGCGCGCCGTCCGGCGATCCACTGCAGGCGCACCAGCAGCGCGAGTTGGCCCTGCATGGAGGCAGTGAGCGCCAGCGCATGCCGCAGAAAGTCCAGCATCGCCCTTGGCGACCTCGACTGCCCTGCATGGGAACCGGTGTCGCCGTAGGGGGGGTTCGTTACGATACTGCGACAGCCCCCGGGCACATTGCGGCAGGTGAGGAAATCGACGCCTGGGGTGCCAAAGCCGCGATTGGCGATGTCGGTTGAAACGACCTCATAGCCGTGCGCCGCGTGTACGTCGGACATGGCGCCGTCGCCGCAGCAGGGTTCCCAGATAGGGCCGCGGAAGCGGATGTGCTGCAGCAACGCCTCGGTGACCCAGTCCGGCGTGGTGTAGAAGTCCCGCCCCCCCCGGTCGTAACCGGAGTAATGGATAGCGCGGCGCTCTGCTTTTGGTGCTGGTCGAAGCGGCGTTGCTGTTGTCGCGCCGGCGTCGGCAAGCGGCAGGTCGTGTTGTTGTGGACCCACCGTGTGCGAGCGTCTGCCTATACCGTCGGATCGGATCATGTCTCGACTTCACCAGGTTCCTTGCGCGCGGCTTAGGGGTTGTCACAGATCAAGTGCTTCGCTCAAGCGAAGTATCGTCGTCACCCCCGCGAAAGCGGGGGTCCAGGAATCTCGAGGAACCGCCCTGCTGGCAGCCCTGGATGCTCGCTTTCGCGAGCATGACGAACTTTGAGGCGATTCGTTTATTTCCCAACGGACCCTTAGCATTGCTTGCACCTGGAGCTTTGACCAATGCGGACGATTCGGGAAGTCTGTCGAGTTCGGAGGCGTTCCAACAAGCGGCGTCGCCCCGACAACTATCGACGCACCGCGAAGAACGACTGCAGCAATGCGGCCGCTTCGCCCTCCCGCACGCCGCCGATCACCTCCGGACGATGGTGGCAGGACGACGCATCGAACACGCGCGCGCCATGCTCGACGCCGCCGCCCTTCGGGTCATAGGCACCGAAGGTGAGCCGGCGGATGCGGAAGAAGCTGATCGCCTGGGCGCACATCGGACACGGCTCCAGGGTCACCACAAGCTCGCAGTCCGGCAGACGCGCCTCGCCACGCACCGCGGCCGCCGCGCGCAACGCCAGGAGCTCGGCGTGCGCCGTGGGGTCGTGCCGCGCTGCCACTTCGTTCCCTGCGCGCGCCATCACCGCGCCGGCTGCGTCCAGCACGACCGCGCCGACCGGCACCTCACCGCGCGCCGCCGCCGCCTTTGCCTCCTCCAGCGCGATCTCCATCGGCACCATGCAACATCGTCCCCGAACAGCCGGGCTGCGCTCTGCGGCCAACTCGTGCACCCTGGCCCCGAACAACGCCGCGAAGGAGGACGCAGATGCCCCGTATTCCGCTGGTATCGGAAGCCAGCATGACCGACGCGCAACGCCGCGTATACGACGCGATGATGTCGGGCCCTCGCCGCTCGCCCCCGGTGGGGCCGCTGGCCGCCGCCATGCACCGGCCGGACCTGGCGGAGAAATGGTCGGAACTCGGCCTCGTCTTGCGCTTCAACTCCAGCTTCGAGCCCCGCCTGCGGGAGTTCGTGATCCTGCTCACCGGCCGGCACTGGGATTGCCAGTTCGAGTGGTTCTCGCACGAGGCGGAGGCGCGGAAGGCAGGATTGTCGGAGCAGTCGATCGAGACCCTGCGACACGGCGGCAACGCGTTCCAGGCGGCGGACGAGCAGGCGATCCACGACTACGCCACCGAGCTGCTGCAGCGCCATCATGCCAGCGACGCGAAATACCAGCGCATCCTCGCATCCTATGGCGCCGCCAGCATCGTCGAGCTCACCGCGCTGATCGGCTATTATTCCATGGTCGCGCTGACGCTCAACGCGCACGAGATCGGCGTGCCGGAAGGTGCTGCGCCGCCGCTGCCATCCTTGCCCAGCCACGGGTCCGCGGTTTAGCAAGGCCGGCATGAGCACTACCAGGCGGCCGGCGATCGGCGTGACCCTCGATTCCGAGCAGCCGGGCGGCTATTCGAAATACCCCTGGTATGCGATGCGGCAGAATTACGCGGACGCCATCGTCGCCGCCGGCGGACTGCCTGTCGCCCTGCCCCACGATGCGTCGCTCGCGCCGGAGTATCTCGACCGGATCGACGCGCTTGTCGTCACCGGCGGCGCGTTCGACGTCGATCCCGCGCTGTACGGTGACGGCGACCGACATGCGACGGTGACCCTGAAAGAGGGTCGCACCGCCGCCGAACTGGCGCTCACCAGCGGGGCGCTGGCGCGCGGGATGCCGGTGCTCGGCATCTGCGGCGGCGAGCAGCTTCTGGCGGTGGCGCTGGGTGGCACGCTGATCCAGCACATTCCTGATGCGATCTCCGATGCGCTGGAGCATGAGCAGACCAATCCGCGGCACGAGCCCGGCCATCCCGTCGCCGTCCGCAGCGGCACGCTGCTGCATCGCATCGTCGGCGCCAGCGAGATGCGGGTGAACTCGGCGCATCACCAGGCGGTGCGCGATCCTGGCCGCTACGCCGTGGTGAATGCGGTAGCGCCGGACCAGGTGATCGAGGGCGTGGAGGATGCGCGCTACCGGTTCTGCCTCGGCGTGCAGTGGCATCCGGAATTCTTCATCGATCCCGGTGACCGCCGCATCTTCGACGCGCTGATCGCCGCCTGCCGCGGATGAGCGACGCCCCCCGCGGCGAACGCATCGCCAAGTGGCTGGCGCGCGCGGGCGTGGCCAGCCGCCGCGACGCCGAACGCCTGCTCGCCGAAGGGCGTGTGACTCTCAACAACACCCAGGTGACGCACCCCGCCACCTTCGTGTCGGCTGGCGACATCGTCGTGGTGAACGGCACGGTGGTGGACGCGCCGGAACGCACGCGGCTGTGGCGTTATCACAAGCCGGTCGGCCTGGTGACGACGCATCGCGATCCGCAAGGTCGGCCGACCGTGTTCGAGAAGCTGCCGCCCGGCCTGCCGCGCGTGGTCAGTATCGGCCGGCTCGATCTGACCAGCGAGGGCCTGCTGCTGTTGACCAACGACGGCGCACTCGCCCGCAAGCTGGAGCTGCCGGCAACCGGCTGGATCCGGCGCTATCGCGTGCGCGTGCACGGCATTCCGGACCAGCGCAGGCTGGCGTCGCTTGCCACGGGCATCACCATCGACGGCGTCCAGTATCGCCCGATCGATGCGGGGCTCGATTCGCGCAAGGGCGAAAATGCCTGGCTCACCGTCAGCCTGCACGAGGGACGCAACCGCGAGATCCGCCGCGTGATGGCGCATCTCGGCCTCGCCGTGACACGGCTGATCCGCATCGCCTATGGCCCATTCCAGCTCGGCACGCTGCCGCGGGGCGCGGTGGACGAGGTGCCCGCCCGCGTGCTGCGCGATCAGTTGCCGCGCGAGGCGTAGTGCATGTTCGTACGCAAGCAAGGAAGATTCAACACGGAGAAGGCCGAGAACCACGGAGCGCCACGGAGAAAGCAACCTGGCGCCCCCGGATCAAGCGCCCGGGGGCATGCTTCGCGCGAAGCGCATTGCTTATCTGCTCCATGGCCCTCCGTGGTTCTCGGCCTTTTCCGTGTTGAACCTTGCTTGTTTGCTTTCCTGCGATACCAATGAGGATCGTCGCCGGTACGTGGCGCGGCCGGACACTGGTAGCGCCGCCGGGCAGCCATACTCGCCCCACCGCCGACCGCATCCGGCAGGCACTGTTCGACATGCTGCTGCACGCGCCGTGGGGCGGCCGCGATGCGGTGGAAGGAATGCAGGTGCTGGACGTGTTCGCCGGCACCGGCGCGCTCGGCCTCGAAGCGCTGTCGCGCGGCGCCGCGCACGTCACATTCATCGAGCAGGAGCGCGCCGCGCTGGCGGCCCTGCGCGCCAACATCGCCGCCCTGGGCGCGGAGCGGCTTTGCACCGTGCTACCGGTCGATGCACTCGCCGTGCCGTCCGGACAGAAATGCGACCTGATCTTCCTCGATCCGCCGTATGGCCACGACCTCGTGGCGCGCGCGCTGCTGCGGCTGCGCCTCACCGGCTGGATCGCCCCCACCGCTCTGATCGTCGCCGAAACCGGACGCGATGAACCGCCGCCTTCGGTCCCTCTGCTGGCCGAACGCGTCCACGGCGCCGCCCGGATCAGCGTCTGGCGCGAAGGCTGAGACGTCGGCCCGACCCCGCTGATTCGCCGATCGTACGACGCGTCGGTATGATGGGCGCTCATCGACAACATCCTGCAGGAAAGCGAGCCCGACATGTCGGCGAGCGATCGTCTTGCGGTGGCGAACGGTTTCGCGGGCGACATGGCTTCGCGGCTGGACCGCGCCTTCGGATTCGCGCTGGAAGTCGGCACCGCCCTGCTGGTGACCGCCGAGATCGCCATCCTGTTCGTCGGCATCGTCGCGCGCTACGCATTCCACCATCCGCTGATCTGGTCGGACGAACTCGCCTCGTTGCTGTTCCTGTGGCTGGCCATGCTTGGGACGGTGCTGGCGCTGCGCCGCGGCGAGCACATGCGCATGACGGCGCTGGTCAACACCGGTTCGCACGGGGTCGGGTATTTCTTCGATCTGGTCTCGCTCGCCGCCGCGCTGGCATTCCTCGGCGCGATATTGCTGCCGGCGTTCGACTACGCCGCGAACGAGTCGATCGTCAGCATCATGTCGCTCGAGATCTCGATGAGCTGGCGCGCCGCGGCGATGCCGGTCGGCGTCGCGCTGCTGGGGCTGACGATCCTGCTGCGCATCCTCGCCCAGCCGGGATGGGCGACCCTGCTGGCACTGGCGCTTGTCGCCGCCATCGTGGGTGCGCTGTTGCTGCTGCAGCCTACCCTGCTCACGCTGGGCCGCGGCAACCTGATAATCTTCTTCCTGGGCGTCGTCTCGCTCACCGTGTTCGCCGGCATCCCGATCGCCTTCTCGTTCGGTCTGGCGACGCTCGGCTATCTCGCCTTCGCCACGCACGTGCCGATCTCGGTGCTGGTGGCGCGGATGGATTCCGGCATGTCGCATCCGGTGCTGCTGTCGGTGCCGCTGTTCGTCTTCCTCGGCCTGCTGATCGAGATGACCGGCATGGCCCAGGTGATGGTGCGCTTCCTCGCGAACCTGCTCGGCCATGTGCGCGGCGGGCTGTCCTTTGTGCTGATCGGCGCGATGTATCTGGTGTCCGGCATTTCCGGCTCGAAGGCCGCCGACATGGCCGCCGTCGCGCCCGTGCTGTTCCCCGAGATGGAGCAGCGCGGCGCGACGCGCGGCGATCTGGTGGCGCTGCTGGCGGCGACAGGGGCGCAGACCGAAACGATCCCGCCGAGCCTGATCCTGATCACCATCGGCTCGGTCACCAGCATCTCGATCGCCGCGCTGTTCACCGGCGGGCTGCTGCCAGGGCTGGTGGTGGGCCTGATCCTCTGCGCGGTGGTCGGCTATCGCGCCCGCAAGGAGGACCGCGCCGTCCCACCGCGCGCCAGCGTGCGCGAGATCGGCTGGAGCTTCCTGATCGCGATACCCGCACTGGCTTTGCCGTTCCTGATCCGCGGCGCCGTGGTGGGCGGCGTCGCGACGGCAACCGAGGTCTCCACCATCGGCATCGTCTATTCGGTGCTGGCCGGTTTGCTGATCTACCGCAGATTCGATCTCTCTCGCCTGCTGCCGATGCTGGTGCAGACCGCTTCGCTCACCGGGGCGATCCTGCTCATCGTCGGCGCCGCCACCGGCATGGCCTGGGCAATCACCAGCTCGGGCTTCTCGCGCGTCGTTGCCGGATGGATCGCGGTGATGCCCGGCGGCGCCGTATCGTTCATGGCGATCTCGATCGCGCTGTTCGTGGTGCTCGGCAGCGTGCTGGAAGGCATTCCCGTCATCGTGCTGTTCGGCCCGCTGCTGTTTCCGATCGCGCGCCAGGTCGGCATCCACGAGGTGCACTATGCGATGGTGGCGATCCTCGCCATGGGCGTGGGGCTGTTCGCACCGCCATTCGGTGTCGGCTACTACGTCGCCTGCGCGATCGGGCGCTGCAATCCCGATGACGGCATGCGCCACATCTGGCGCTATCTCGCAGCACTGATGGTTGGCATCGTGATCGTCGCCGCGGTACCCTGGATCTCCATCGGCTTCCTGTGAGGCAGCCCGCAATCAACAACCGGAAGGAAACGCACCATGAAGACCACAAGGCGGATGCTGATCGGCGGAGCCGCCGCTGCGCTGGCCGCACCATCACTGCTGCGCCACGCGAAAGCCGCGGAATTCTCGTGGAAGTTCGCCCACACCGCGCCGCTGACATTCCCGTTCCATATCCGCCTTGCCGAGGCGGCCGAGCAGATCGGCAAGGACTCGCAGGGCCGCATGGAGCTGCAGGTGTTCCCCGACGCGCAGCTTGGCGGCGACAACGACCTGCTGTCGCAGGCGCGTGCCGGCGCGATCGAATTCTGCCAGCCGACCGGACAGATTCTCGCCTCCATCCTGCCGGTGACGGCGATCAGCGCACTCGGGTTCGCCTGGTCGGACTATTCGAAGGTGTGGCCGGCTATGGACGGCGATCTCGGCAAGTATATCCGTGCGCAGATCGCCGCGAAGGCGGGGCTGGTGGCGATGGACCAGATGTGGGACCTCGGCTTCCGCCAGATCACCACGAGCACCAAGCCGATCAAGAGCGCAGACGATCTGGTGGGGTTGAAGATTCGCGTCCCCGTCGCGCCGAGCCTGGTGACCCTGTTCAAGACCCTGAAGGCGGCGCCGTTGTCGATGCAGTTCACCGAGGTCTACTCGGCGCTGCAGACACATATCGCCGATGCGCAGGAGAACCCGCTGACGCTGATCAAGGTGACGAAGCTCTACGAGGTGCAGAAGTACTGCTCGCTCACCAACCATGTCTGGGACGGCCATTGGGCCTGCTGCAATGCCGCTGCGTGGAAACGCCTGCCGGATGATCTCAAGGAGATCGTCGCCCGCAATCTCAATGCGGCGGCGTTGCGTGAGCGCGACGACATCGCCAAGGGCGACAGGTCGGTGCAGGCGGATCTCGAAAAGGCAGGGCTGGTGTTCAACACCGCCGAGACGCAGAGCTTCCGCGATGGCCTGAAAGCCGGCGGGTTCTACAAGGAGTGGCGCGCCAAGCTCGGCGACGAGCCGTGGGAAATTCTGGAGAAATATGCGGGCAAGCTGGGATGAAGAAAGGTTCACCACAAAGACACAGAGACACAGAGACACGAAGAAGCGCGGAATGGCGCTCCGCGCGAAGCGCATCGATTCCTCGCTTCGTGTCTTCGTGTCTTTGTGGTGAATCTTCCTTCTTCTACCGCCGCCCGAACAGCTTCTCGATCTCGGCCTTGCTCAGCTTGAGGAAGGTGGGTCTCCCATGGCTGCACGTGGCGGCGCGTGGCGTGGCTTCCATCTGACGCAGCAGGGCATCCATCTCGGCCGCATTCAGCCGGCGACCGGCGCGGATCGAGCCGTGACAGGCAAGCCTCGCGATCACCGCATCGAGCCGGGCGGCAAGCGCTGTTGTCTCATCGAGCTCTTCCAGCTCGTCGGCAAGGTCGCGCAGCAGAGGACCCGGCTCGGGCGAGCCGAGTGCGGCGGGCAGAGCGCGCACCAGCACCGCACCGGGACCGAACGCCTCGATCTCCAGACCGAGACGCGCCAGTTCGGGGCCGCGCGCCAGCAATCGCGATGCATCGGCCGGCGGCATGTCGACCACCGCCGGCAGCAGCAGCGGCTGCGACCGCACGCCGCCATCGAGCATCTGCTCGCGCAGAGCCTCGTGCGTGAGCCGCTCATGCGCTGCGTGCTGATCCACCAGGACGAGCGAGCCGTCGCCGGCGACTGCGATCACGTAGGTGTCGAGCACCTGTGCCACCGGCGCGCCCAGCGGATGCTCGGGGCGCGGTTCGGCCGCGGGCAGCATGCGTGCCGCCGGCGCGGCACCGAAGGCCAGCGGCGCCTCCGCCATGCCAGGCAGGGGGACAGATCGGTACGGCACCGGCGACGGGCGCGAATGCACCAGATGCAGCACGGGGCGCGGTCCCGGCAGCGACGTGCCGGCGCCACCCGCGAGAGCGCGCTGAAGGCTGCCGATCACCAGGGAACGCACCGCGCCGACGTCGCGGAAGCGCAACTCGGTCTTGGCGGGATGCACGTTGACGTCCAGCTCTTCCGGCGGCAGGTCGAGCCAGAGTGCGACGATAGGATGGCGGCCCGCGGCGATCACGGCGCGATAGGCGACGCGCACCGCACCCTTCAGCACCGGGTCGGCCACCGGCCTGCCGTTCACCGTCAGCGCCTGCGCCGCTCCGGTGGCCCGGGTCACCGCGGGCGAGCAGGCGTAGCCGGCGATGCGCAACGCACCGCGCTCGCCGGCCACCTCGACCATCGCCTCCGCTGCCTCGGTTCCGAACAACGCCGCCACCCGCGCCGACCGCTCCTGCGCCGGCAGGTCGAACGCGATGCGCCCGTCGCTTTCCAGCCGGAAGGCGACGGACGGTGCGGCCAGAGCCAGGCGGCGGATCGCCGCCTCAGCGTGATCTGCCTCGGTGCGCGGATGCTTGAGGAATTTGCGTCGCGCCGGCGTGGCGAAGAACAGGTCCCGCACCACCACGCGCGTACCCGGCGCTCCCGCGGCGGGGGCGACTTCGGAGACCTCGCCGCCCTCGACGCGAACTTCCGAGGCGTGCGCCGCGTCGCGCGGGCGCGATGTGATGGCGAGGCGCGCCGCCGCGCCGATCGAGGGCAGCGCCTCGCCGCGGAAGCCAAGCGTGGCGATGCGCACGAGATCATCGTCGAGCAGCTTCGAGGTGGCGTGGCGCAGCACCGAGAGCGCCAGCGAGGCCGCGTCCATGCCGCTTCCGTCGTCGGTCACCTCGATGCGGTCGATGCCGCCGCCATCCAGTGCCACGGCGATGCGCGTGGCGCCGGCGTCCAGCGCATTCTCCACCAGCTCCTTCACCGCAGCGGCGGGGCGCTCGATCACCTCGCCTGCTGCGATGCGATTGACCGTGTGCGCAGGCAGGATGCGGATCTGTGCCATCAGTCTTGTCCGGGCGGCAAGCAAGCAAGATTCAACACAGAGGGCGCAGAGATCACAGAGGAAGATTCAGCTTGCGCGTAGCGCACCAAATCCTTCTCTGCGCGCTCTGCGTTCTCTGCGCCCTCTGTGTTGAATCTTGCTTCAAGCCAAGTGCGTTCTCTTTGCCTCGGGTCGCGCGATCGCATCATCACGTCTCCTCACGCAGTGCCCGGAACTGCGCGATCAGCCCGGTTGTGGAGCTGTCATGCGCGCCCGGCACCACGCCGGGGTCGAGTTCGGGCAGGATGCCTCCCGCCAGTTCCTTGCCCAGCTCGACGCCCCATTGGTCGAAGCTGTCGATGTCCCACAGGCAGCCTTGCACCGCGATCTTGTGCTCGTAGAGGGCGATCAGCCGGCCGAGGCTGAAGGCGTCGAGACGGCTGAACAGAATGGTATTCGACGGCCGCTCGCCGGCGCAGACACGATGCGGTGCGACCGCGTCGATTTCCGCCTGGCTCGCGCCCTTCGCCGCCATCTCGGCGCGGATCTCTGCCTCGGACCGCCCGCACAGCAGCGCCTCGGCCTGGGCGAACGCGTTGGCGGCCAGGGCGCGGTGCGCCTCCGCGCGGTCGTGGTCGGGATTGGCGGCCAGGATGAAATCCACCGGCACCACGCGCGTGCCCTGGTGCACGAGCTGCATGAAGCTGTGCTGCGCGTTGGTGCCCGGCTCGCCGAACAGGATCGGACAGGTGTCGTAGCCGGTGGGGTCACCGGAGAGCGTCACGTGCTTGCCGTTGCTCTCCATCTCCAGCTGCTGCAGATGCGCCGGCAGGCGCCGCAGCCTGTCATCATAGGCGAGAACGCAGTGCGTGGCGCAGCCAAGCGCGTTCACGTGCCACACGCCGACGAGGCCGAGCAGTACCGGCAGGTTCTGGTGCAACGGCGCGTCGCGGAAATGGCAGTCCATCGCCCAGGCGCCGTCGAGCATCGCCTGGAATTTCTCCCAGCCGGCGGCCAGCGCGATCACCAGGCCGACCGGCGACCAGAGCGAATAGCGCCCGCCCACCCAGTCGCGGAAGCCGAATGTATGCTCGAGCGGGATGCCGAACTCGGCGACCGCCTTGAGGTTGGTGGAAAGTGCCGCGAAATGCCTGCCGACCGCAGCCTCGCCCAGCCGGCCGGCGAGCCATGCGCGCGCCGCCCTGGCGTTGGTCTGCGTCTCCAGCGTGGTGAAGGTCTTGGAGGCGACCAGGAACAGGGTGCGCGCCGGATCGAGCCCCGGGATCGCCGCCAGGAAGCCGTGGCCGTCCACATTGGACAGGAACCGCGCGTCCATACGGACATCGTCACGGCCGGTGGTGAGCGCCTCGGCGGCGACGCGCGGACCGAGATCCGAGCCGCCGATGCCGATATTCACCACCGCGGTGAAGCGCTCGCCGGTCGCGCCGCGCTTGCTGCCATCGTGCACGGCGGCGACAAAGCTGCGCATGCGGTCGCGTTCCGCGGCGGCGAGCTTCGAAGCGTCGTCGATGCCGCCGCGCAGTGCGGCTTGCAGGCCGGCGTCCGGCGGCGAGCGCAGCGCCATGTGCATCGCCGCGCGGTGTTCGGTGACGTTCACCATCTCGCCGGCGAACAGCCGGCGGCGGAAGCCGTCCAGGTCCGCGGCCTCGGCGAGGGCGAACAGCGCTTCGAGCACCGCGGCGTCGATCGCGGATTTGGAGAAGTCGAGCGTGAGGTCGTCGAGGCTCCCGCTGAACTTGCGCGCGCGCTCTGGGTCGGCGGCGAACAAGGGCGTGATCCGCCGTCCATCCGGCCGCGCCGCCAATGCGGCCAGGCGAGCGAAGGCGGCATGGCGGGATTCGAGCCGATTCATATAAATATTATACGCCAAATATCGGCAGGGCAGAATGTTGGATTGTGCGGTCTATCGATCAGGATTCGCGGCCTGCACGACCAGAAGGCAAGAAAACAGGCTTCAACGCAGAGATCACTGAGGACGCAAAGACGATTCGTATGCGCCCCCGGTCAAGTGCCCGGGGGCATGCTTCGCGCGAAGCGCAGGGATCTTTCTCTGCGCCCTTTGCGTTGATTCTTGCTTGCTGCCTGGCGCAAACGTTTCAGATCGCGATCGCGTAGGCCGGCCGACGTGGGTCTGCCCCGGCGCCGATCAATCCGGTCACCGGGTCGGTCAGGATCGCCTCGACGGAGCCGGCGAGCCAGGTCCAATCCGGCCAGTCCCTCACCTCATGCCCGCGCGAGGCAAGATCGGCCCGGGTCGCCGCATCAATGCGTCCCTCAATCGCCAACCGTCCCGGGAAATACTCGAAGGGCGCGAAGGAGGAGGGGAAGGAGTAGCTGGCGATACGCGGCGCTTCGATCGCGTCCTGCACCTCCATGCCGTGCTGGAAGATATTCAGCAGGACCTGCAGCATCGCCTGCGTCTGCACATCGCCGCCCGGCGTGCCGAACGGCATCACGCCGCCCTTGTCGGTCACCACCATCGCCGGGTTGGGCGTCAGCCGCGGTCGCTTGCCAGGCCCCACGCCGGCCGGATGGCGCGGATCGGGCCGGCTCTGCGAGCCGCGGCCGGAAGGCGTGATGCCGAGGCCCGGCACCACCGGCACATTGCCCGAGCCGTCGGAGGGCGTGGCGCTGAACGCGTTGCCCCAGCGGTCGACGACGCAGCAATACGAGGTATCGGCCTCCACCTTCGGCAGGTCGGCACTGCTGGCGGCGTGCGGCAGGTTGGCCTGCCCCGGGGCACTTGACCCGGGGGTCGGGTCGAGCGGCGCCGGCATCTCGCCGAAGGCGCGGTCATCGCGCACCGCCGAGGCACGACGCGCGACGGTCGCCGGGTCCAGCAGGTGATCGATCGGCACGTCGACGAAGGCCGGATCGCCGAAGAAATACTCGCGGTCGGCCATCGCGAGGTTCACGCACTCGGCGATGCGGTGCAGGTAGGTGGCCGAGTTGTGCGCGACCCCGGCGATGCCGACCTGTTCCAGCAGCGCCAGCGCCTCCAGCAATGCGGGTCCCTGGCACCATGGTCCGCAGGTGATCACCTCGTGGCCGCGCCAGGCCCGCCGCACCACCGGCTCGATGCGTGAGCGGTACTCGGCGAGGTCCTGCATGGTCAGGTAGCCGCCCTCGCGCTTCTGGAACGCGGCGATCTCGCGGGCGATGTCGCCGCGGTAGAACGCATCGTGCGCCGCCTTCAGCCCCGCCTTGCGGTCGGGTCCGGCGGCGCGGTCCTGGTCGGCCATGTATTGCAGCGTGCGCGCGAGGTCGGACTGCACGAACTTCTCGCCCGCTTTCGGCACGCGGCCGTTCGGCAGGAAGATCGCGGTGTTGGATTGCCAGCGCCGGTATTCATGCTCGTGCGCGGCGATCGAGATGGCGAGCAAGGGATAGACCGCGAAGCCCTCGGCCGCGTAGCGGATTGCCGATGCGGCCACGTCGGCGAAGCGCATCGTGCCGTGGCGTTCCAGCGCGGTGATCCAGGCGTCGGGCGCGGCCGGGATCACGGTACGCAGCACGCCGTCCGGGATCTTCCCGCCGTGCTCACGCATGAACAGATCGGCCGGCAGCGATTTTGGCCACCAGCCGAGGCCCGCGACGCTCTCCACGGTGCCGTCGGCCAGCCGGATCATGATCGGCGCCACGCCGGCGACGTTCACCAAGTCCGGCTGCAGCACGCCGAGCGCGATGCCCGCGGCGCAGCCGGCGTCGATCGCATTGCCACCGGCCTCCAGGATGGAGAACGCGGCGGAGGCCGCCAGGTAGTGTCCGGCGGAGACGGCGTGACGGGTGCCGTAGACTGTCGGGCGATGGCTCATGGCGAGGCTCCTCCGAAGCTGTCGAGAGGGTGCGGCAAAGAGGTCGGAGCGTCCAGGGGCGGGTCACGGACCCTCTTCTGTTTGCAAATAAGGAAGATTCACCGCAGAGGCGCAGAGGCGCAGAGAAGAAACGATTAGGGAATGCGCAACGCGTGGCGCGCACATCCCTTTCCTTCTCCGTGTCTCTGCGCCTCCGCGGTGAATCTTCTTGCTTGCGGACCGACGAAGGTCACCGGACAGGCGGCACCGCCTCGGTTGCCACCATCTGCTGGTCGATGCGCGGATGGTAGACGATGCCGCCGCGCGTCGCGGCGATCGTTGGCTCGACATACATCGGGATGATGCCGAGCCGCTCGACAGCTTCGGCCAGAGCATGGCGGATCGCCGCCTCGCGCCCTGCATCGTTGCGCACCACCGCCGTCTCGATGATCCGGTCGAGCTCCGGATCGGAGAAGCCGCCGCGGTTGCCGTCGCCGATGCCGCGCTTCTCGTCGACCGACTGCGCCACCACCTGCAGGATGTACTGCCCGTCGCGCAGCGACGACAGCGACAGCTCGTACAGGATCACCGGCCACTCGTTCCTGCCGTAGCGCGAGCGCGGAAAGAACACGCTGCCCGGCATCGTCTCGAGCTTCATCGCGAACCCCGCGCGCGAGAACATCTGCGCGATCGCCTGGCAGACCTTCGCATCATCCACCCAGCGGTCGTTCGGGCAGGCCAGCGTCATGGCGAACCCATCCGGATAGCCGGCCTCCGCCAGCTTGCGCTTCGCCGCCGCGGCGTCGACCGCGGGAACGCTGATCGCCGGATCCCAGCCGCCGAAACTGTCCGGCACGAGCTGCATGGTCGCCGCGCCCTGGCCGGACAAGGCACGCTCGACCAACGCCTTGCGATCCAGCGCGAGCGACATCGCCTGGCGAACACGCAGGTCGCGCAGCGGATTCCTGTCCAGCTTCTGGCCCTGCTTGTCGGTCAGCAACGGCAGTGTGTCCGGCGCGACATTCGGCAGCAGGAAGGCGACACGGTCCGCCGGGCGGCCGAACACCGCGATGCCCTGGGTTTCCGTGAGCCGCGCCACATCCTCGGGCGGCACGTTTTCGATCAGGTCGAGATCGCCGGCGAGCAGGGCGGCCTCGCGCGCCGCGTCGTTGCCGATCACCCGGACCGTCACGCGCTGCCATGGCACCTTGCCGCCCCAGTAGTACGGGTTGGGCTCCAGCACCATGCTCTCGCCGTAGCGGAACGACACCACGTGGAACGGCCCGGTGCCGATCGCGGCACGGCCCGATGAGAAGTCCTCCGGCGCGGCGCCCACCACGCTTTTCGGCAGGATGAAGACATTGGTGAACTGGCCCGGCAGCAGCGGGTTCGCCCGATCGGTGGTGACGCGGATCGTGTACGGATCGACCGCGACCGTGCTGACGATGGTGCGCAGATTGGAGGTGTAGGGACCGGGGTTGTTGGGGATCGCCGGAATGCGCTTGACGCTGGCGACGACATCCTCGGCGGTGAACGGCGCGCCGTCGCTGAACTTCACGCCCTGGCGCAGTTTGAACTCCCAGGTCATCGCGTCGATCTGCTTCCAGCTCTCCGCCAGCGTCGGCACCCAATGCGCGTCCGCATCCTTGCCGACGAAGGAATCGTAGAGATGCCGCGCCGCGGCCATGTTCGGGCCGAGGAACAGGATGTGCGGATCGACGACGAAGGCAGACTGCACCCCCACCCGCAATTCCTGCGCGGCGATGGGTTGCAACGAGAACAGGGCTGGCAGCAGCGCGAGTACGGAACGAAGGAGCTTCATGCGGCGAGCGTGACCCGTAGCAGGGAAGGAAGCAAGGAAGGGTCCTTACAATTTCAAGCCAAGCCGCGGTCCGGGTTGAAGTCCTGCTCCGACCCGAGCCTGACCGGGTTCTCGCCGGCAAAATGCGGATTGCGGATCGGGTAGAAGGCATAGCCGAACCCGACCCGATCGGGCTGTCCCGCCGGCAGGACCTTCGGCATGACGACGCCGACTGCCGCCACGCCGCGGTGCTTTCGCCCAACCGAGCGAAAGGCCGCGTGGATGGCGTCCACCAGCGCCTGGTCAAAGTCCGGCTGCAGGATGGAAACGGACAGCACCACGATCCCGGGATTGCGGCTGTTCACCTGCCCCTGGGCCGCGGCCACGGCATCCACCACGGCGGAGCGCATGACCTGCGGGCTCCGGCGATCGCGTTCCCGCCATTGCAGCGCGTCAGGCTCCACCATCGCCAGCGAGAGCGGCTCGCCGGCAGCCGTGCTGAAGTGCAGTTGCACGTCGGTCCGGCCAGGGATCGGCGGGGAAAACCCGACATGATTGCCGGCATCGTACAGCAGCTTCGCCGTCGCGAAGCTGGTCATGGTGCGCAGGAACCGCCCCCGCTCCGTCAGGGGAGAAGCGAGCCGGGCGAGCAGCGGATGCTGTCCCCAGCAGTGCAGGAAGTGCTGCAAAGCCGCGACATGCATCGCCGCCATCGCATCGTCGTTCTGCTGCAGCCAGCTCCATCCGGGTCTGCCGATCTGTTCGCGCAGCCGCAGCACGGCCCAGGCGAAGGGATAGCCACCCTGCTCCGATCCCATCGCAGGGGGCGAGGCCTCCGCATGCTCGGCCAGGCGGCCACCGGTCAGCCTGTCGTATTCCCTTGCGGTCGACTCCAGCACCGAGTGCGACAGCAGCATCGGTTCGGCGGGCGCGTCACGCGGCCGGGTCAGCGCATAGCAGCGCGCAATTTCGTCCTGGCAGGCGAGCACCGCACCGCGCCCGACACTGGAAGACGTGACCGCCGGCGCCTGTTGTGGTTCGATGCCGACGGCTGTGCGCGGCAGGATCTCGCCTTCAGGCAGCCCGGGCGTGCTGGTGACCGCGCCGCAGCGGAAACACTTGATGCGGATCGCCAGGAAATTCGCGGGCAGATAGAACTTGACCAGGGTCGACTGCCCGCACGGGCAGATCAGGTCGGTGCTGCCCGCGCCGGTGAACGCCGGCACATCGCCGACCTGGATGAAATGCGGGGGGTCCAAAACCGTTTCGGTCCCTAGAAGATCCCTTCCAGCCACCCCCGCTTCCCGGGCTGGATGATCGGTGTGTCGCCGGATTCCTGGCTCTGGCCGAGCGCGGCGTTCTCGCGCAGGCGCTGCGCCTCCTTCTGCGGATCGACCACTACTCCCGGCGGGGTGGGCTTGCGCCAGAACATCAGCTTGTCGACGAAACCTTCGGAGGGTCTGGCCAGCCTGGCATCCTGGTCGACCGCAGTCCGTATGTCGGGCGATACCGGTGGGCCTGCGGCCTGGACCAGCGCCTGCTGACCCGGGCTCGGTTCCGCCGGGGCTGAGCCCAGAGCCATCTGCGGCACCAGCGCCTGCTCGGCCTTCGCCCGCTCGGACTGCTCCTGCGGCCGAGATACGCCCGGGCGGGGCGGCTGCAACGCGAACGTCGGCGGCATGGCCAGCGGAGCCCGCGTCGTGACGGTGAACTCGTCCGGCGCATCGCGCACGAAGCCGAAGGTGCGAGTGAGGTCATCGCCGCAGCCGCCGAGCGCAATTGCGCAAACGGCGAACAGACCAACCGTCCCGCAACATCTGATTAATGCCAGCATCACGCGACTTTCTTAACCGTTGAAGGGGGCATGTCGCAAGAACGTCATCCGGCCGAAGCGTCCTCCGGCGAGCGTGTCTTTCGCGTGCGCGGCAGGAGGCTCTCCAGCACGAGTGCCGCCACGCCGCACACGATGGCTGCATCCGCGAGGTTGAACACGTACCAGGACCAGCCGCCGACATGGGCGTGGATGAAGTCGACCACCGCGCCGAAGCGCAGCCGGTCGATCACATTGGACACCGCGCCGCCGGCGATGGCGCCGAGCGCGGTCGCCACCAAGGGTGATTCGGCGCGGCGCAGCCAGACGCCGAGGGCGGCGACAACCGCAAGCGCCACACCGGCGAGTGCCAGGGAACTCCAGTCGCCGAGACCATTGAACAAGCCGAATGTCACGCCACGGTTGCGCACGAAAGTCAGGTTCAGCACCGGCAACAGCACGATCTGCCCGACCTCCGGCAGGCGGATCACCTCGAGGATCCACCACTTGCTGGCCTGGTCGGCCGCCAGGACGGCAAGGGCCGCAAGGAGGCCGAGCGCGGTCAGGCGATTGCGGGTCACGCCAGTTTCCCGTCATGGCCGGGCTTGACCCGGCCGTCTGCCCACTGGCGGTGCGCAGATGGCCGGGTCAAGTCCGGCCATGACGGGCAGGTACGACCGGTCGCCATCACGTCCGACAAACGAGCCCCGACTCGACCGCGTCCGCGCACCGTGCGCAGAGCGCCGGATGGTTGGGTTGCAGGCCGATCTCAGGCAACACGCGCCAGCAGCGGGCACATTTCTTGCCGGGCGCCCGCTCTATGGTCGCCTCGGTATATTCACCATCTGGCTCCTGGAACTCGACAGCCGAGACGATAGCCACTTCGGCCCATTCATCTTCGGTGAGGAGCCGGTCATCACTGGCCAGGCTGAGGCGAACCTTCATCTCCAACGACGAACCAAAGCCACGCTCCTTGCGCGCCCTGTCAGCCTGGAAGGTAATCACGCCACGATCCACTCGGATTTGTTGCCAGCGTGACGCCAAACGCTTGTCTTGCCAAGCTTGAGGAATCTCCGGGAAGAGCTGCAGGTGCACGCTGCCGTTTTCGCCGAACCGCGCGCACCAGGCCTCCTCGGCGGTGAAGCACAGGACCGGCGCAAGCCACGTGGTCAGGCAGCGGTGCAAGTGATCGAGCACGGTGCGAGCTGCGCGGCGGCGCAGGCTGTCAGGACGGTCGCAATAGATCGCGTCCTTCCGCACGTCGAAATAGAACGCCGAGAGGTCGGTCGCGCAGAAATTGTGCACCTCGGGATACACGCCGGTCCAGTCGTAGCTCTGCACCGCGGCGCGGATGCGCGCGTCCAGCTCGGTCAGCCGGTGCAGCACCCATTTCTCCAGCTTGGGCATGTCGTCGTACGACACGCGCTCGGCCTCGGTGAAACCAGAAAGACTGCCGAGCAGCCAGCGCAGCGTGTTGCGCAGTCTGCGGTAAAGCTCGGCCTGCTGCTTCAGGATCTCCGGCCCGATGCGCAGATCCTCGCTGGTGTCCGACATCATCACCCAGAGGCGCAGGATGTCGGCGCCGAACTTGTCGTTGACTTCCTGCGGTGCCGTGGTGTTGCCGAGGGACTTCGACATCTTGCGTCCCTGCTCGTCCATCACGAAGCCGTCGGTCAGCACCGCCTTGAACGGCGCCTTGCCGCGCGTCCCGACTGCTTCCAGCAATGACGACTGGAACCAGCCGCGATGCTGATCGGAGCCCTCCAGATAGAGATCGGCTGGCCAGGGCAGACCGCGATCCTCCAGCACGAACGCATGGGTCGAGCCTGATTCGAACCAGACATCGACGATGTCCATGACCTGCTCATAGTCGTCTGGATTCCGGTCATTGCCGAGGAAGCGCGAAGGCGGCGACGAGTACCAGCTATCGGCGCCCTCCACCTTGAACGCCTCGACGATGCGCGCAACGACCGCAGGATCGCGCAGCGGCTCGCCGGTACGCTTGTCGACGAACACCGTGATCGGCACACCCCAGGCGCGCTGGCGGCTGATGCACCAATCGGGCCGGTTGGCGACCATGGAGCCGAGACGGTTGCGCCCCTGCTCCGGCACGAAACGCGTCTTCGCGATCGCCTCCAGCGCCTTCTCGCGGATGCGCTCCGGTCCGTCGAGCCGGATGAACCATTGCGGCGTCGCGCGAAAGATCAGCGGCGCCTTGGAGCGCCAGGAATGCGGATACGAATGCACGAGTTTGCCGCGTGCCAGCAACCCTCCTGCATCAAGCAATGCGGCGCAGACCGGATCGGCGGCCTTGTAGACATGCACGCCGGCGAACAGCGGCACCCAAGGATTGAACGTGCCGTCGCCGCCCACCGTATCCGGGATTTCCAGATTCTGCTTGCGGCCGAGGTCGAAGTCCTCCTCGCCGTGACCGGGGGCGATGTGCACGAAGCCGGTGCCGGCCTCGGTGGTGACGTGATCGCCGAGCAGCACCGGCACGTCGTAATCGTAACCGCGGCCACGCAGCGGATGGGCAGTCACGGTGCCGGCGAGATCGCCGCCCTTCAGCACACGATCGACGTGGTGCGTCGCGATACCAACGTCCTTGCAGAACTGCGGCAGCAGATCGAGCGCCACCAGCAGCTTCTCGCCGACACGGGCCAGCGAATTCGTCTCGACGCCATCGACATGCACCACTGCATAATCGAAGTCCGCACCTGCGGCGATGGCGCGGTTTCCGGGCATCGTCCAGGGCGTGGTGGTCCAGATCACCACCGACGCACCGACCAGATCCTTCGCCGGCGCGGACAACACCGGAAAGCGGACCCAGATCGTTGTCGATGTGTGGTCGTGGTACTCGATCTCCGCCTCGGCGAGCGCGGTCTTCTCCACCGGCGACCACATCACCGGACGCAGCCCGCGATACAGCGCCCCGTTAAGCAGAAACTTGCAGATTTCCGCCGCGATCGCCGCTTCCGACGGATGGTCCATCGTCGCATAGCGCTCGCGCCAGGCCCCCTCCACGCCGAGGCGGCGGAACTCGGCCGCCTGCACCTCCATCCAGTGCTGCGCATAGGCGCGGCATTCGGCGCGGAAATCCAGCACCGGCACCGCGTCCTTGTCCTTCTTCGCCTCGCGGTACTGTTCCTCGATCTTCCACTCGATCGGCAGCCCATGGCAGTCCCAGCCCGGGATGTAATCGGCGTCGTATCCCGCCATCTGGCGCGTGCGGTTGATGACGTCCTTGTGGACCTTGTTCAGTGCCGTGCCGATATGGATGTTGCCGTTCGCATAGGGCGGCCCGTCGTGCAGGATGAACTTCGGCCGGCCGCGCGAGGCCGCGCGCAGCTTCGACCACAGATCCGTCGCCTCCCAGCGCGCAAGGATCTGCGGCTCCTTCTTCGGCAGATCGCCGCGCATGGGGAAACTGGTCTGCGGCAGGAACACCGTATCGCGATAGTCGCGTTGCGGTTCGGATGGGGCGTCGTTCATGAATGATCCGGGCGGCCTCAGCCGCGTTGGAGTGTCAGGACAGGTCGGCAGAACCCCGGCGCTATCGCACCGGGCGGATAATTCGTGCCTGCCTGCACACTGCGGTCATGCGCCGGACTATGGGGAGCCGGCAGCCACCCGGTCAAGGATTTGGCGGGCCTCCCCAGCATCCGCGGCAATCTGCGCCTTCAGTGCGTCGAGGCCGGGGAACTTTTGTTCCGGCCGGATATAGGCGTGCAGCGCCACCGCCAGCTCCGCCCCGTAGATGTCGGCGTCGAAGTCGAAGATGTTGACCTCGAGCCGGCTCTCCGGCCCCTCATACACCGTCGGACGGCGGCCGATATTGGCCACCCCGCGGCGCCAACTGCCGTCCGGCAGGCGCACCGTCACCGCATAGACGCCGCGGGCCGGCTCCAGATGCCGGCCCAACGCGATGTTGGCGGTCGGGAAGCCGATCGTCCGCCCGCGCGCATCGCCATGCGCCACCTCGCCGCGGATGGTCCAGGGCCGACCGAGGTCGGCGGTCGCCCGCTCGGGATAGCCGTCCTGCAGCGCGCGCCTGATGCGGGTGGCGGAGATCGGACCCGCCGCGTCGGCGAGCAACGGCACCAGAGTGAGCCCCATGCCCAACTCCTCCGCCCGGTTGGCGAGGAAAGTTGTGTCGCCACCACGGCGATGGCCGAAGGCGAAGTCGGGGCCGCAGACCAGATGCCGCGCGCCCAGGCCGCCATGCAGCACCTCGGTCACGAAGGCTTCCGCCGGCATCAGGCTGAACGCGTGGTTGAACGGCAGCTCATACAGAAGGGTGACGCCGAGTGCCGCGAGCGCCGCCGCCCGTTCGGCCGACAGCGTTAGGCGGAACGGCGGATCGTCCGGGCGGAAATGCTCGCGCGGATGCGGCTCGAAGGTCAGCACGGCAAGCGGCACCTTGGGGCGCGCGGCGTGCGCTGCCCGGATCACCTGCGCGTGACCCCGGTGCACGCCGTCGAAATTGCCCAGGGCGACGGTGGCGCCCCTCGCATCGGCGGCAAGCCCCCGCCAGTCATGAAAGATCCGGATCACGACCGCGAGGGAACCTGGACGTAGGCCTCGCCGTCGATCACGACCTCATCGCCGACGGTGCATACCGTGCTGAGCGTGGCCCGCTTCTTCTCGGGATTGAGCGCCGTGACCGTGGCCGTAGCCTTCACCGTGTCGCCGATCTTCACCGGCGCGGCAAAGCGCAGCGACTGTCGCATGTAGAGCGTCCCGGGCCCGGGCAGCCGCGTGCCGAGCACCGCGCTGATCAGGCCGGCAGACAGCATTCCGTGCGCGATCCGCTCGCCGAAGATCGACCGCTTCGCCGCCTCGGCATCGATGTGGATCGGATTGGTGTCGGTGCTGACCGCGGCATAGAGCAGGATGTCGGCCTCGGTGATGGTCTTGCCCAGGCTGGCCGTCTGGCCGATCTGCAGGTCCTCGAAGAAATAGCCGGTCGTCATGGGGCGGGTCCCGCGGTTGTGCGGGCGCTTTCTGGGGGAAGGCGGCCGGTAAATCAACCGCGAGGCGGCCAGCCCGGCATGGCTTTGCGATGGCGCAACGGCCTAGCATTATGGCCGCGTCAAGACGAGGAGGCATTCATGCGCCGATGGTCCGTCATCCTGGCGGCTCTGCTGTTCGTTGCTGCGTTGCCGGCTTTCGCCGCACCGCTGGACGCGACACTGCGGCAGCAACTGGTGGCGCTCTACGACAGCTACAACAACGCGATCGCGGCCGGGAAGCTGCAGGATGCGCTGGCGATCCGCACCGCCGAAACGCGCGCCCGGGCGCAGAAGGAGATGAAGACGGCCAAGGCCCGCCAGGAGTTCCTGGCGATGGCGAAGATGATTATCCCCGACAAGCTGGAAGTCCGCCACGCCAGCATCAGCGCCGCCGGAGACAAGGCGCAGCTATTGACGGTGGTGTCCAAGACCTTCCCGCCGGGCAAGCAAATCCCCGGTGGCCCGCCGCCCGGCACCACGGCACAGAGCGAACTCACACTCAGCTTCGTCCGGCAAGGTGGCGCCTGGAAGCTCGACGACCTGCTGTATGGCATGGATCCGTCCGAGATCGTCGCGTGCAAGGATGACCGCAACGAGCCGATGGAAGCCTACGATCCGGACAAGGATGTCTCGATCGGCGGACCCATCACCCGGGTCGATTTCCAGCCGGATTACACGCTGGTCGTGGTCCGCGTCGTGGACGAGGAGAACTGCGCGTTCCTGCCGAACCGCGAGGAGATCGCCAAACACGGGATCGATCCGGCAAAGCTGGTCCCCTACGCGATCGTCGACATAACGGCCTCGCCGCACCGCTCGAACAAGCAGAAGGTGTTGATCGAGAGCATCAAGATCATCGAGGAGGACTGATCCCTGCACGGTGCCCCGCGCTGGCCGGTCGCGTGGACATGCCGCGCGATCCGGGGCAAACAGCCACTGCCCTGAAACACAAGCCGGATGGACCGATGCCGCAGACCGATGTGGGTAGCTCCGAGGACCTGCTGGCCGAAATCGCCGAGTGGGTGGCACTCGAGACGCCCACCACCGATCCCGCCGCTGTCAACCGCCTGATGGACATCGCGGAGCGGGAGCTGACCCAGGCGGGCGCCGCGCTCACCCGCATTCCTGGGCGCGACGGATTTGGCGACAACCTGATCGCGCGCACGCCCGGCGAAGGCAAGCCGGTGTTGGTGGCGGGACATCTCGACACGGTCTGGTCGGTCGGCACGCTGGATGGCATGCCGTATGTCGTCAACGGCGAGAAGGCGCACGGGCCGGGCATCTACGACATGAAGGCGGGCAGTTTCCTCGCTTTTCATGCGGTGCGTTCGATCCTGCGCCAGAAGGTGCCGACGCGGCGGCCGATCGTTCTGCTGCTGACGCCGGATGAGGAGGTGGGCAGCCCGACCTCGCGCGAATGGATCGAGCGCGAGGCAGGCCAGGCTGCCTGCGTGCTGATCCCCGAGCCCGCCGGCCAGGGCGGCGCCTGCGTCACCGCCCGCAAGGGTGTGGGTCGGTTCGTCATGCGGGTGGAAGGGCGCGGCGCGCATTCGGGCGGCAATTTCCAGGACGGTGCGTCGGCGGTGGTGGAGCTCGCGCGGCAGATCGTGCGGCTGCATTCGATGGTGGACCTCGACCGCGGCATCACGCTGAACGCTGCGCCGGTGTGGGGCGGCTCGCGGCCCAACGTGATCTCTCCGGATGCCGGGTGCGAGATCGATCTGCGGGTGAACTCGATCGAGGATGGTGCGCACATGGAGCGCACGTTGCTGCAGACCACGGCGCTGACGCCTGGGTGCCGCGTGGTGGTGGTGGGTGGGATGAACCGACCGCCCTTTGCCGAGGACGTCGGCATCCTTGCGCTGTACGACAAGGCGCGCGGCATCGCTGAGCAGGTGGGGATCGTGTTGCCGCGGCAGCATCGTGGCGGCGGCTCGGACGGCAATTTCACCGCGGCGATGGGTGTGCCGACACTCGATGGCCTTGGCTGCCCCGGTGCGGGGGCACATGCCAGCCACGAGCATATCCTCTGGCAGCATCTGGCACCGCGGGCCGCGCTGATGGCGGGGTTGCTGGAGACGCTGGAGTAGCGGGGCGTCGCAATGCACCCCCTCCCCAACCCTCCCCCGCTTCGCGGGAGAGGGGGTGAAATGCCCCCTCTCCCGCGAAGCGGGGGGGGGGTGGGGAGGGGGTGTCTGAGCCCACGCTGACCTTCGCCGCATGCTGTTCAACTCGCAGGTCTTCATCACGGGCTTCCTGCCGATCGTGCTGGGGCTCTACTACGCGCTTGCGTCGCACCGCACGGCGCGGCAGGCGGTGGTCGTGCTCGCCTCGCTGGCCTTCTACGGCTGGTGGGACATCCGCTTCGTGCCACTGCTGGCTGGCCTCACGATCGCGAACTGGCTGATCGTGCAATGGTTCGGCGTGCGCCGCGCCAGGTGGCTCCCTGTGCTCGGCGTCGTGCTGAACCTGGCGGTGCTGGGCCTGTTCAAATATGCCGACTTCTTCCGCGGCACCGCCTTTGCGCTGCTCGGCGAGGACTTCCATCCCTGGCGCCTCATCCTGCCGCTCGGCATCAGCTTCTTCGTGTTCCAGAAGATCTCCTACCTGATCGATCTGCGCCGCGGCGACCGACACATTTACGGTTTCCTCGACTTCTGCATGTTCGTCACGTTCTTTCCGCAGCTCATCGCCGGCCCGCTGGTACGCCACAACGAGATCATCCACCAGTTCAGCCTCGATCCGCGCCGGCCGGAGATGTGGGAGAACCTGTCGCGTGGCTTCGTACTGTTCGTGATCGGGGTCGCGAAGAAGGTGGCGCTGGCGGACACGCTGGCGATGGTCGCCGATCCGCTGTTCGGCAGGGCGGTGGGTGCATCGCTGTCGGCGGCCGAAGCATGGGTCGCGACCGCCGCCTACACGCTGCAAATCTATTTCGACTTCTCCGGCTACTCCGACATGGCCATCGGCCTGGCGCTGATGTTCGGCCTTCGCCTGCCGTTCAACTTCAACGCGCCGTACCGCGCCGTCTCGATCCGCGACTTCTGGCGCCGCTGGCACATGACTCTGTCGCGCTTCCTGCGCGACTATCTCTACATCCCGCTCGGCGGCAATCGATGCGGCGCGGCGCGCCAGGCGGTGAATGTCGTGGTGACGATGCTGCTGGGTGGGCTGTGGCATGGCGCCAGCTGGACCTTCGTCGCCTGGGGCGGGCTGCATGGCCTGGCATTGGCTCTGAACCATGTCTGGGAGGGCTGGGGACTTCGCCTGCCGCGCGCCGTCGGCTGGGCTCTGACCCTGCTGTTCGTCATGGGGTGCTGGGTGCTGTTCCGTTCGGCTGACTTCAACACCGCGGGAGACATTCTGCTGTCCATGCTGGGACGCCACGGTCTCGGCCAGGTATCGCTCGATCGCGAGTTCGCCGCGGCGCTGATCGGCGGCGCGGCGGTGGCGTTGCTTGGTCCGACCAGCCAGGAGGCTGCGCTGGCGAAGCTCCGGCCGAAGCCGTGGCTCGCGATGCCGGCTGGTGTCGCGCTTGCCTATCTGCTGCTGCTGGTTGGCGGCCGGTTGCCGAATGTCTTCATCTACTTCCAGTTCTGATTGGCGTCACTTCTTCCGCCTCGCGGTCGGCACGGCCGCGTTGGTGGCCGGGGTGATCTATGGCTTCGTCGTGCTGGTGGATCCGTTCGACACCTTGCCGCTGTCGCCACCCGCCGATCGCGTGCCGGTCGCGACCAACGCGCGCTTTTCGTTTCCAGCGTTGGCGCGATCCGAGCAATTCGACAGCGCGATCTTCGGCACATCCACCAGCCGGCTGCTGCGCCCCACGGCGCTGAACGCCGAGTTCGGCGCCCGCTTTGCCAACCTCGCGATGAACGACGCCACCGTCCATGAGCAGTCACGCCTGCTGTCGGTGTTCGTCGAGGCGCATCCTGCGGCGCGCTTGGTACTGATCGGGCTCGACGTGCGCCGCTGCGTCACCGGCGAGACATACGACAAGCTGACGCCGCGGCCATTTCCCGAGTGGATGTACGGCGGCAATCCGTGGCGCGGCTATGGCGAGATGTTCAACCTCTATGCCATGCAGGAAGCCGGCCAGCAGTTCGGCATCCTGATCGGCATCAAGCGACCGGTGTACGGCCGGGACGGCTTCACCAGCTTTGTCCCGCCTGACAGCCAGTACGACCCGGCACGCGTGGCGATGCACCTGCGCGAGGCCGGCCCGGACGTCCCGCCGGGCGAGCGAAGCGGCGCTCCCACAACCTGGCGCTATCCGGCGATCGATCAGCTTCGCGCCGACTTGTCGCTGCTGGCGGAGAACACGCGAAAAATCCTGTTCTTCGTCCCGTACAATCACGTGCTTCTGCCGCCGCCTGGTTCGCCGGGCACGCTGGTCTGGAACGAGTGCAAGCTGCGTGTTGCCAGGCTCGCCGCGCTTGTCCCAAACACGCTCGCCGTCGATTTCATGTTGCCGAGCCCGATCACCGGGATAGACGACAACTACTGGGATGCGCTGCACTATCGCGTTGCGATTGCCGACCGCATCGCGCGTGACCTGGCCGCCGCCGATCGTGGCGCGCCATCGGCGGACTATCGGGTGCTGTCGACGGACGGCCCGGAATCAGCCCAGCGCTGAGCGCTCCACCAACCTCATCAGCACCGGCACCGCGGCGACGAGATCGGCCACCCGCGCCTTTTCCGCCGGCGTGTGCGCCTCGGCGATGTCGCCCGGGCCGAGCACCACGCAAGGCGCGATCGCCTGCAGCTCCGAAGCGTCGGTCCCGTACGGCGCGGTGGTCGGCGGCTTGCCGACCATGTCGACACACAGGAGCACGAGCGGATGGTCGGCCGGCAATTCGGGCGGAAACCCTTCGCGTGCCTCGGTCACGTCGATGCCGAAGCGTCTGGCCGCGCCGTACACTGCCTGCAGCACCGGCGTTGGATCGACCCTGGCCGAGTAACGGTATTTGATCCGCGCGGTGGCTTTCGGGACGGTCACGTTCATCGCGGCGCCGTGGTTGTCGATCACCACGTTGAAGTCGCTGAATGGCGGAGCGTAGTCGGCGTCCTGCAGGCTCTTGTCGGTGCGCAGCCGCTCGAACACCGACTTCATCTCCATCAGGAACGGGATCAGCTCCCAGTTGGCGTTGCGCCCGCGTCCGGTGCTGCTGTGCGCCTGCACGCCAGTGGCCACGCAGGTGAAGGCGATGTGGCTGCGATGGCCGCGCACCGGCACCATGCCGGTGGGCTCGACCACCACGATGCCGTGCGGCTTCACCCGGCGCACCAGCTCGGAAGCCTGCGCGATCAGCCGCGCGCCCTGCTTGGTGGTCTCCTCATCCGTCGTGATCAGCAGCGTGATCGGCACCGTCTCGGGCAGTGCGCGTGCCGCGACGATGGCGGCCGCAACCGGCCCCTTCATGTCGGTGCTGCCGAGGCCATGCAGCACGCCGTTGGCATCCAGCCGCGCCGACCATGGGTCCTCCTGCCAGCCGGTGTCAGGCACCGTGTCCATATGGCCGGACAGCGCGATGCCGCCGACCGGGCCGCGATGCGCCACCAGCGCACGCTTCGCCACCCCGGCGGGGTCGATGTAATCCAGCCGCTCGATGTCGAAGCCGGGTAGTGCCGCTTCCACGCGTTCCGCCACTGCCAGATTCGAGACGAAGCTGCGGCTGTCCAGTGCGACGAGGTCGCGTGTTAGGTCGACTACCGGGATGGTCGGGTCGGACATGCTGTTTGTCCCGCAATGCAATCCGGCAGTGTGGGCACGTGCGGAGGCGGGGCTCAAGGGCGCGCGGAACCCGGGCCACGGGTGACCACGACCCGGCAGCCAGGGTCGGCCTCGCAAGGACTCCTCCGGCGGCACAGCAACGAAGCGACTTCACAATGTTGGGACGTCGCATCGGGGCGACGCTGTGCTATAGACCCGGCGGCGAAACGAGTCTGCTCACATTGGGGTGCCCGCCATGGCTGCGAACGAGAAGCTTTTCGCCGACCCCGACAGCAGGAAAGCAGCACTGGGCTTGCAGACGGGCACCAAGGACCTGATCTGGCTAAATCCGGCAGGCAGCGAAACATACGCGATACAGAATGGCGGCGTGCTGGACCCGAAGCGATCCGATATCGAACCGGGCACTCCGATCTACAGTTTCACCACCGTCACCAGCGAGCTCAAGTGGATGATTGGGCGTGACTGGTGGGTCGATCGTATCAGCCTGGATCAGATCATCCGTTTCTCCCAGGTCAACAACGTATCCATGGGCCGCGCGGTCCGCCTGCTGTGTTGTGTCCCGCTCGAGTGGGGCAACGAGCTGAATTTCCTGATTGCCGCCCGAACCAAGGTCACGCTCGCGGCCTGGCGTGGGCTCGGCAATTCGGCTGCGGCATCGGCCGACCTGGTCAGCCCGACTGGGCGGGTAATCGACAGGGCCGGGTCTGAGACGCCGGCGCGCAACGACATCGCCGCATGGCGCTGTTGGCAGCTCTGCATACCAGGCCTCAAGGCCATCGGCGCAGATGCCACGGCGTGGCTGACCCTGGAGGGGCAATACCAACTGGGCAGCGCGGCGACCTGGATTTGCTCCTGACCTGATGCGGCGCCCTCTCCCGCTGACATCAGACAGGGAGCACACTGCCAGCCATGACCGTCGCCTATCTTGACCCGCGTTCCGGCCAGACCTTCCCATTCGACCAGCCCCGCTGGTGCGGGCCTGACCATGCCCCGCTGCTGCTGACGCCGCTTCCCGGCATTCGGCGGACGCAGATCGACACCGCCATGCGCAGCCTCTGGCGTTACCGCGCCGCGTTCCCGATGCAGGTGGATGCGCCGATCAGCATGGGCGAAGGCTGCACGCCGCTGATCCGCCGCACGCTGCACGGCGCCCCCGCGCTGCTGAAATGCGAGTGGTTTATGCCCACTGGCAGCTTCAAGGACCGCGGCGCCAGCGTCATGCTGTCGCTGCTGCGCGCCCAGGGCATCCGCGACGTGCTGGAGGACAGCTCCGGCAACGGCGGCGCCGCGGTGTCCGCTTACGCCGCCGCCGGCGGGCTCAACGCCACGATCATGGCGCCCGCCTCCACCAGCCCGGCGAAGACGGTGCAGATGCGTGCGCACGGCGCCAATGTGGAGCTCATCCCAGGGACGCGGCAGGACACCGCCGATGCCGCCATTCGCCGCTCCGAGACCATCTTCTACGCCAGTCACAACTGGCATCCGTTCTTCCTGCACGGCACCAAGACCCTGGCCTATGAGCTGTGGGAAGACCTCGGCTTCCGCGCGCCCGACAACATCATCACCCCCTGCGGCGCCGGATCGAATGTGCTCGGCTGCGAGATCGGCTTTTCGGAGCTGCTACGTGCCGGCGAGATCGACGCCATGCCGCGCATCTTCGCTGCCCAGCCGGCGAATTGCGGGCCGATCGCCGCGGCCTTCCTCGCCGGCAGCGATACCCCGGTTGCCACCGAGATCACGCCGACCATCGCCGAAGGCACCGCGATAGCGCAGCCGATCCGCCTGGCCGAAGTGCTCGGCGCGCTGCGCGAAACGCGCGGCGGGGCCGTGATGCTGAGCGAGGCGGAGATCGGTGCCGCCACCCTCGAGCTCGCGCGCATCGGCATCTATGTCGAGCCGACCTCCGGCCAGGCAGCCGCCGCGTTTGCCAAGCTGCTCGCCGCCGGCACGATCACGCCGGAGCAGACCACGGTGCTGGTGCTGACCGGCAGCGGCCTCAAGGCAACGCCACGCATCGCCGAACTGCTGGGAGTGACACTGTGACGCGCATCGCTGCCTCGCCGTCATGGCCGGGCCTGACCCGGCCATCCTCCCCCTGTCGACGGTGCGTGGATGGCCGGGTCAAGCCCGGCCACGACGGTCTTGCGGGATCAACCATATGAGCGGACCACGCATCGCGCTGCTTGGCTTCTCCATCGAGTGCAACCGCTTCGCGCCGGTCGCAACCGAGGCCGACTTTGCCAGTCGCACGCTGATGCGTGGTGATGCGATGGTGGCCGACGCGCGTTCCGCCGCCCCGCATATGCTGGGCGAGCTCCCCGGCTTCATCGCCGACATGGACGCCGCCGGTCCCTGGGAGCCGGTGCCGATCCTGCTGGCGATGGCGGAGCCGAACGGCCCGGTGGAACAGGCGTTCTTCGACCGCATGATGGCGGAGTGGGACGGCGGACTGCGCGCCGCGGGACGGCTCGACGGCGTGTATTGCGTACTGCACGGCGCTGGCCTTGCCACTGCGGATCACGACCCCGAAGGCACCATCCTCGATCTCGTCCGCCGCATCGTCGGACCTGACGTACCGGTGGTCGCCAGCTACGACCTGCACGCCAACGTCTCCGCCGCCAATGTCGATCTGGTGAATGCCTATATCGGCTACCGTACCAACCCGCATCTCGACATGCGCGAGCGCGGCGCTGAATCGGCGCAGGTGTTGCGCAAGCTGCTGTCAGGCACGAAGACCCATCTCGCACGCATCCGCCTGCCGATCGTGCCTCCCACGGTCAGCATGCTGACTGGGAAGGACGCACATGAGCGGCCGTACGGCGAGATGATCGACCTCGGCCAGCAGCGCATGCACGAAGCGCCCTATGCCGGGCATGTGCTGAACGTCTCCGTGATGGGCGGCTTCGCCTACGCCGACACGCCGTTCAACGGCCTTACCGTCGTGGTCACCGCAACCGATCCCGCGGCGGCGAAGGCGCTGGCACGGGAGATCGCCGAGGCGGGCTGGGCGCGGCGCGATCGGTTCCGTGCCACGCTCACCTCACTGGATGACGCCGTGCGGCTGGCCAAGGCCACCGAGGCCCGCCCCCGTGCGCTTGACCCGGGGGATCGCGCCAGGCCTGCGCTGATCTTCGCCGATGTCGCCGACAATCCGGGTGGCGGCGGCCGGGGCAACACGATCTGGATCCTCGAAGCGTTCCACAAAGCCGGCGTTAAGGACGCCCTGGTGGGCGTGATTCATGACCCGGCACTGGCCGCGGAGGCGCACCGGCTTGGCGAAGGCACCAGCTTCACCGCGCGCTTCAACCGCTCCGGCGGCGACGAGTTTTCCAAGCCGTTCAGCGCCGCGGCCATCGTCCGCAAGCTGCGCAACGCGACGGTGCAGGGCCGGCGCGGCATCTACGCCAACAATACGCTGGACATCGGCCCGTCCGCCGCGCTGCAGATCGACGGCATCACCGTCGTGGTGATCTCCAACCGCTTCCAGTGCGCCGATCCCATGTTCTTCGAGGCATTCGGCCTCGACATCGGCAAGGCGCGCGTCGTCGTGGTGAAGTCCCGCGGCCATTTCCGCGGCGGCTTCGACGAATTCTTCCGCCACGAGCAGGTGATCGAGGTGGAGGCGCCAGGCCTGACCAGCCCGATCCTGTCGCGCTTCCCCTGGAAGCACCTGCCGCGCCCGGTCCTGCCGATCGATGAAACAGCAAGCTGGTCGCCGGAGGCCGTATGAAGCTCGCCGACCTGCCGACGCCGTGCCTGGTGCTCGACCGAGGCATCCTGCTGCGCAATATCGGCACCATGGCGCGGTCTCTCGCACGCTACGGCGTACCGCTGCGCCCGCACATGAAGACCGCCAAGTCGATCGACGTGGCGCGCCTGGCAACCGCCGGCCAGCCCGGCGGCATCACCGTGTCCACCCTGGCGGAGGCGGAGTATTTCGCCGGCCACGGCATCGCCGACATCCTCTACGCCGTCGGCATCACGCCGCAGAAGCTCGACCAGGTCGCCAAGCTGAACAGTGCCGGCGCCACCGTCATCGTGCTGACCGATGATCTCGACACCGCCGACGCGATCGCCTCCCACAAACAGCCGCCGCGGGCCCTGATCGAGATCGATACCGGGGAGGGGCGCGCCGGCGTTGCGCCGGACGATGACGTGCTGCTGGAGATAGCGGCGCGGCTAGGGCCCTGTCTCGCCGGCGTGATGACGCATGCCGGTCACTCTTACGCCGGACGCAGCCTGGACGACATGGTGCGCATCGCCGAGGCAGAGCGCGCCGGCGTGGTTCGCGCCGCCGAATGCCTGCGCGCTGCCGGTCATGCCGTGCCGATCGTCTCGATGGGCAGTTCGCCGACAGCCTTGCATGCCGAAAGCCTCGCCGGGGTGACCGAAGTGCGCGCCGGCGTCTACATGTTCGGCGACTTGTTCCAGGCGGAGATCGGCACCCACGGGCTCGACGACATCGCGCTGACTGTACTCACCAGCGTGATCGGCCGCAGGCCGGGGCGGTTGCTGGTGGACGCCGGCGGCCTGGCGCTTTCCAAGGACCGCAGCACCGAGACCGCACCGAAGGATTACGGCTTCGGCCTGGCGCTCGATGTCGACGGTCGCCGCAGCCTCGGCGATGCGATCGTGCGCCGGGCCTATCAGGAACATGGCGTGGTGGAGCCCGATCCAGGCCATCCGCTCGACCTGCCGATCGGGGCGAAACTGCGCATCGCACCCAACCACACCTGCATGACAGCCGCAGCACATGACCGCTACTACGTCGTGGAGGGCGGCGACGAAGTGATCGCCATCTGGTCCCGGGTAAACGGTTGGTAGGCAGCCTCATGGAGACCCTTCCGCAAGTGCGGTCGGCGACCTACATCGGACGTTGGTGAGTTGGGTCTGTCTGAAAGGGTCGTGTCTTCCAGAACGTCGATCCCAACGAATGGGGATCCTTCCCCGGATCGTCCACACCAGTTTCACCGGTGCTGGCGCTGGTGGGCTTCGTCGGGCTGTGCCTGCTGGTCGGTGCCGCGGACGGAGCGGTCATCGCTGGACCGGCGCGTGGGTGGTACCTGTCGCTGACCCGGCCGCCCGGCACACCGCCGAACTGGGTATTCGGACCGGTTTGGACCGGCCTCTATGTCATGATCGGCGTCGCGGGCTGGCTCGTGTGGCGGCGCTCGACCGCGACACGGCCGCTCCGCCTCTGGGGATGGCAACTCGCGGCCAACGCGCTCTGGGCGCCGGCTTTCTTCGCCCTGCACAGCCCCCCGCTTGCGCTGGCGGTGAACCTGGTACTGCTCGTGCTGATTGTGCTGACCGCGGAGGCCTTCCTTCGGGTGCGACGGTCGGCGGCCTGGCTCATGGCGCCCTATTTCGCCTGGACCGGCTACGCGACGTATCTGACAGCTTGCTTCTGGTGGCTCAATCCGACGTGAGCTAAGCTGCCCAACATGAAAATCGGCATCTCGCGCGCCCTCATCGCAGCGGTTCTGCTTGCGGCGGGTCCATCGATTGCACAGGCCCAGGGGTTCAACGCAATCGGCGGCAAGTCGCCGCCGCCGACCGCGCCCAAACAGCCGCCACCGCCCGCCCTGCCGGGAGCCACTCCGAACGCCAGCCGGGTCGCGCCCGCCGTCCGGCCACCCACCGACATGGAGCCGACCGACGCGCTGTTCGACGCGATCAACCGCGGTGACATCGCCGTCGTGAGGGATGCGATCAGCCGCGGCGCCGACCTGAACGGGCGCAACATCCTCGGCATGACGCCGATGGAGCTGTCGATCGATCTTGGTCGCAACGATATCTCCTTCCTGCTGCTGTCGATGCGCGGCGCCGATGACGGGCGCGGCCGGCAGCCGCCAGCGGTGGCCACCGCGAAGCCGGAGCCGGCCAGGCCGGCGAAACAGGCGGCACGCTCCCCGGTGACGCCGGCGAGGGCCGCCGCGCCGGCGCAGCCGCCGGTCGCGCGGCAGACCGCGCGGCTGTTCAGCGGCGACGGCGGCGCGCCGATCCCCAATGCGGGGTTCCTGGGGTTTGACACCAACCGCCGCTGATCCGGTGGGGTGCCGATGACCGGAATTTCATCCCGCTGACAGGCGTGCGATTGGCGCAGGCTTGCAGCGCTCCGCATAGCCTTCCCCCGCCTGAAGGGTTGGCACAAGGGTCGCGAGCCTGTTGGATACCAGGCTCTGGGGGAGGAATACCGGCATGCAGGCGGATTACGTCATCGTCGGCGCGGGTTCGGCAGGGTGCGTGCTTGCCAACCGGCTGACCGAGGACCCTGGCACACGGGTGGTGCTGATCGAGGCAGGCGGGCGCGACCGGAACCCGCTCATCCACATCCCGGCCGGCTACATGAAGCTACTGGACCATCCAACCCTGACCTGGGGCTTCAAGGCCGAGGCCGACCCAGGCACCGCGGGGCGCGCGATCGCCTATCCGCGCGGGCGGGTGCTCGGCGGGTCGAGCTCGATCAACGGGTTGATCTATGTCCGCGGCCAACCCGAGGATTTCGACCATTGGGCGCAGCTCGGCAATCGCGGCTGGTCCTGGGAAGCTCTGCTGCCCTTCTTCAGGAAGGCCGAGAATTGGGAGGGCAAGGCGGACGAGGTCCACGGCAAGGGCGGGCCGCTGTTCACCGCGAAGACGGCGGACATGCCGCTGCTGTGCCGAGCCGCAATCGAGGCCGGGCAGCAGATCGGGCTCGAATACCGGAAGGACGTGAACAACCTGCCGCATGGCGCGGGCGACGGCATCGGCTGGGTCCAACAGACCCGCAGCGGGCGGCGGCGGGCCAGCGCGGCACGCAGCTATCTGCGCCCGGCGATGCAGCGGCCCAACCTCCGTGTCGTCACCAATGCGCTGGTGCACCGCGTCCTGTTCAATGGCACACGCGCGATCGGTGTCGAGTACTCGCGCGGCGGCGCGGTCGAGCGGGTCGATGCGGAAGGCGAGGTGATCCTCTCCGCCGGCGCGATCGGCTCACCACAGATCCTGCAGATCAGCGGTGTCGGCGACTCGGAGCATCTCGGTCGCGTCGGCATTCCGGTCCACCATCGGTTGCCGGGGGTCGGCAGGAATCTGCAGGACCACTACCTTGCGCGGGTCTCCTGCACGGTCACCGGTGCGAGAACACTCAACGAGAAGTCGCGCGGCCTGGGGTTGGCCGGCGAGGTGCTGCGCTACGTGTTCGCCGGCAAGGGCATGCTGACCTACGCCGCATCCCTGGTTGCTGCATCGGTCAAGGTGCTGGAGGAATCCGCAACCCCCGACATCCAGTGCCTGTTCGCGCCAGGCAGCTACGCGCCAGGCCCGGTGCGAAGGCTCGACGACAAGCCGGGCATGACCGTCGGCATGTGGCAGATGCGTCCGCTGAGCCACGGTTACGTCGAGGCGCGGTCGAACCAGCCCGGCGATCCCCCGATCATCAACCCGCGCTATCTTAGCGAGGAGCGGGACCGGCGGGCCGTGGTCGGCGGCCTGCGGTGGGTGCGGCGGCTGTTCGCAGCGCCGGCGCTGGCCAACTACGTCATTGCCGAGACGGTGCCTGGCAACGACGTGCAGACGGATGACGAGCTGCTGGATTATGCGCGCCAGACGGGGTCCACGGTGTTTCATGCGACCTGCACCTGCAAGATGGGTCCGGACGCGATGGCGGTGGTGGACGACAGGCTGCGAGTTCGCGGCCTCGAACGGCTGCGGGTGATCGACGCGTCGGTGATGCCGGCGGTCACCTCGACCAACACCAATGCCCCGACGATCATGATCGCGGAGAAAGGCGCCGCGATGGTGCGCGAGGACGCGCGGGTCGGAGCAGGATGACGACACCGCGCCGCGCTTGGTGATGCCCGGACCACGGGGTTAGGGTCTCCGGGTCCGGAATCGGACGGGGGGGAAACAGCAATGTCGAAGGGCAATGTCCCGATCGGACGGCGTGCGGCGCTGAAGCTGCCGCTGCTGGGTGCGGCCGCGGCCACCGGATTGGCCCGGAATGCCACCGGCCAATCGGTGCGTGTACGGGCAGCGGAGCGGACGTTGCGTTTCGTTCCCTATTCAAACCTGATCGTGCTGGATCCGGTCTGGGCGATTTCCATCATCGGCCTGGAACACGCCTACATGACCTGCGACCAGCTCTACGGGCTGGACGACACGTTCACGCCGCAGCCGCAAATGGCTGCGGGTCACGAGTTGTCCGATGACAAGCTCCGCTGGCGCTTCACGCTGCGCGATGGATTGCTGTTCCATGACGGCGAGAAGGTGCGCGCGATTGACTGCGTCGCCTCGATCGCCCGCTGGGCCAGGCGCGACCCGTTCGGCCAGCGCATGGCGGCGCTGATGGACGAGATGCAGGCGCTGGATGACAAAAGCTTCGAGATCCGGCTGAAACGCCCGTATGCGCATATGTTGTACGGACTGGGTGCAACGACCTGCTTCATCCGGCCCGAGCGCCTGGCCCGCACCGACATCGGCACCCAGATCACCGACTCGACGGGCAGCGGGCCGTTTCGTTTCCTGGCCGATGAATTCGTGACCGGAGACCACGCGGCCTATGCGCGTCACGAGGGCTATGTGCCCCGCCAGGAGAAGCCCGTGATGTGGGCCGGTGGCAAGATGGCGCATTTCGATCGGGTGGAATGGAAGTTCATACCGGACGCGGCGACCGCGGCCGCAGCATTGCAGACCGGCGAGGTGGACTGGGTGGAGCGGCCGCTGCTGGACCTGGTGCCCAAGCTCAAGGCGACCGCCGGCGTGACGGTGGAGCAGGTGGACCCGATGGGCTTCTTCGCCATCCTGTGGCTCAACAACGCCGCACCGCCGTTCGACAATCCGAAGCTGCGGCACGCTCTGCTGCCGGCTCTCAGGCAGGAAGACTTCATGCAGGCGATTGTGGGCGATCTGCCCGGACTGACGCGCACCGGGATGGGCATCTTCACGCCCGGCTCGCCGTTTGCGTCGGATGCCGGCATGGAGATCATCAACGGCCAGCGCGACACAACGCTGGCGAAGCGCCTGATCGCCGAGTCCGGCTACCAGGGCGAGAAGATCGTGCTGATGGTGCCGGAGCTGCCGGAGTCGGCCGCAATGGCCGAAATCACACGCGCGATGTTGCAGGACCTCGGCCTCAACGTCGACTACCAGAAGATGGACTGGGGCACGCTGTCGGCCCGCGCGCGCAGCACCGACCCGGCGGTGCGTGCCGGCTGGAGCTGCTACTGCGTCGGCTGGGCCGGGTTATGGCCGGCCAACCCCGGCAGCAACATCCCGCTGTCCGGCGTGAAGCCCAATCCGAAGATGGAAGCGTTGCGCGACGCCTGGTTCGATGCGCCCGACTTCGCGGCACAGAAGCGGCTTGCCGATCAGATGCAGGTGCTCGGATTCGAGGAGCCGCCGTTCATCCCGCTTGGCCAGTATTTCATCCCCTATGCCTATCGCACCGGCCTCACCGGCTTCGTCCACGCCCCGATCACCGCCTTGTGGAACGTGCGCAAGGCGTGACCTGACGTAGCCAACCCTGTGCCTGGCGGGCGGCGGTTAGCGGCCGCTTGATCCTGTAAGGGAAAATCCTTACATCAGCCCGCTGATGCAGGGGATGGACATGGCAGGGATCATCGAGGAGACCAACACGATCACCGCCAAGGGCCAGACGACGGTGCCCAAGGCGGTGCGTCAGGCGCTCGGCGTCGATTACGGCGGCAAGATCGCATACCGCATCGAGGGCGGGCACGTGACTGTCCGCAATCCGGAAGCCGAGCATAGCGATCCGGCGCTTGCGGCGTTTCTCGGGCTGATCGAGAAGGACATCGCGGCTGGCCGCCATATGCGCGACCTGCCGGCTGGTGTCGCTGTCGCCATGCGGCGCGCCATGCAGAAGATTCGGGTCGATCTCGATGCGAAGCTGGAGGGCGATGTCGCGCTTTAGGCCCCTGGCGTGGTTGTCAATGGTTGGACGCTTCTGTTCCATGAGGCAATTGTCGGCTAGGTGAAGAACCTGGCCGATGCCTATACGCGGGCACGCAAGGCCGATCCGAAGACTTTCCGGCCCAATGCCAACGTCAGCCTCTTCGCGGCCCTGGCGAAGCTCATGCTGGAGATAATCCCGACCGATCCAAGCCGGCCCGCATATCGCCAGGGCAATACGCTTGGCGAGGCGTACCGGCACTGGTTCCGGGTGAGGTTCTTCGGCCGCTTCCGGCTCTTCTTCCGCTACGACAGCCGGGCACATATCATCGTCTACGCGTGGGTCAACGACGAGCACACTCTGCGGCAGCGCGGCGGCAAGAGCGATCCTTACGAAGTGTTCCCGCGCATCCTCAAGTCCGGCAACCCGCCGAGTGAGTGGGTGGCGCTGGTCAGAAGTGCCGGGGAGCTGCCTCAAGATATTCTGTCATCCGTGCAGGGCGCCGGAGAACCGGGGGAGGAGAGGTGAACGGCATCGCTTTGATGGGCGGTTCCAAGGAGACGCCAGGGCGTGGGTCCCGACCTTCGCCGGGACAGCGGATTTTCTCATTCGCTACGCTCATAAGAAAACCGCGCTGGCTGGGGCGGGAGGATTCGAACCTCCGAATGGCGGAATCAAAATCCGCTGCCTTACCCCTTGGCTACGCCCCATCCGATGATTGGTGAATAGGTCGCGTGCCGCGGCACGTAAAGCCCGCTCAGTCGCGTCGCAGCCTCCCGCCCCAGCTCCACCAGCCAGGCCGTTGTAACCCTGATGCAGCCCGCGCCGCCGCTTCCTCGTCGGCAAACAGGCCGAAACAGGTCGCGCCCGAGCCGCTCATCCGCGCCAGCAGGCAGCCCGGCGCGGCCTCCAGTGCCGACAGAACCTCGCCGATCACGGGGAGAAGCGCGATGGCAGGCGGCTGCAGATCATTTCGCTGCCGCCTGAGGTCATCCGCCATGTCCCCGGCATCGCACCACGACGCCGGCAACTTCGCCTGACCGGACCAAGCGCCACGCCGCGTCCGGAACACCTCGGCGGTCGCCAGCGCTATCCCCGGGTTGACCAGGGCGATGCCGCACGCCGGCAGCGCCGGCGCCGGGTCCAGACGCTCACCGATGCCCCCCATGCGGCTGGCGCGGCCGGCGAGGCAAACCGGAACATCCGCGCCCAGTCCGCCCGCGAGGCGAGCCAGCACGGCGGGGTCCGGTTCGATGCGCCATAGCCGGCAGAGCAGTCGCAGCGCCGCCGCCGCGTCCGCCGAACCGCCACCGATGCCGGATGCTACCGGCAGACGCTTGGACAGAATGAGACGGCCGCTCGCGGCGATGCCGACCTCCGCCGCCAGGGCCCTGGCGGCGCGCTGCACCAGATTGTCCTGGTCGGCCCCAAGAGCCCCGGCAAATGGCCCATCGACCGTAAGCGACAGCGCCTCCGCCGGTTCCGCGCGGAGCATGTCGCCGATCTCGGCGAACACCACCAGGCTGTCCAGCAAATGGTACCCGTCGCCGCGCCGGCCGAGCACGTGCAGGAACAGGTTGACCTTGGCGGGTGCCGACTCGGTCAGATCACCCGGCACAAATCCTACTGACCACTGACCACCGCCGACTGGCGACCGCCGGCCTGCAGCTTCGCCTCCAGCTTCGCGGCATCGTCGGGCTCGGGATTGAACGTCAGTGCACGGCGCCACTGGTAGGTCGCTTCCAGCTTGCGCCCAGCCGCCCAGTAGGCATCGCCAAGGTGGCCGTTGATCGACGCATCTTCCGGATTCAGCTCGACCGCACGCTCGAGCATCCCGACCGCCTCGGTGACCTCGCCCTGGCGCAGCATCACCCAGCCGAGGCTATCGATGATCGCACCATCATTCGGCCGCCGCTGCACCGCCTTCTCGATCATCTCCCGGGCCTGCGCCAGGTTCTCGCCCATGTTTGCCCAGGAATAGCCTAGGTAGTTCAGAACGAAGGGTTGGTCGGGCGCCAGCGTCAGCGCATGCTGAAAATCGGCCTCGGCCTTTGGCCACTGGCGCGACCGCTCGTAACAGATACCGCGATCGTAGAACACCAGCCAGTCGTTCTGGTCCGGCTCCGCGATACGCGCGATGGCACGGTCATAAGCAGCGATCGCATCGGTGAAGCGCTGCTTGCCGCGCAGGATGTCGCCCTCGCGCATGGCGGGCAGCGGACTGGCGGGATAGTCCTGGGCGATGCGCTGCAGTTCGCGCATGGCCTCCTCGGTATGGCCCAGCCGCTCGGTGAGCGCGGCGCGTTGCAGGCGGATCACCGGGATCAGCGGATCGTCACTGTTGACCGCCGCCAGCATCTGCAAGGCGTTGTCGAGATGGTGACCGCTTTCCAGGATGTCCGCGGCCAGCACCCGTGCAGGGGTGAAATCCGGCCGCAGGTCGAGGGCCAGACGAAGCAGCAGCATGGCGAAGTCGCCGGCATCCTGCTGGCGCAAGGCGGCGGCCAGGGCGAGATACGCCTCGGCGATACCATCGATGGCACGCGGCACCGGTGGGGTCATGGTTGCGGCAACGAGTGCCGGCAGCGCGATGGTCATCTCCGGGGCGCCGTCGGACATGGCCGCCAGCGTGTGCTGCGCCTCGCCCAGATGGCCGCGGCGCGCCTCCCAGCTCGCGAGGATCTGCGCCAAGCGCAGGTTCATGCCGCCAAACTCGGTCTGGGCGGTGCGATAGAGCCTGGCGGCGTCCGCGGTGCGCCCGGCCTGATCGGCGATCAACGCAGCATGCAAGGCGTAGACGCCGCGGAACCGCTGGCCGTCGAGGAACGGGTGGAGCGTCGCCAGCGCGGCATCGGTGTGGCCGCCGCCCTGCTGCGCCCAGGCGACCAGCAGCGGCTGCAGCAGTTGCGTCAGCCCCTGGCGCGGCAGCGCATGGAACTTCTGCTCCGCCGCCTGCCAATGACCGGCGCGGGCCTCCACCGCACCCAGCAGCAACTGAGCGGCCTGGCTGTCGGGCATCTGGCGGGCAAGCTGCACCGCCTCGCCGCGGCCGGCGATCAGGCAGGCAATGAACGCCTGTTGCAGCAGCTCGGGGTCATCGGGATGCGCGGCGAGGGCACGCAGAAGCTGGCTGGCCGCGCTGTGCGGATCGGACTGGCTCATAGCGAACCGGCCGACCATGAAGTCGGCGAACACCCCTGTCGGGGTATCGTGGCCAGCGCGATTCGTCGCCCTGCTCGAGGCGGGATCGGCTGCGGCGCAGGCTGACAGCAAGGACAGGGCGAGGAGAAGTGCGCGGCTGGCGCTGTGGAGATGCTGCATCCGCACAATCTACTTCACGCCGTCGCAAGAGTCATGGGGATTTGCAGGAGCGATATCAACAGTTTACCGGACGCGGGCGGAAAATCCTCACATCCCACCAGGGTAGTTCGGTCCGCCGCCGCCCTCCGGCGTGACCCAGTCGATGTTCTGGGCCGGATCCTTGATGTCGCACGTCTTGCAGTGCACGCAGTTCTGCGCGTTGATCTGCAGCCGCGGATTGCCTTCTTCCGCGCCGACGATCTCATAGACCGCGGCCGGACAATAGCGTGCTTCTGGACTGCGGAAGCGTTGCCAGTTGAGCGCGATCGCCAGCTCGGGATCGGCGAGCCGCAGGTGTGGCGGCTGGTTTTCCTCATGGTTTGTGTTGCTGATGAACACCGAGGACAGCCGATCGAAGGTCAGCACGCCATCCGGTCTGGGGTATTCGATGCGCGGCGCCGCCGCGGCCTCGAGCAGCGTTTCGTTGTCGGGATGCGGATGATGGAAGGTCCACGGCGCCTTGCCGCGCAGCAGGTATGTATCGATCGCGGAATAGGCGAGGCCGCCCCACATCCCGTACTTGGCAAACGCGGGCCGGATGTTCCTCACCTGTGACAGTTCCTGCCAGACCCAGCCCGCGCGCAGCTTCTCCTCGTAGCCTGTCAGTTCGGCCGTGCCTCCTGCGGCAAGCGCCTCGGCCACCGTCTCGGCCGCCAGCATGCCGGATTTCATCGAGGTGTGCGTGCCCTTGATCTTCGGCACGTTGACGAACCCGGCCGCGTCGCCGATCAGGGCGCCGCCAGGGAATGTCAGTCGCGGAATCGATTGCAGGCCGCCTTCGTTCAGTGCGCGTGCACCGTAGCTGACGCGCCTGCCGCCTTCGAAGTGCTTGCGCACCGCCGGATGCGTCTTGAAGCGCTGCATCTCGTCGAATGGCGAGAGCCACGGATTGCGGTAGTCGAGGCCGATGACGAAGCCGTAGGAGATCAGGTTGTTGCCAAAATGATAGAGGAATGAGCCGCCATAGGTGCCGGCGTCGAGCGGCCAGCCGATCGTGTGCTCCACCAGGCCGGGCCTGTGGTTGGCGGCAGGGATTTCCCACAGCTCCTTGATGCCGATGGCGTAGGTCTGCGGGTCATGACCGTCGCGCAGATGAAAGCGTCGGATCAACTGCTTGGACAGCGAACCGCGGCAGCCCTCGGCGAACAGCGTGTAGCGCGCACGCAGCTCCATGCCGCGCTGGAACGTCTCGGTGGGCTTGCCGTCCTTGCCGATCCCCACGTCGCCGGTGGCGATGCCGACGATGCGTCCTGCTTCCTCCAGCAGCTCGGCGGCGGGGAACCCCGGATAGATTTCGACACCCAGCGCCTCCGCCTGGGTCGCCAGCCAGCGGCACACATTGCCGAGCGAAACGATGTAGTTGCCTTCGTTGTGCATCTGCGGCGGCGTCGGCAGACGGAAGGCGCGGGTTGCCGTCAGATACAGGAAACGGTCGTCGGTTGCCGGCGTATCGAGCGGCGCGCCCTCCTCGCGCCAGTCGGGGATCAGCTCATTGAGCGAACCGGGCTCCAGCACGGCGCCCGACAGGATATGGGCGCCGATCTCGCCGCCCTTCTCCACCAGGCAGACCGCGGCGTCGGGCGCAAGCTGCTTCAGGCGGATCGCGGCGGACAGGCCGGATGGCCCGCCGCCCACGATCACCACGTCGAACTCCATTGCCTCCCGCGGGGGCAACTCATCGGCCATCGCGCATCTCCCGGAATTGTCGGGGCAACCCTAGGCAGACCGGGCGAGCAGTGCAAAGGCACCGCTACGCTATCTCCCCATTGCGCGCATGGGTCACTGGTTGGCGTTCCAGATGTCGGTGTCGAGTTTCCAACTGCCGCCACTGCGCCGCCACAGCACGACATACTTGCCTTCGACATGCACCATCTGCTTCTGCGGGTTCGGCGCGTCGAGGCTGAACTGGCCGATCTCGCGCGCGGCATTGCCGAACTGGTCCACCTGCAGCGCCTTGAGCGACACGTTCTTGTCACCTGCCTGGATCGCACCCTGCCAGAAGCTCTGGATGGCCGCCCGGCCCTTCACCATGGGAGCGCCCGGCGGCAGCGCCGTCGCCTGCTCGGTATAGAGCTGTGCGACACCGGCCGCATCGCCCTTGTTGAAGGCCGCGACGAACTTCCCGTTCGCAGCATCGATGTCGGCCTTGATATCGCGCGCCTGCGCGGACACGGCCAGGACCAGCAACGGAACGGCAAGAATGACGGCTTTCATCTGACGAACGCTCCCCTTCATTGTGTGTGTCTGTCGGCTTCGGCTCCGCCACTATGCCCGCACGGACGATCGATGCTCAACCGGCAAGATCGCCATCGGCCTGGCCCACGAATATCCCGACACCCAGCAATGCCACATAGAAGCGGAAGGCGGCGTCCTGTCCGTTCCATGTCTGCGATTGCCACATGGCGAACCACTCCCCGCCGATCACCATGAAACCGAGGAACCAGACGAGGAACCCCAGGCCGGTCCCGACGAAGACGGAACGCTTGCTGCGATTGAACTCCGCGCCGCTCGCCCGGACATCGCGGAGCAATGCCACGGTGCCAATCGTATAGGCGGCACATGTCAGGGCTTCGCCGAAAATGATCAGCCAGTAGGCCGCATGCCAAAGCGTCGGGACGCCAATCGCACGCCAAGTGAGCGCATTGCCCGGGAACGTCGTGTCCATGCTGAGCACGTGCTGGACGAAGGCGAAGTTCGAGCCGTAGTCGGTAATGTTGTTGAAGGTGACGAGGCAGGCGAACAGCGCCAACGATGCCACCATCGCAACCTTGGCCAGCCGCAGCTCGATCACCGTAACGCTCCTCTCAACCGATCATCCCAGTGCCTGCGCCGCGGCCAGCACCTCGTTGGCATGGTTGGTGACGCTCACCTTGCGCCATGCCCTGGCGATCTTGCCGCTCTTGTCGATCAGGAACGTGCTGCGCTCCATGCCCATATACTTGCGTCCATACATCGACTTCTCCACCCAGGTGGCGTATTTCTCCGCCACCGCATGCGTCTCGTCGGAGGCAAGCGGAAAGGTCAGATGATATTTCTCGGCGAACTTCTCGATCGGCTTCATCTTGTCGGGCGAGACGCCGATCACGTCGATGCCGATCCTGCCGAGCTGCGGCAGAGCTTCCTGAAACGCGCACGCCTCCTTGGTGCAGCCCGGCGTGTCGGCCTTCGGATAGAAATACAGCACGAACGGCTTGCCGCGCATCGACTTGCGGCTGACCGTGCGCCCGCCACTCGCCGGCAGCTCGAAGTCGGGTGCGGCATCGCCTTCCTGAACGCTCATGGACCCATCTCTCCTACATAACGAACGAACGCGGCGCGAACCTGTTGCGCCAGATCATCCAGCGTGGCGCGCAGCCCAGCCAAGTCAACCGGCCCGGTCTGATCCAACGCGGCGGCAACGGCGAGCAGCAGGGCGCGGGCAGAGGCGTCCGGCAGATCGCCGCGCGCGCCACGGCCGACGGTGATGCGCAGCATGCCTTGCACCGTGCGCCAGACATAATCGGCGCGGATCAGCAGCGCCGCGTCGTCCGCGGGCAGCAATCCCGCCTTGGCGAGCCGAGTGAGGGCGATGCGCGTGGTGGGAGAGCACAGCTCCGGCGCCTCCCGCGCGTGGATGAGCTGCAGGACCTGGGCGATGAACTCCACCTCGATCTGACCCCCGGCGCGCAGCTTCACATCCCAGGGGCCGTCCGGCGGCAGGTCGCGCGTCATGCGCGCACGCATCGATGCGGCGTCGCCGCGGATACGGCCGGGTTCGCCGGCGGCGGCAAGCGCCACGGCAATGGCGGCCTCGATCGATGCGCGCAGCGCTGGCGGTCCGGCTACCACGCGCGCGCGTGTCAGGGCCATGCGCTCCCAGGTCCAGGCGGACTCGGCGTGATAGCGGCGGAAGGACGGCAGCGACACCGCGACCGGACCCTTGTTGCCCGACGGACGCAACCGCATGTCGACCTCGTAGAGCTGGCCGTCCACGCCTGGCGCGGTCACCGCCGCGACATAGGCGTGCGCGGCACGCACGAACCACTGGCTCGTCGGCATATTCCGAACACCCCGGCTTTCGGTGACCGCCTCGGGATGATCGTAGATCAGCATCAGGTCGAGGTCGGAGCCGGCCATCATCTCCCGCCCGCCGGCCTTGCCCATCGCCACCACCGCAATCGAACCGCCGCGGACCCGGCCAAAGCGCGAGGAAAAATCCGCCAGCACCGCGGGCAGCAGGGCGCTGAGCGCCGCATCCGCAATGGCCGTACGGCGCAGGCCGGCGGCGTCGGCGTCCAGCCTTCCCTCCATGGTTGCGACCGAGACGGTGAAGTCTTCCTCCCGCACCGTTCGGCGGATGATCTCGATGGCGTCCTCCAGCAGCCGCGCATCCTTGAGCCGCACGCGCAGCAGGCGAGCGGGATCCGGATCCTCCTCCGGTGACAGCAGGCCATCGAACGCGGCCGGATGATTGGCCAGGTGATCGGCCAGCGAGGGTGCCGCGCCGAGCACCGCGGCAATCCGGTCCAGCAGTCCAGGGTTGCGCTGAAACAGCGAGAGAAGCTGCACGCCCGCGGGCTGACGGGCCAGGAATGCGTCGAACCGGTTGAACACGGTGTCGAGCTGCGGCTGGCGCGCGAGCGCGGCGAGGATGCGCGGCAGCATCTGGGCCAGAAGGTCGCGGGCGCGCGCCGAACGCAGCGCGCGGACATGCCCGGCCTGCCAGCCACGCACCGCGGCCACGATGCGCTGCGGATGTCCGAAGCCGAGTGCTCGCAGCGCGGCATCGGTGGCGGCCGGTGGCGCGTCGACGCCGCTGAAGTCCAGTTCCAGGCCGGATGCGCCGGGCTCCAGCAGCTCCGGCACCAGCTCGAACACCTCGGCATACCGTGCGCGGACCTGACCGAGATGGCGCAGCAACTCGGTGGCGAAGGCGGCGGCGTCCGGATAGCCCATGAACGTGGCGAAACGGGCGAGTTCCGCCGGCCGCTGTGGCAGCTCGTGAACCTGGCGGTCGGCCACCATCTGCAGCCGGTGCTCGACGCGGCGGAGGTAGCGATAGGCGGAGGCCAGCTCGCTCGCCGCGCGACGGGGGACGTGACCGGCGCGGGACAGCAGACGCAATGCCCCGAGCGTCGTCGGAACCCGCAGTCCGGGATCGCGGCCGCCCCAGACAAGCTGCAGGGTCTGCGCCAGGAACTCGATCTCCCGGATGCCACCCTCGCCCAGCTTCACGTTGTGGCCGGCGATGCGGGCGACCGGATCGGGTACGGCGGCCAGCGCGCCGCCCCTGTGCTCGTCGATACGGCGCTTCATCGCGTGGATGTCGGCGACTGCGGCGAAATCGAGCCCGCGCCGCCAGACGAAGGGCCGGATCGCCTCGAGAAAGCCCGCGCCCAGCGCCAGATCGCCGGCCACCGGGCGCGCCTTGATCATGGCGGCACGCTCCCAGTTCTGGCCCATGCCCTCGTAGTAGGCGATGGCGGCGGGCAGGGCGACGGCGGGCGGCGTGACGGCGGGGTCGGGACGCAGGCGCAGATCAGTGCGGAAGACGTAGCCGTCGCCGTCGCGCGCCTCCATCAGCGAAACCAGGCCGCGGGCGATGCGGGACGTGAAGCCGCCCATCGCGTGGTCCTCGCTGCGTTCCGTGTATATTGGCGCCGCCGGGTCGTAGAGCAGCACGAGGTCCACATCGGACGAATAGTTCAGTTCGCGGGCGCCGAGCTTGCCCATGCCAAGCACCGTGAACCCCCCGCCACGTGTCGGATCCTCCGGATCGGGCAGGCGCAGTTCGCCCGCGTCGTGGGCGGCGCGCAGCAGATGGGCCATGGCCAGACCGAGCGTGACCTCGGCCAGATCGCTCAGGGCGGCGGTGACGCGCTCCAGCGGCCAGATGCCGCCGATATCGGCGATGGCGGTCGCCAGCGCGACGACCCGCTTGGCACGCCGCAATGCTGCGGCCACACGGTCACGGCGGGTCTGCGGCGCGATCGCCGCCAGCTCCTGGAGCGCGGCCGTCACCACCGCATCCGGCCCGATCGAGACGATGCTGCGCAAACTGACGGCTTCGCGCACGGCGAGGTCGGCGAGATAGGGGCTGTTGCCGCCGAGCGAGCGGAGCAGAGCGGCCACGGGAGGCCGGGCCGCAAGCCGTGCCTCGGCGCGGCCCAGCTCGGCGAAGCGCTCGGTCAGTCGTTCCGCCGCTCCGGCGTCGTGCGGGCTCGGCCAGTTCACGGGCAGGCGGAACGGTCTTTCGGTCATCCGCGCAAAGGCTGGCCGTGAGGCGGCTTCCCGGTCAAGCCGCATTCGGCTTTGCCATGCTGCTGCATCGGCTGGTCACACTCGCGATCACCCTCGCGATACTGGCCGGCGCCGGCGTCGCTGCCGTGGCCTGGCGGCTGTCGCAGGGGCCGCTCGATCTCCCCTGGCTCGCGACGAGGCTGGAGGAGGCAGTCAACGCGAACGGCGGTCCCACCAGACTGGCGATCGGCTCGGTCGCACTGACCTGGGAGGGGTTCCGGCAGGGCGTCGACCGCCCGCTCGACCTGCGCCTGACGAATGTGACGGTGACCGACCAGACAGGCGTGCGGAGGATGGATATCCCGCGCGCCGAGGTGTCCCTGTCGCTGCACGAGCTGCTGCTCGGCAGGGTCCAGCCGCGCGCGGTGGAGCTGGATGCACCGCGGCTGACCCTGCTGCGGTCCGCCGACGGCACGCTCAGCCTCGACCTCGGCAGTCTGGCGGAGGTGACGGACAGCGGCATCGCCTCGCCCGCCGAACCCGTGAGCGGCACACCGACGCCGATCGCAGCACTGTTGGCCGAGCTGGCGCAGCCGGCGGCGAGCGATCGGGATCGCGGCCGCAACACGCTGTCGAGCCAGCTCCGCCTGCTGCGGATCCGCGATGCGCGGGTCGTTGTGGTGGATCGCCAGCTTGGCGTCACCTGGCGGGCCCCCCGGGCGGATATCGACCTTGCCCGGAAACCGCAGGGCGGCGTGGATGGTTCGGCTGACCTGTCATTGGCGCTTGGGGAACAGCAGGCACAGTTGACTGTCTCCGCGACGCTGGCGGCGGGTGCCACGGAGACGCATCTGCGCGCCCGACTCACTCCGGTCACCCCAGCCGCACTGGCCCGCACCGCGCCGACGCTGGCAGCGTTGGCCGCTCTGGACGCCCCGGTGAGCGGCGAGGCCGACCTAGACCTCGATGCCAACCTGGCGCTGCGCACGGTACGACTCACCGCGCGGGCCGGTGCCGGGGAAGTGAGGATTGGACAGGGCAGCGTGGCGATACTCGAGGCGGCCCTGGCGGCGTCGGGCACGCCGGAGGCCGTGACGCTGCAGATATTGCAGGTGACAATGCGCGGGCACGATGGTGGCCCGCAAACGCTCTTGCAGGCGCGTGGCACGGTGCAGCATGCATCCGGCCGGCTGGACGCGGCATTGTCACTTGATCTCGACCAGGTGGATTTCGCCGACCTGAGACGACTATGGCCCGAGGGTATCGGCGATCATGCACGCGACTGGATTCTGGAGAACATTCCGTCCGGCACGGCCCGCAATGGTCATTTCGAGATCGCTCTGGCGGCGCCAGGGGACCTTTCCTCGCTCGCGCTGACCAGTGCGACAGGCACGCTGAACGGCGAAGGGCTCCAGGTCTACTGGCTGCGCCCGGTCCCGCCGATCGACAACGGAGTGGCGCAGCTCCGCATCCTCGATCCGGACACGCTGGAGATTGTCGTCACATCGGGCAGGCAGAGGCCGCGCAGCCAGAAGCCAGATACAGGTGCCGGGGGGCTGCAAATTCGCGGCGGGCGAATGCGCATCACCGGCATCATGCAGCCCGACCAGGTCGCCGCGATCGATGCGGAGATCGCCGGTTCGGTGCCCGAGGCGATCGCCCTGCTGCGTGAGCCCCGCCTGGCATTGCTGGATCGCCATCCGATCGAACTGAAGAACCCCGCTGGCCAGGCGACGGTGAAGCTCACGGTCGGCCTGCCGTTGGAGCGGGACGTGCGGATGGATGACATCACCGTCCATGCCCAGGGCCATCTGGCGGGCGTGCATCTGAGTGGCGTGGCTGCAGGACGCGATCTTGACCAGGGTGTACTCGATCTGGATGCGACCGCCGACGGGCTGAAGCTGAACGGGCGGGCGCTGCTCGCTGCCATCCCGGCGCGGATCGATGCTGTGATGGACTTCCGTGCCGGGCCACAAGCGCAGGTGCTGCAAAGCGTGACGGTATCCGGCCAGCCGGATGCGAGACAGCTCGCGGCGGCCGGCCTGGATGCGACGTCGGTATTGACCGGGCCGGTGCAATTGCTGGCGACGCTGACCGAGCGCCGCAACGGACAGGGCGAGCTGGCCATCACGGCCGATCTCACGACGGCGGAGCTGACCGCCGCACCGCTGGAGTGGCGCAAGGCACGGGACGCGCCGGCGAAGGCGGCAGCACGGCTGACCCTGGACCAAGACCGGCTGACCGGCATCGACAACATCCAGCTCGACGGCGAGGGCGTTGCACTGCGCGGGCGAGCCGATGTCCGGGACGGCAGGGTCGCGCTGTTGCACGTCGACCAGATGGTGCTGGGGCAGACGGTCGCCCACGGCACGCTGCGGCTGCCCGGCTCGCCTGGCGCGGGTCCGATCGTCGCTGAGATCGCCGGTCCCACGATCGACCTGGCACAGCGGTTCAGCCGCCGAGCGCCGGCGCGGAAGCCATCGCAGCCAAAAGCGGAGCCACCGCCAGGACCACCCTGGACCATCGAGGCCCGGTTCGATCGGGTATTGATGGCGCACGACCGTGTGGTCAGCCAGCTTGCGCTCAGCGCGGAGAGCGATGGTCGCGTGTTTCAGAAGCTGCGTGTCGAAGGCCAGACCGGTTCGCGTTCGCCATTCCTCGTGCAGATCGTGCCGGAGAAGGGCGGACGGCGGTTCACCGCCACCGCCGGCGATGCGGGCGAGTTGCTGCGTGGGCTCGATATCGTGCGCACGATGCAGGGCGGACGGCTTTCCGTGCAGGCGCACTACGACGACGCGCAGCCAAGCCGGCCGCTGTCGGGCACGGCGGATATCGAGGACTTCCGCATCCGCAATGCACCGGCATTGGGCAAGCTGCTGCAGGCGATGACCCTCTATGGGCTTGTCGAGGTGCTGCAGGGGCCCGGCCTCGGCTTCAGCCGGCTGGTTGCGCCGTTCCGGCTGACCGACGATGCACTGGACCTCGCCGATGCGCGGGCATTCAGCCCGTCGCTCGGACTGACGGCGAAGGGGCGGATCGACCTCGACGCGGAGCAGCTCGATATGCAGGGGACGATTGTCCCTGCGTATTTCTTCAACGCGCTGCTGGGCAACATCCCGCTGCTGGGAAAGCTGTTCAGCCCGGAGCGCGGCGGTGGCGTGTTCGCGGCGAGCTACACGCTGCATGGTCCGCTGGAGGACCCGGAGGTGTTCGTCAATCCGCTGACCGCGCTGACGCCAGGTTTCCTGCGCGGGCTGTTCGGGATTTTCTGAGCGGCGTCAGGCGTGCGCTTGACCGCGGCGGCGCGCACCGCTTGGCTGGTGACGACAAGCAGCGGGAGGACGCCATGGCAAGCAAGCAACCAGTCGCGATCGTGTTCGACACGTTCGGCACCGTGGTGGACTGGCGCGGCAGCCTGATCGCCGAACTGACCGCGTTCGGCAAGGAGCGCGGCATCAACGCCGACTGGACGGCGCTGGTAGATGCCTGGCGCGGGGCCTACCACCCGTCGATGGACCGTGTGCGCAAGGGCGAGCAGCCGTGGACGACACTGGACGGCTTGCATCGCGCCTCACTCGATCGGCTGGTGAAGGAGTTCGGCATCACCGGCCTCAGCGAAGCCGATCTGCGCCACATCAACCGCGGCTGGCATCGGCTGAATCCGTGGCCCGATTCAGTGCCCGGCCTCGCCCGGCTGAAGCGCCGCTTCATCATCGGGCCGCTGTCCAACGGCAATGTCTCGCTGCTGACGAACATGGCGAAATACGGCGGCCTGCCCTGGGACATGGTGTTCGGCTCCGACCTGTTCGGCCACTTCAAGCCGGATCCGGAGACCTATCTTGGCGTCGCCAGGTTGCTCGACCTGGAGCCCGGGCAGGTGATGATGGCCGCGGCGCATAACGGCGATTTGGCGAATGCAAGAAAGCTCGGGCTGATGACCGCGTTCTTCCCGCGCCCCAACGAATACGGTCCGCACCAGAAGCGGGACTATGCCGCCGAGCAGGACTGGGACGTGGTGGCGAAGGACATCGAGGATATGGCGGGCAGGCTCGGCGTCTGACTGCAACAACGGGAGGGAAACGATGGCATCCGATCTGCACGATCTCGAGCAGGCCCTACAGACCTATTTCGACGGGCTCTACGACGGTGACACGGCGAAGCTCGGTAGCGTGTTCAACGAGGTGTCTCACCTGTTCAGCGTGACGGACGGCAAGCTTGCCGACATGCCACGCGAGCAGTGGTTCGAGATGGTGCGCAACCGGCCGTCGGCGCAGAGCCGCGATCTGAAGCGGCAGGACTGGGTGGTGCAGATCGACCGCTCCAGCCCGACCACCGCCTTTGCCAAGGTGTACTGCCAGATCCCGCCGCGCTACTTCACCGACTACCTGACCTTCGTGAAGCTGGCCGAGGGCTGGCGCATCGTATCGAAGACGTTCCACACCGAAACACGTTGAGCGCGGTCCATGGATTACGACTACATCATCGTCGGCGGCGGCTCCGCCGGCTCGGTTCTGGCGAACCGGCTTTCTGCCCGCAGCGCCAACCAGGTGCTGCTGCTGGAGGCAGGCCAGGATACGCCGCACGGCAAGGTACCGGCGGCAATCCTCGATTCCTATCCCGGCACCGCGTATCTGAATCCGGCCTACACCTGGTCCGCGCTGAAGGTCACGACCGAGGTCATTCCGCACAACCGGCCCGGTGAGCCGAGGCCGCCGCTGCGCACCTATGAGCAGGCGCGCGTGCTGGGTGGCGGTTCGTCGATCAACGGCCAGCTCGCCAATCGTGGCGCGCCGACCGACTACGACGAGTGGCACGCACGCGGTGCGACGGGGTGGAACTGGGACAACGTGCTGCCCTTCTTCAAGAAGGTCGAGCGCGACATGGACTTCGATGGTCCGTGGCACGGCAAGGAAGGCCGCATCCCCGTCCGCCGGATCTTTCCCGACCTGTGGCCGGAACATGCCAAGGCAGCGGCGGAGGCCTTCAAGGCTGCCGGCCACGAGTACCTGATCGACCAGAACGCGGAATTCCGCGACGGATATTTCCCGATCACCATCTCCAACGTGTACGAGCGGCGGGTTTCGGCGGCGATCGGCTACCTCGATCCCGGCACACGCATGCGCGAGAACCTGACGATTTCCACCGACACGCAGGTCAGCGCGCTGCTGTTCGACGGGCTGCGCTGCGTCGGTGTGAAGGCGACGGTGAGCGGGGGCGAGACGGAGTTCCGCGGCAAGGAGATCATCCTGTCCTCCGGCGCGATCCACTCGCCGGTGCATCTGCTGCGTGCCGGCATCGGACCCGCCGGCCACCTGCGGGAGCTTGGGATCGAGGTACGGGCCAATGCACCTGGCGTGGGCCAGCGGCTGCAGGACCATCCGGCGGTCGCGATCGCCGCCTTCATCAAGCCGTACGCACGGATCATTCACGACTATACGAGGCGGCATATCTATCTGGCGCTGCGCTACTCCTCGAAGCTGGATGGCATACCGCTCGGCGACATGTTCACCGTGGTCACCAACAAGACGTCGTGGCACGCAGTGGGCGAGCAGATCGGCTCGTTCATCGTGACGGTGTACAAGGCATACTCGGAGACGGGGGAGGTGAAGCTTGCCTCGCCCGATTGGCGTGACGAACCGGTGGTGGATTTCAATCTGCTGTCCGATCAGCGCGATCTGGAGCGGATGATGGATGGCGTCCGCCGCTTCGGTGCGATGCATCTGACGCCGGCGATGCAGGCGGTGACCAGCGATCCGTTCCCCGCCAGCTACAGCGACAAGGTCCGCCAGGTCGGGCTGGTGAGCAAGAAGAACAAGTGGCTCACGGATGCGCTGGCGCGTGCGCTGGACGGGCCGGCGGCGCTGCGCAGCTACCTGATCCGGACGCTGGTCATGGAGGGGTTCACGCTGGAGGGGCTGCTGCGCGACGACGAGCAGCTTGAGGCGTTCGTCCGCAAGGCGGCGGTGGGGGTGTGGCATGCCTCCTGCACCTGCCGGATGGGCAGCGAGGACGACCCGATGGCGGTGACCGATCCGGCCGGGCGTGTGCGGGCGGTGGATGGTTTGCGCGTGGTGGATGCGTCGATCTTTCCGGTGGTGCCCTGTGCGAACACGAATTTCCCGGTGCTGATGACGGCCGAGAAGGTGGCGGACGCCATTCTGGCCGGGGCGTGAGGGCGCGGGCCGGCCCCCGGATGCTGGCCCGGGGGGGTTTGCAAGCCGGGCCGCCCTTGCTATAGCGCGCCCCCTGCCGGTGCGGGTCCTGCCCTGGACCGCTGGGCGGGCGCATAGCTCAGTTGGTAGAGCAGCTGACTCTTAATCAGCGGGCCGTAGGTTCGAGTCCTACTGCGCCCACCAATAAACCCCTGAAAACACTAGCTTTTCCGGCGCTCCGGTGTCCGCGCCGGGAATTACCGCGGAAAATGTCCGCGTGGTGTCCGCAAACGGGCCGCCATCCATCCCGGCGCCGACACCCTCGGCTAGGCCGCCGCCCGCCTCAGATGCTGAAAGGGTTGGTGTGCCCCGGGGCACACCACGTTGGGCTGCCACGTTGCCCGGCTGCGCGTGCCCGGCAACTTCGTCCTGCTGCTGGGACAAAGTGAGCCAGATCGTCGCCCGGCTGCGAGCGCCAGGTAAAGTCCGCAAATTTGCGGACTTGCGTTTCAAGACGCAAATTTGCGTCTTGATCCGCCCGGCCAGCATGCGAAAGGGCCGCCCCTTGCGAG
>JBGPND010000005.1:0-65014 GCA_041487355.1 Acetobacteraceae bacterium | reverse complement strand
GGGGCCCCCCCCACACACCCCCCCCCCCCCCGGGGGGGGGGGGGGGGGGGGGGCGGGCGCGGCGCGCCATTGAAGTGCCAGGGTGGCATCGCCCCCCCCCCCCAACCCCCTCCCGCAAGGGGAGGGGGAGTATTGCGTGTCGGGCCAGCCTCACTGCTGAATCCTCAGCCGCGGGTCCAGCACGTCGCGCAGGCCGTCGCCGAGCAGGTTCAAACCGAGCACGGTGATCATCAGCGCGGCCCCTGGGATCGCGATGATCCATGGCGCGTCGATCATGTACTGCCGCCCCTCGGCCATGATGTTGCCCCAGGTCGGCGTTGGCGGCACCGCGCCGACGCCGAGGAAGGACAGCGTCGCCTCGGTCAGCACTGCATAGGCGAACAGGAAGGAAAGCTGCACGATCAGCGGCGCCATCGCGTTCGGCAGGATGTGCCGGCGCAGGATACGCCAATGACCCGCCCCGGCGGCCACTGCAGCCTGCACGTATTCCATCTCGCGCAGCACGATCACCGAGGAGCGCACGATGCGCGCGGTGCGCGGCGTATAGACGACACCCAGCGCGATGATCACATCGTTCACTGACGGCCCCAGCACCGCGGTGACGCCGATCGCCAGCAGCACGGCGGGGAACGCCATCAGCGCGTCGTTGATGCGCATCAGCACGTTGTCGAGCGAACGGAAATAGCCGGCCGCCGCGCCGACCAGCGTGCCGAACACGGCGTTGATCGCCACGACGGCGGAACCGATGATCATCGAGAGCTGCGCGCCCCACACCACGCGCGACCACAGGCTGCGGCCGAAATTGTCGGTGCCGAACAGATGCTCCGGCGACGGCGGCAGGAACTTGTAGCGCATCGCCAGCCTGTTCGGATCGACCGGCGCGATCCACGGCGCCAGCGCAGCCACGATGGCGATGATGGCAAACAGCACCAACCCGGTGACGAACAGCCGATGGTGCAGCAGCCGGCGCACCGTTGCCCACGCAGGGTGGTGGTGGCGGACCGGAACCTCGTCCTCGAGGTCGGCCGCCGACAGGGCGATGGCGGTGTCAGGCGCCATCGTAGCGCACCCGTGGGTCAAGCAGCGCGTAGCAGACGTCGACACCGATGTTCACCAGGACCAGCAGGGCCGTGGTGATGAACAGCCCTCCCTGCACCATGGGATAGTCGCGGTTCAGCACCGCCTGGGTCAGCAACTGGCCGATGCCGGGGATGGAAAACAAGGTCTCCGTCACTACCGAGCCGGAGATCAGCAGGCTGACGATGATCCCGATCACGGTGGTGATCGGGATCAGCGCATTCGCCAGCGCATGCTTCACCACCACGAGGCGCTTCGGCAGGCCCTTGGCACGCGCGGTGCGGATGTAGTCCTGGCGCAACACCTCCAGCATGGTGGAGCGCGTGATGCGCGCCAGCAGCCCGGCCAGCAGCAGCGCGAGCGAGATCGCCGGCATGGTGGAAGTCGCCAGCCAGCCGAACGGATCGTCGGTGAAGGCGATGTAGCCGCCGGTGGGCAGCCAGCGCAGGTCCACGGCGAAGAAGATGATCATCAGCAGGCCGAGGTAAAAATTCGGCAGCGAGATGCCGAGCATGGCGAAGATCATCGCCGCCTGATCCACCCAGGAGTTCTGCCGCAACGCCGCAACGATGCCGCTGCCCAAGCCGATCAGCAGGGTGATCACCAGCGCATAGGCCGACAGCGCCAGCGTCACCGGCAGGCGCATCATCGTCGCTTCGACCACCGGCTGGCCGAGCAGCAGCGAGCGGCCGAGATTGCCGTGCAGCAACCCGCCATACCAGCGCCAGAGCTGCGTCAGCAGCGGCTGATCAAGGCCGAGATCGTGGCGGATGTTGGCGATCTGCTCTGGCGTGGCACTGAGCCCGGCGATCGCCGCCGCGGGATCGCCGGGGATCAGGTGGATCATGGCGAAGGTGATCAGGCTGACGATGAGCAGAATCGGCAGTGCGCTGCCCAACCGCCGGATGATGATCCCGCCCATGCCTCCCGCTCAGTTTGCGAACCAGACGTTCGACATGCGCGGAATGCGGAACGGCACGAAGCCCTTCACGTTGGAGCGCACGCCCTGCACCTTGGTGAACGAGCCGAACGGCACGGAATATACCTGCTCGAGCACGTATTTCTGCAACTGCGCAAAGGCGTCCTGCCGGCCTTCCGGCGTCGGCAGGTTGTTCATCCCCTGCCACTGCTTGATCACCTCGGGATCGTCCTTCTCACCTTTCGGCCGGAAGGTGGCGTTGGGCTCAACGAAGAACTGCATGGTGGCGAGCGCGCCAAGTGCCGGCTGCGTGCCCCAGCCGGTGTAGAAGAAGTTCCAGCCGGTATCGCCCTTCAGCGCCATCTGCACCGAGGTCGGCCAGTCCACCACCTTCATCTGCGCGTTGATGCCGATCGCCTGCAGTTGCTGCTGCATCACCAGCGCCGAGTTGTACATCGGCGGATAGTCCTTGTTGGTCAGCAGCACGACCGGCTCGCCCTTGTAGCCGGACTGCGCCAGGTACTGCTTCGCCAGCGTGGCGCTGTGCAGGTTGTAGGTCTCCTTGCCAACGTCGGTGTAGTCGGACTGGTTGGGATACTGGAAGCCGATGTTCAGCGAGTAGTTGCCGTCCGAGGCGGCATCCATGATCTCGTCCATCTCCAGCACCGCCTGCACCGCCTTGCGGAACATCAGGTTGTCGGTCGGCGGCACAGAAGTGTTCGGATAGGTGATCTGGATCCACCAGTTCTTCAGCGGCAGAAGCGTGACGTTGGTATCCTTCTTCAGGTCGGCCAGCGACTTGGTCGGCAGGTCCTCGACACCCTGCAGCTCGCCGGTCTTCAGACCGGCGAGGCGCGCCTGCGGCTCGGTCACGATGCGGAAGGTCACCGTGTCGAAGCAGGCCTGCTTGTAGCCGCCGAAGCCGGTCTTCTGCTCGAACTGCTTGTTCGGCTGATAGCCGTCGAAGCGCTTCAGCTTCACGTAGCTGCCTGGCACCGACTCCACCAGTTCCCACGGCCCGGTGCCGATCGACTTGAGCTGCTGCGGCGCATCGTCCTTTTCTTCGGCCGGAATGATCACGATCGGCACGCTGAACGAGCTGAGCGCGATCAGGAAGGTCGGCTGCGCCTGCTTCATATGGATGACGAACGTGTCCTTGTCCGGCGCATCCCAGCTCGCGACGTTGACCAGCATGCTGCGCTCGAGCCCGACCTTGGAATAGCGGTCGAACGAGGCCACCACGTCGGCCGACGTCATCTCCTTGCCGTTGTGGAAGTGCACGCCCTGACGCAGCTTGAACGTGTAGCTCAGATGGTCGGGCGCCTCGGTCACGGACGCGGCCAGATCGAGGATCGGGTTGAAGTTCTCGTCACGCGTCATCAGCGCTTCGAACATGTTCATAGCGATGTTGCGCGTGGAGATGGTGGCCGACGTCATCTGGTCCAGGCTGTTGATATTGGCTTCCTGGCCGAACACGAAATTGCCGCCGACATGGGGACACTTGAACGGTTCGGCCGAACCCGGCGTTGCGCCGGCAACCAGGCCGGCCAAAGCGCTGAGCGTCGTCAGCAAGGCTCGTCGCATCATGTGAAGTCCCCCGTCATGCATGCCCGGAGCCTGACGGAGCCATGCACATGCCGTCAAGCCAGCGTTCCCTCAGTTGGTGAACCAGACGTTCGACATGCGCGGGATGCGGAACGGCACGAAGCCCTTCACGTTGGACCGCACGCCCTGCACCTTGGTGAACGAGCCGAACGGCACCGCGTAAACCTGCTCCAGTGCGTATTTCTGCATCCTGGCGAACGCCTGCTGCCGGCCTTCCGGCGTCGGCAGTGTGTTCATGTCGTTCCACAGCGCCATGATCTGCGGATCGCCCTTGTCGTCCTTCGGGCGGTAGGTCGCGCCCGGATCGGCAAAGAACTGCATGGTGGCGCCGGCACCAAGCGCGGGCTGCGTGCCCCAGCCGGTGTAGAAGAAATTCCAGCCGCTGTCCGGCTTCGCCGACAACTGTACCGAAGTGGGCCAGTCCACCACCTTCAACTGCGCGTTGATGCCGATCGCCTGCAACTGCTGCTGCATGACCAGCGCCGAGTTGTACATCGGCGGATAGTCCTTGTTGGTCAGCAGGACCACCGGCTCGCCCTTGTAGCCGGACTGCGCCAGGTATTGCTTCGCCAGCGCCGGATCCTTGATGTTGTAAGTCGCCTTGCCGGCGTCGGTGTAGCTGGGCTGGTTCGGATACTGGAAGCCAACATTCAGCGCATAATTGCCGTCCGACGCGGCATCCATGATCTCGTCCATGTCCAGCACAGCCTGCACCGCCTTGCGGAACATCAGGTTGTCGGTCGGCGGCACCGAGGTGTTGGGTGACGTGATCTGGATCCACCAGTTCTTCAGTGGAATGATAGCGATGTCCGGATCCTTCTTCAGCTCCGGCAGGGATTTCGTCGGCAGGTCCTCCACGCCTTGCAGTTCGCCGGTCTTCAGGCCGGCGACGCGCGCCTGCGGCTCGGTGACGATACGGAAGGTGACCGTGTCGAAGCACGCCTGCTTGTAGCCGCCGAAGCCGGTCTTCTGCTCGAACGCGGTGTTCGGCTTGTAACCGTCGTAGCGCTTCAGCTTCACATGGCTGCCGGGCACCGATTCGACCATCTGAAACGGTCCTGTCCCGATCGGCTTCAGTTGCTGCGGCGGATCATCCTTGTTCCCGGCCGGGATGATGACGATCGGCACGCTGAACGAACTGAGCGCTTCCAGGAAAGTGGGCTGCACCTTCTTCATGTGGATCACGAATGTCGCGGCATCCGGCGCATCCCAGCTAGCAACGTTTTCCAGCGAGCTTCGCTGGTTGCCGATCTTGCCGTAGCGGTCGAACGAGGCCACCACGTCGGCCGAACTCATCTCCTTGCTGTTATGGAATCGGATGCCCTGGCGCAGCTTGAACGTGTAGGTCAGATGGTCGGGCGTCTCGGTCATCGATTCGGCGAGTTCGAGGATCGGATGGTTGTCCTCGTCGCGCGTCATCAGCGACTCGTACATGTTCATCGCGATGTTGCGCGTCGAAATGGTGGCCGACGTCATCTGGTCCAGGCTGTTGATGTTGGCTTCCTGGCCGAACACGAAATTACCGCCGACATGCGGGCACTGGAATGGCTCCGCGGCCGCCGGCACCGCGCTGAGCGCGATTGCGACCAGTACGCCGAACGGTATCGGGATGACGCGTCGCATGGCGAAGCCCCCTGTGGCGTGATCGCTTTCCCCGGCTCGCAGACTGTTCGCTGCTTGCCGGCAACGTGACGAGGCGGGCATGGGCCGTCAAGGGACCCGCCCGACCGTTGCAGGATTGCCTTGACAGCGCCGAGCCCCGGCCGCCAGCCTCCCCGCATGTCCGACAAAGAGCTGCCGATCACCGGCTATCTTGACCGCTTCTCGCACCGCCCAGGCGAGAGCTTCACCGCATTCATCAGCGTGCGCGACGCCGGAACGTATCGTGCCCGGCTGGTGCGCGTGCTGAGCGGCGATCCGAATCCCAGCGGGCCTGGTGTGCGCTTCGAGGATTTATCGCACCGCCTCGACCAGTCGCAGTCGGGTCGTCGGCAGCCGATTCATCTCGGTTCCTACGGCATCGTCAGTGCGGGCCCGGCGCGTGACGCGAAAGCGGCGTGCACCTGGACCGTGCTGGTTCGTCCGGGTCTAGCGGATGCAGGCCAGGTCGTGCTGGCCGAAGAAGACAAGGACGCTAAAGTCGCACTCCTCATCGGCGCGAACGGCGCGACCGCGCGGGTCAATGCTGGCGGCGCAATTATCGAGGTTGCGGCCGGAGCGCCGATGCAGGCAGCGCGCTGGTACCGAGTCTGGCTTGCCGCGGACCCCGCCAGCGGACGCGTCCTCGTCGGACAGCAGCCACTGGATGGCGCCGCGCCAGTGACGGCCGAGGCACTCTCACCCGGGCTCGCTCTGCCGTCGACCGGCGCCGTGCTGTTCGCGGCGGAGAATGCCACTGCCCCGCAGCATCATTTCACCGGCAAGCTCGAGGACCCCGCGATCCTGCCCAGCTTCGTGACGTCCTGGAAGGATGCGGGCGCCACGCTGGAGGCGCTCGCATCGGAACTGCTCGCCGGCTGGGATTTTTCGCTTGGGATCGACAGCCAGTCGATATTCGACATCGGTCCGCGGGCATGCCACGGCAAGGTGGTGAACCTGCCGACGCGCGCCGTGGTCGGCACGCGGTGGAGCGGGCGCGAGAATTGTTGGCGCCATGCACCGCACGACTATGGCGCGATCCATTTCCACGACGACGATCTCGGCGATTGCGGCTGGCAGGCGGATTTCTCCTGGACCGTGCCAGATGACTTGCGCAGCAGCGCCTATGCGCTGCATCTGACCTGCGATGCCGGCGAGGACTGGCTGCCGTTCTACGTGCTGCCGCGCCGCAATGGTCCGTTCGCGCAGATCGTGTTCCTGGCTTCAACGTTCACCTATCAGGCCTATGCGAACCACGCGCGCACCAGCATCGACCAGGCGTATTACGACCGCGTCGCTGCTTGGGGCGCCTATCCGTACAACCCCGACCAGTACCCGATCTATGGCCGCTCGACCTACAACAAGCACCGGGATGGCAGCGGTATTTCGTTCTCATCACGCCACCGACCTATCCTGACGATGCGGCCGGGGTTCCTCACCTTCAACGATCCGCGCGGTTCGGGCATGCGGCACTATCCGGCGGATTTGCATCTGCTCGCCTGGCTGGAGGCGAAGGGGATTGCGTTCGACACCGTCACGGACGAGGATCTGGACGATGAAGGCGTCGGCCTGATCGCGCCGTATCGCGCGGTGCTGACCGGCTCGCATCCCGAATACCACACGCTCGGCACGATCGATGCCCTGACCGCCTATACGCGGCAGGGCGGCAGGCTCGCCTATCTCGGCGGCAACGGCTTCTACTGGCGCGTCGCGCGCGATCGGACCAACCCATGCGCGATCGAGCTGCGTCGCGCGGAGGGCGGTATCCGCACCTGGGCGGCGGAGCCGGGCGAGTATTATCACGCGACCGACGGCCAGCTTGGCGGGCTGTGGCGGCGCAACCGGCGGCCGCCGCAGATGCTGGTCGGTATCGGCTTCTCCTGCCAGGCGGCATTCGAGGGAACGCATTATCGCCGCCTGCCAGCGTCGCGCGATTCCCGCTTCGCCTGGATGTTCGCCGGCATCGAGGGGGACGTGATCGGCGATTACGGTCTGTCCGGCGGCGGCGCGGCCGGCTTCGAGCTGGATCGGGCCGATCCGATGCTCGGCACGCCGGACGGCACGGTGATCCTGGCGCGCTCGGAGAACCCGCTGCCGTCGTTCCTCACCGTACTGGAGGAGCTGCTGTCCAACACCGTCACGGTCAACGGCGAGAAGGTCGAGGACCTGGCGCGCGGCGAGATCGTGTACTTCGACACGCCGTCCGGCGGCGCGGTATTCTCCGTGGGCTCGATTACCTTCTGCGGCAGCCTGTGGCGCAACGGGTTCGAGGGCCCCGTGTCGCGTCTGCTGGAGAATGTCGTGCGCCGCTTCGGAGGTTTGCCGCCGGTGGAGTGAAGCCGATGCCTGACAACACGGCGCAGCGTCGTTCGCGCAGCTTCAAGCTGCCGGTCGAGGACCTGAACTTCCTGCTGCGCGATGAGATGCGCGACATCCGCTTCGCGCTGGAATACGCCAAGGCCGAGCTGCTGCTGCGCGACTGGGGCATCCGCTCGACGATCATCGTGTTCGGCAGCGCCCACACGCCGGCGCCCGAGCAGGCAGAAGCGGCGATGGCGGCGGCAAAGACCGACGCGGAGCGAGCGCTGGCGCAGCGGATGCTGCGGCAGTCGGCGCACTATGCCGCGGCCAGAGAGCTGGGGCGGATCATCTCGGAACGTGGTGGCGCGTTCGCGCCGCGTGAGCGCTGGCGCGACAATGTCGTCGCCACCGGCGGCGGGCCGGGAACCATGGAAGCGGCCAATCGCGGCGCCTTCGATGCCGGCGCGCCGAGCATCGGCTACAACATCACGCTGCCCAAGGAGCAGCAGCCCAACCCCTACAGCACGCCGGAGCTGACCTTCCAGTTCCACTACTTCGCCATGCGCAAGATGCATCTGGCGATGCGCGCCAATGCCCTGGTGGTGTTCCCTGGCGGCTTCGGCACGATGGACGAGCTGTTCGAGATCCTCACCCTCACGCAGACGCACAAGGCGCCGCCGGTGCCGATCGTGCTGTTCGACGAGGGTTACTGGCGGCGCATGGTCAACTTCGATGCGCTGCTCGAAGAGGGCATGATCGAGGCAGCAGACCTCGCGCTGTTCGAGTTCGCCGATACCCCGGAGACGGCGTGGGAGGCGCTGGTCCGTCGCGGTCTGCAGGCCCACTCAGGCGATGGGCACTAGAGCGGGTTCAGGGCGACTGGAAACGCGAGCGGGTCTCGTGGTGATGGGTATCGCTCTGCTCAACCCATCCTACAGGCTACACGCTGCGGTGTAGCGACGTAGGATGGGTTGAGCAGAGCGATACCCATCACGACTAACGAGGCTTGCTCGCGTTTTCGGTCACCCTGAACCTGCTATAGCGTGTCGTCATGGTTCGCTTCCGTCACGTGCGCCCTAATCCCAATCGCCGCACCCACGCGCGGGAACGCACGTGCCCGAGGTCATTGCGCAGCCGACTGATCAGCGCAGCGAACCCGCAGGTAGCGACGGCCCGCCACACCGACCGTGCGGCGGGGCGTTGCGTTTGCGCCGCACGGCGCCCCAACATAAAGGCGTAGCCCATGCACCTCTCGCTCTATCTCGGCTTCGTCCTCGCCTCCACGGTCCTGATCCTCATCCCCGGCCCCAACGTCTCGCTGATCGTGGCGAACTCGATCGCCTACGGCACGCGCTACGGGCTGCTCACCGTTGCCGGCACATCCTCGGCCATCGTGGTGCAGCTTGCGCTCACCACGCTCGGCCTCACCGCCACGCTCGACATGCTCGCCGGCTGGTTCGAGTGGATCCGCTGGATCGGCGTTGCCTATCTGCTGTACCTCGGCATCCGCCAATGGATCGCCGCACCGGTCGACCTGACGCGCACCAGGCCGCAGCCGCGCTCGTTCCGCGCCATCGCGCTGCGCGGATTCCTGGTCTCGCTCACCAATCCGAAGACGCTGCTGTTTTACGGCGCCTTCTTCCCGCAGTTCCTGTCGCCTGATGCACCGATCGCGCCGCAGGTCGTGCTGCTGTCCCTCACCTTCCTCGGCATAGCGGCAGCGCTTGACAGTGGCTGGGCGCTGCTCGCCGGCCGCCTCCGCGGCGTGCTTGCGATACGTGGCCGGCTGCGCAACCGTCTCTCCGGGGGATTCCTGATCGGCGCCGGCATCGGCCTCGCGCTCGCCCACAGGGAATGACCCGGCCAACGCAGCGTCGAACGAACAACACCAGCCCGGGTATGGCGTGGTGGCGAAGGCGGGCCTGGACGCGCTTACGGCGCGCTGAGCCGCGGAGAGAACTATGGGTGCGGTGGCATGTAGCGCGTCGCCGCGAGCAACACGCCTACGGCGACGAAGAGCATCCCGCCAGCTTGATCGTCATGTCCCGCCGCAGCAGCTCGATGGCCGCCATGACCTCGCTCCTGGTGGCCGTCAGCTCCCGCATCAGCTCGGTTCTCACGGCGGCTATCTCGGCACCGAGATCGCCCTTGGTCGCCAGATCGGAGCCGGTGATCGCCTCGGCGAGTGCCTCCGCGGCGCCGGCAGCCTGAGGGGCGGCAAATCCTGCCGCCTCCAGGCGCTGCGCCATCTTCAGCGTGTCGAACGGGACTGCGTTCACGTCGGAACCCTACTGCACTGGATTTCCGCCAGTCCAGCAGACCGCTGCTAACATCCGGTTGCCACAAGGCAAAGGACCTGATCGTGACCAGGCTTGGCGCGGCGCACTTGTTCGGCACAGGCTCGGGCGCTACGCAGTGCCCGGCTGGCGGAAGGAGCTGATCCATGGCGCAGTCGATTCGGCCGGTGATGCTGGTGGTCCTCGACGGATTCGGCTGGCGCGAGGAAACCGCCGACAACGCCGTGCGCCTGGCGCGGAAGCCGAATTTCGACCGGCTGTGGCAGTCCTGTCCGCACGCCTTCCTGCGCACCTCCGGGCTCAATGTCGGGCTGCCGGACGGCCAGATGGGCAACTCCGAGGTCGGCCACCTGAACATCGGCGCCGGACGCGTCGTGATGCAGGAGCTTCCGCGCATCAGCCAGGCCGTCCAGGATGGCAGCCTGGCCCGCGCGCCGGCACTTACCGATCTGATCGCGAAGCTGAAGGCTTCAGGCGGCACCTGCCACCTGCTGGGCCTGGCTTCGCCCGGTGGTGTGCACTCGCACCAGGAGCACGCGGCGGCGCTGGCCAGTATCCTGCACGAGGCCGGCGTGAAGACCGCCGTTCACGCCTTCACCGACGGTCGCGACACGCCGCCACGCTCCGGCTTGGATGACATCAGATGGCTGCTCAAGGCGCTGCCACGGGATGTGCCGATCGCCACGGTGTCGGGCCGCTACTACGCGATGGATCGCGACAAGCGCTGGGACCGCGTCGCCAAGGCGTACGCCGCCGTCGCCGAGGCGGAAGCGCCCCGCTTCCCCGATGCCGCCGCGGTGATGAACGATGCCTACGCCCACGACATCACGGACGAATTCGTCGTCCCCACCTGCGTCGGGGACTACAATGGCATGCAGGATGGCGACGGCATCCTGTGCTTCAACTTCCGCGCCGACCGGGTGCGCGAGCTTCTCGCCGCCCTGCTGGAGCCGAACTTCGACGGCTTCCCGCGCAAGCGGGCCACCCGCTTCGCCGCCGCGGCCGGCATGACACGCTACTCGGACGAGCTGGCGCCCTATCTCGGCGTGCTGTTCCCTGCGGAGAAGCTGGACCACATCCTCGGCGAGGTGGTGGCAGAGGCGGGACGGACTCAGCTCCGCACCGCGGAAACCGAGAAATACCCACACGTCACGTACTTCCTGAACGGCGGACGGGAGACGCCATTCCCTGGCGAGGACCGCATCATGGTGCCTTCGCCGAAGGTCGCGACCTACGACCTGCAGCCCGAGATGTCTGCCCCCGAACTCACCGACAAGGTGGTGGCGGCGATCGACTCCGGGAAATACGACCTGATCGTGCTGAACTTCGCGAACCCCGACATGGTCGGCCACACCGGCATCCTGCCGGCCGCGATCAAGGCGGTGGAGACGGTTGATGCCGGCCTCGGCCGCATCGCCGCCGCGGTGGAAAAGCAGGGCGGCGCCCTGCTGGTCACCGCCGATCACGGCAACTGCGAGCTGATGCGCGACCCCGCGACTGGCGGTCCGCACACCGCACACACCACCAACCCGGTCCCCGTGCTGCTGATAGGCGGCGGCGCGACCCCTCTCAGGGATGGGCGGCTCGCCGACGTGGCGCCGACCCTGCTCGAGCTGATGGGCCTGAAGCGGCCGCGCGAAATGACCGGGACCTCGCTGATCCGTGCCCATGCGGCGCGCGCGGCCGAATAGCCTTCTCGCCCTGACTGTCTTCGCCGTGGCCGTCGCCGCCCATGCAGCGCGACCGCCAAGGGAAGCTGCCACCCGCCAGCAGATGGAGCAGGCCGAACGGGCACGCGGCGCGGAACTGGCAGCACAGCAGGAAGCTGCCGCCCGTGCCGCCGCCGCCGCCGCCGCGGCGCAACGACTCGTGGCGGATCGCATCGTCGCGGCCGCTCGGCTCCGTCAGGCCGAGACGGCGACAGCCGAAGCCGCCGCCCGCATGGATCAGCTCGCGGCTCAGCGCCGGCAGGCGCAGGCGAGCCTGGATGCCCATGCGGAAGCGATGCAGCCACTGCTGCCGCTGATCGAACGGATGTCGCTGTTCCCGGCCGAGACCCTGCTGGCGGTGCCAGCCCAGCCGGAGGAGACACTGCGGGGCGTGCTGGTGCTGCGCGGCCTCGCCAGCCAGCTTGGCCAGGAAGCGGTGACGCTGCGCCGGGAACAGGTCAGGCTCGACGCCGCAACGCGCGCGATGCAGGCCGAGGCGCCGACGCTGGCCGCGGCCCAGGCGGCACAGCAAGCCCAGTCGGCAGCCCTCGATCAGCAGATTGCCGCGGCCGAGGCCCAACAGAAACATGCCGAAGGCGAGGCCACCGCCGCGGCGCAACGCGCCGCCACCGAAGCGTCGAGAGCGGAAACCTTGCGCGGCATGCTGGCCGAACTGGAAGCACAGCGGCAGGGCGAGGCGGCGCGCGCCCACGAGGAGGCGCTTCGCGCGGAGCGGCAGAAGCGCTCTGGCGAAGCGGCCGCGGCGCGCCAGCGTCAGGCCGCTCTGGAGCGCCCGACCGGCGCCGGGACGATCGCCACCTCCGCGCAGCCACGTGGCCAGCTTACCGCCCCGGTCGCTGGAACGATCATCCGCTCCTGGGGCGATCCCACCGAAGGGGGCCCCGCCACCGGCATCTCCTATCATGCGCCGCCGGCGGCGCGGGTGGTGGCGCCCTGTGGCGGCCACGTGGTGTTTGCCGCACCCTTCCGCAGCTACGGGTTGCTGTTGATCGTGGATTGCGGCGGCGGCTACCATGCGGTGCTGGCCGGCTTCGACAGGCTCGATGCCAAGGCGGGACAGCAGGTTGCGGCCGGTGAGCCGATCGGCGTCATGCCGGCATGGGAACCGGGCGCATCCGGCAACCACCCGGCACTCTATGTCGAGCTGCGACATGACGGGCAGCCGGTGAACCCGGCGCCATGGCTGAGAGCGAGCGGTTAAGCTCTCGCAGACTTAAGAATTGAACACTGGACGGCAGAAGCCCGTGCGCGCGAAAAGATGATCTTTCCAATCCCATGCTAGAAGACGCGCCTGCCCCGACGGTACGGGCGTTCAGAGGATGAAACGAATGGACTGTCGCTCCCGGCGTTTTCGCACCGGCCTGCTGCTCGGCACCGCCTTCCTTGCTGGCGTCGCCATTGGCCCGGCTTCCGGCCTGATCGGCCGCCATCTTGGCTTCGATCTCGGCATCACGGCCGCCTTCGCGCAGGATGGCAGCCGGGCAGACACCTACCGCCTGCTCACCCTGTTCGGCGACGTGTTCGAGCGTGTGCGCGCCGAGTATGTCGATCCGGTCACCGACAAGGACCTGATCGAGAACTCCATCAACGGCATGCTGACCGGCCTCGACCCGCATTCGAGCTACATGAACGTGAAGGCGTTCCGCGACATGCAGGTGCAGACCAAGGGCGAATTCGGCGGCCTCGGCATCGAGGTCACGCAGGAAAGCGGCTTCATCAAGGTGATCAGCCCGATCGACGACACGCCGGCGTCGAAGGCGGGAGTCAAGCCGGGCGACATCATCACCGCGCTGGACGGCAAGACCGTGCAGGGACTGTCGCTCAACGACGCCGTCGACAAGATGCGCGGCTCACCCAACTCGAAGATCACGCTGACCATCAAGCGCGAGGGCGTCGACAAGCCGCTGGAGATCTCCATGCTGCGGGAGGTCATCCACATCCAGGTGGTCAAGCAGCGCATGGAGCCGGACGGCGTCGGCTATGTGCGCCTGTCGCAGTTCACCGAGCAGGCGGATGCCGCGCTGAAGCAGGCGGTGAAGACGCTGAAGCAACAGTCGGGCGGCAAGCTGAAGGCGCTGATCCTCGACCTGCGCAACAACCCGGGCGGGCTGCTCGACCAGGCCGTCGCGGTGTCCGGCGACTTCGTCAACCAGGGCGAAATCGTCTCCACGCGCGCCCGCCACACCGAGGATGCGCAGCGCTGGGACGCTAAGGGCAGCGACATCCTCGGCGGACTGCCGCTGGTGGTGCTGATCAACGGCGGCTCGGCTTCCTCCAGCGAAATCGTCGCCGGCGCGCTGCAGGACCATCACCGCGCGGCGCTGCTCGGCACGCGAAGCTTCGGCAAGGGCTCGGTGCAGACGGTGATCCCGCTGCCCGGCAATGGCGCGATGCGGCTGACCACCGCGCGCTACTACACGCCATCCGGCCGGTCCATTCAGGGCCTCGGCATCGCGCCCGACGTGCCAGTGACGGAGACACGCGAGGAGACACCGCGGTTTGGGCCGGAGCGTGAGGCCGACCTGAACCATGTGCTGAAGAACCAGGGTGGCGCGCCGGACGCCGCGCCGGTGCCGCGCACCGACCTGCCGCCGATCGCGAGGGACATTCCGAACAAGCCGCCGGAGGGCTTCCCGAAATTCGACCCGGCGAAGCCAGACGACACAGACTTCCAGTTGCAGCAGGCGCTGGTGCTGGCCAAGGCGATGGCCGCGCAGAACCGGGTCACCGCCAACTGAATTTTTCGACGTTGGCGGCGCGCTGGGCAGGCACGGGGCCACGGCAGCGTTTCGGTTCGCTGGTCGCGGGATGGCGCGGCCTCGGCCTGTTCTGGCTGGTCGTGCTGCTGCTGCTGGCGGTCAGTGGTGTCACCTTGCAGGAGCTCGGACCGCCGACGCCGCCGTCGCCGCGTCCCGTCCTCGCCGCGCAGACCCCGCGCCAGCAGGCGGCCCAACCGGTAGCACCGCCACCGGCGCAACCTCAGGCGACCGAGGCCAAGCCCGCGCCGCGCCCCGGGCGCGATACCCCCGGGCCGATCGCCGATCCCGACCCGGCGCTGCTCGAGCCGATGACCGGACAACCAGCCGATCTGCTGCCGCGGATCGCCATGGATGGGCGGATGCCGATGCAGCTCTACGCCGCCGGCTTCGACCAGAGCACGCGGCGCCCACGGGTTGGCTTGCTGCTGGCAGGCGTGGGCCTGAACCAGGCCGACAGCGAAGCGGCCATCCGCACGCTTCCCAGCGGGATAACGCTCGCCTTCTCACCCTATGCCGTCAATCCGACGAAGCTGCTGGCCGCCGCGCGCCTCGCGGAGCATGAGTACCTGCTGTCGCTCCCGATGGAGCCGCAAGGATTTCCGCTCAATGACCCCGGTCCGCAGGCGATGATGGCCAGCCTGCCGCCGGAGCAGAACCACCAGCGACTGGAATGGGCATTGTCCCGCATGGCCGGCTATGTCGGAGCAACGGGCGCACTCGGCACCACGCACGGGGAGCGATTTGCCGCCCTGCCCGACCAGATGAACCCCGTGCTGACCGAACTGGCGCAACGAGGACTGCTCTATGTCGATGCCCGGCCCGGCGCCGCGGCGCTGCCGGTCGTGTGGGGAAGGGCCATCGACATCATCATCGATGACCCTGCGACCGCCGCCGATATCGATGACAAGCTGGGGCAGCTCGCACGCCTGGCGCGCGAGAAGGGCAGTGCTCTGGGCCTCGCCACCGTGGTGCGCCCGGTCACCGTGGATCGCATCGTAGCCTGGGCGGGTAGGCTGGCAGCCGATGGTCTGGCGCTCGCGCCGGTCAGCGCGCTGGTGCAGCCGCCCGGTGACGCGGCGAAATGAGCGGCGGACCCACGTTGCCGTATCGGCTGAATGTCGGCGCCGTGCTGTTCAACCGGAACGGCCTGGTGTTCGTCGCCCGACGTGCCGATCTGCCGAACGCGGAAGGCCCGGCCGGCGGCTGGCAATTGCCGCAGGGTGGCATCGATCCGGAGGAGGATCCGCGCGCGGCGGTGTTGCGCGAGCTGGCCGAGGAGATCGGCACCGATCGCGCCGAGATCATCGGCGAGCATCCGGACTGGCTGACCTACGACCTGCCGCCGCACCTGGTCGGCGTGGCGCTCGGCGGGCGCTACCGGGGCCAGAAGCAGCGCTGGTTCGCGCTGCGCTTCACCGGTGAGGACGCCGACATCAGGCTGGATGCCGACCCGGATCCGGAATTCGATGCCTGGCGCTGGGCTGCCCTGGCCGAGCTGCCGGCGCTGGCGGTGGACTTCAAGCGGCCGATCTACTGGATCCTCGCCACATCATTCGCCCGTTTCGCCGCGCCGTGAGGCATCGAGCAGCGCCTGTCGCCGCTCCTCCGCCCGCTTGTCGTTCGCCTTCCCGGCCTTGGTGCGGCCATGGCGAATGCGATTCTGCTTCGCCGCGGCGGCGGCGGCGTCCCGCTCGCGGCGCTTCTTCACCTGATGGAGGTTGACGATCCCGCCCATAACGCCATCCTGCGCATCCAGGACCGCACGCACAACCGGGAGGAAACCCATGGGCAGCACGATCAACCTCAAGGCCGCCGACGGCTTCACGCTTTCCGCCTACACCGCCGGACCGACCGGCGGGAACAAGGGGATCGTGATGATCCAGGAGATTTTCGGCGTCAACCACCACATGCGCGACATGGCCGACCGCTTCGCCGCGCAGGGGTATGCGGTTTGCGCGCCGGCGATATTCGACCGCGCCGCGCGCGGCGTGGATCTTGGCTACACCCCGGACGACATCGCCAAGGGCCGCGACTACCGGATGAAGCTGACCGACGCGCAGGTAATGGCCGACGTCGAGGCCGCTGCGAACCACCTTGCCGGGAAGAAGCTCGGCATCGTCGGCTATTGCTTCGGCGGCACCGTCGCCTGGTGGGGCGCGACCCGCACCAGCAAGTTCGCGGCGTCTTCCTGCTGGTACGGCGGCGGCATCGCCGGCACCAAGGACGAGCGGCCGAACTGCCCGGTGCAGATGCATTTCGGCGAGAAGGACGCATCGATCCCGATGACCGACGTCGACGCCATCCGCGCCGCCCAGCCGAAGGCGGAGACCTATGTCTACATGGGCGCGCAGCACGGCTTCGGCTGCGACGAGCGGGGCAGCTTCAGCAAGCCCGACTACGAGCTGGCGCAGCAGCGGACGCTGGAATTCTTCGCCAAGCTGCTTGGGTAGAGGGCGTTATGGCGGGTCCCCGGATCTAGTCCGAGGACCCGCCACGACTGTGTAGGGCGGTTGTGTATCGGCTCGAACGTTTGCGAAGGGTGGAATCCGGATGTCACACTGGCTCAGGCGCGAGTGAGCACCAGCATGTGCATCTCGCGACGGAGGGTGAAGCCGAGCGTCTGGTAAAGGGCGAGCGCGCCAGCGTTGTGGGCGTACACATGCAGGAACGGGGTCTCGCCGCGGGCCAGAATCCGCCCGGCGACCAGACGGCTGAGGGCGCCGGCATAGCCTAGACCGCGATAGTCGGGCGCGGTGCTGACGCCGCTTACCTCCGTGAAGCCCTCAGGCTTCATGCGCTCGCCGGCCATGGCGACCAGCTCGCCATCGCGCTTCACACCGACGAAGTCCCCGAGCTTATGAGTACGGGCGAAGAACGGGCCGGGCTTGGTGAGGGTGGCCAGCGCCAGCATCTGCGGCGCGTCGGCTTCGGTGAGCGTCACGATCTCGAACGCCGGAGCCGGTCCGTCGGCCAAGCGCTCCGCGGTCATCTGCCAGATGACGTGGGCCTCGGCTGTGACACCTGGGACTTGCGGCTGCGGCTCCGCCTCAACCAGCGCCACCGCGTCATGCGTCGAGATCAGCGCGGCCAGCGCCGCCATACTCTCGGGCGAGGCATCCGCCGCGGCGGCAAACAGGCCGAAATCGGGATCGAACCGCTGCGCCCGCCCGTCGCCCAAGGCGAAGCGCCTCTGGCGTGAGGTGAGCGCGCTCCACACTGGCCGGTCCAGCGGATGTGGCGGGGTCATGGACGGGAGTTCCTGCTGTTGGCCGGCGGCAATTGCACCGTTTGCTTGCGGAGTAGGAAGGGCGCCTCATCTTCTGGCGACGACGCCGATCGGCGCAGATGATCGAGCGGTCCCCTCTCCGTACTGGCTATGTGGAGGGCAATGATCGCGGCGACCTCCTTGGGATGGGTCGAAATCATGAAATGCGCCGCTCCAGCCAGCGTGGTCAGTGACGCATTGGCCATGCCGTGGGCGAGGAGTTCGTTCGCGCGCCGGATGGCGGGATGGCTTGCCCCGCCGCGAAGAACAAGGGTCGGAACCGCGACCTTCGCCAACGTCGCGGGCGACAATGGAAACTCGTGGGCCGTTTGCCAGTCCAGGATGTTGACCGCGGTTGTCCGGATGGCGTAGTCGCGCACCCTCTCCGGCCAGCCGGCAAAAGTTCCGGGGCCGCTGAAGAAGTCGATCATCACCTGTATTGCTTCTTCTTCTCCAGACTCGAAGGCGCCGAAATATGCCTGGGTCATATCGCGGATGGCGCGGCAATGCCGATGGTCTGCAGCTTGCCGCAGCACGTCCGGGGCCGGCGCCTCGATGATCACCAGGCTCAACAACGGCACCCGATGCCTGAGCGCGACGGCCAACGCCGTGAGGCCACCAAACGAGTGGCCGACGAGATGCACCGGGCCGCCCGCGCGTAGGACGACGGCTTCAAGGATGTCGGCTTCGTGGTTGATGCCGGTGTCGCCGACGGTTCGGCGTTCGGCCGTGCGGCCGTAGCCGAGCAGGCTGGTCGTCACGCATCGGAAGCGGTTCTCCCAACGCGACATGATCGGGCGCCACGCGGCGCCGGTGCTGCATGATCCCGGCGCAAGCACGACGGTCGGACCCGTCCCGCTTTCGTCGTATTCGATGTTGCCGCGTGGGCTCTCGATCATGACACTTGTCTCCGTGCAATCAGATGGGCGCGAAGCGGATCACCGCCGGGTGATCACGATTTCCAGGTACTCGCTGGGCACGACCAGTGAGCCGTCCCCGGCGCGGTTGAAGCGCGCAATGAGCTCGAAAACGTCGTGCTGGAGGGCTGCCTGACCGGCGGTGTCGAGCGCTGCGAACGTCTTGAGCAACGGCCCGTAGTAGGTCTTGAAGACCTCGAGCCAGTGCTCCGGCGAGCGATAGCGGAACACGAAACTCCGCGACTCGGCGGTGACGGACGTCGCCTCCGGCCCGAACATCTCGGCGATCCGCGCCCGAGTGCCCCATAGTGCGGGCGACTTGATCCCGGCTGGCGGCGCGATGTGCTTCCCAATCGTCTTGAAAAGCTGGCCGATGAAGCCGTCAGGCGTCCAGTTGGCAAGGCCGATCTTGCCGCCACTCTTGCATACGCGGAGCAGCTCCGCCGCAGCGCGGTCCTGGTTGGGGGTGAACATCACGCCGAAGGTGGACATGACCACGTCGAACCCGGCGTCCGGAAAGGGCAGAGCTTCGGCGTCGGCCACGCGGAACTCGATCGTGAGCCGTTCGGCATCGGCACGTTCCCGGGCGCGTTCGAGGAGCGCCGGCACGTAGTCAGTGGCGACCACGTTGCACCAGCGGCGGGCGGCGGCGAGGGAAGCGTTGCCGTTGCCGGCCGCCACGTCGAGCACGCTCTGGCTCGAACGGAGATCGACGGCTTCGCAAAGCTGTTCGCCGACGATCTGGAGCGTGGTGCCGACAACGGCATAGTCCCCGGAAGACCATGCGCCGTGCTGGCGGGCCTTGACCGCTGCGAGATCGACCGGGGGAGCCGTGCCGGCCTGGTTGGCGGCAAGGGAAGTTGAACTCATGATTATTCTCCACGAAAGGGTTGAGCTTGCTATGCTGCCGTCCTGCTCGGAGGGACGACCGGGTCCGGCGTGTTATCCACACCGCAACCTCAATCCGGACCGTAGAAGCCATCCGTGGGGAGCAGCGTGGGAGCGGCCGTGGAAACGAACATGGATTCGCACGCCTCCTGCCGGCGGAGTCAGGATCCCGCGCTGGAGGTCCGTCTCCTCGGACCGATGATGGTCAGCCGCGGCGGCGTCGCTGTGGCGCTGCCGACGTCGCGCAAGGCCCGCGCGCTGTTCGCCTATCTGGCGCTCGCGCCGCATCCGGTTACGCGCAGCCGACTTTGCGATCTGCTATGGGACGTGCCCCAGGACCCGCGCGGGGAGCTTCGCTGGTGCCTGAGCAAGATAAGGAGCCTCGTCGACGACCCCGACTGCGGCAGGGTCGAGACCCACGCCGACACTATCCGACTTGACCTCTCGGGCTGCCATGTGGACGCGGTCGAGATCAGCTGCGCGGTCGCCAAGGGCATCGAGAGGCTTTCGGCGGAGCGGCTGAGGACGCTGAGCGCGATGTTTGCCGGAGATTTTCTCGACGGCCTGGAGATCGACCGCAGCCCGATGTTCGAGACCTGGCTAACTGCCGAGCGGCGCCGCTTTCGCGGTTGCCGCGTCGCCGTCCTGGAGCACCTCGTGCAGATCGTCCCCGGAGACGAGGTCTTTCCCCATCTGGAGGCTTGGCTTCAGCTTGCGCCGTTCGATGAGCGCGCGCACGAGGCGCTGCTGAACTCGCTTGCCCGGCAAGGTCGCATTCACGACGGCGACGAACACCTGACCGCGACCGCTCGATTGTTCGAGGCCGAGGGACTCGATCACGCGCCGATGCGCAACCTGTGGCGCTCAGCCGTAGCTGAGGCGAACCGATCAACCCGGGGCCGCGGAGCGGCTGCCGCATCGACTGCCGCGTCGAGCGGCGATCTCCGGCCAGACGGAGCGATCGTGCCGCGCCGTGCGTCTGTCGCGGTGATGCCCTTTGCCGGCCGATCCAGCGAAACAGATATCCCCGACGTCGTCGGCGACGGCCTCGCGCACGACGTGATTACGCGGCTCGCAAAGCTGCGGAATCTTTTTGTCATCGCGCAGGGCACGGTTTTTGCGCTCAGCGAGCGCCGGGTCGGGCCACAAGAAGCCGGCCGGATGCTGAACGTCGACTATGTCATCAGCGGAACGTCGCAACGTCGGGGCAATCGCCTCACGGTGACGGTGGACCTCGCCGAGACGCGCACCGCCCGGGTGGTTTGGGCGGAGGTCTACAGTCAGGCATTGGACGACACCTTCCTTGTCCTGGACGAAATCGGCAACCGGATCGTCGCATCGATCGCCAGCGAGATCGAGATGGTCGAGCGCAACCGCGCTATCCTGAAGCCGCCCAGTTCGCTGGACGCGTGGGAGGCCCATCACCGCGGCCTCTGGCACATGTACCGGTTCAACCGGGCCGACAACGAACGGGCCCGGCATTTCTTCCAGACGGCCGTGGAGCTCGATCCCACCTTCTCGCGCGCCCACGCGGGGTTGTCCTTCACACACTTCCAAAATGCATTTCAGAGCTGGGACGAACGTGCTCCTGAGATCGATCGAGCGTTCGCGGCCGCGGGCCAAAGCCTGATGGCCGACGACCGCGATCCCGCCGCGCACTGGGCCATGGGCCGAGCGATGTGGCTTCGCGGGAGTCAGGCGCAGTCCGTGATCGAGCTCGAGAGAGCGATCGACCTCAGCCCGAATTTTGCGCTCGGTCACTACACGCTTGCCTTCATCCACAGCCAGGGCGGCGACCCTGCGGCCGCCATCCGATTCTCCGACCACTCGCGACACCTGAGCCCGTTCGATCCGTTGCTTTTCGGGATGCTCGGCGCCCGTGCGATGGCCCTTGTGCGCCTCGGTCGGTTCGAGGACGCTGCTGAGTGGGCGCTCAGGGCGTCCGCCCGCCCGAACGCGCATCCGCACATCCAGGCAATCGCTGCCTATAGCCTAGCGCTCGCTGGGCGGCTGGATGAGGCGCGCGCCCAGCTCGGCGTGATTCACAGGTCGCTTCCGCACTACGGCATCGATGATTTCCTGACCGCGATGAAGTTTTCCGCAGACGGTGAAGCGTTCTTCCGCAAGGCTGCAAAGCGTATCTGAACCATGAGCTCTCGCGGAACGTGCAAGGCGCGCCCGTCCGCTGCGCGACGACTGATGTTGCTGGTAGAAGCTGGCGTGATCGAATATCCGTTGTGGGTCGAAAGGCGACATTCAAACTGAGACGCTAACCGAAGGCCCGATTTTGCAAGAAGCCTACAGCACCCGCCCGGCGACGGCGTCGAGTTTGGCGACCAGGGCGGGGTCGCGCATGTGGCTGGCGGTGATGATCGCGTTGTCGAGCGCCCGGTCGCAGCCGGCCGGGCAGAGCTCGCGCGGCCTGCCGATCTCGGGAACGACACGCTGCACCAAGGCCCGCGCCTTGTCGGCATTGTCGAGCAGCACCCGTACGATGGCCTCCACCGTGACGTGATCGTGGTCCGGGTGCCAGCAATCGAAATCGGTGACCATCGCAACAGTGGCGTAGTTCAGCTCGGCTTCCCGGGCGAGCTTCGCCTCCGGCATGTTGGTCATGCCGATGACGCTGCAGCCCCAGGAGCGGTACAGCTCGCTCTCCGCCTTGGTGGAGAATTGCGGCCCTTCCATCACGAGGTAGCTGCCACCGCGCGTCACCGGCAGGTCCACAGCCCGCGCCGCAGCTTCCAGCGCGTCGCCCAGCCGCGAACAGACGGGGTGTGCCATCGATACATGCGCCACGACGCCTTCGCCGAAGAAGCTCTTCTCGCGGGCGAAGCTGCGGTCGATGAACTGGTCGACGATGACGAAATGCCCAGGCGGCAGCTCGGGCTTCAGGCTGCCGACAGCGGAGAGCGAGATCACGTCGGTGGCGCCGGAGCGTTTCAGGGCGTCGATGTTGGCGCGATAGTTGAGGTGCGTGGGGGACAACGGGTGGCCACGCCCGTGCCGTGGCAGGAACACGCAGCGCACACCGCCGAGCCGGCCGAACAGCAATGCATCGGACGGCATGCCCCAGGGCGTGGCGACCTGGCGCCAAGTCTTGTCCTCGAGGCCCTCGATGTCATACAGGCCCGACCCACCGATGATGCCGATGACCGGGTCGATCATCGGTCAGTGGCCAGTGATCATCTCAATGCACATCGGCCCACACCTTGCGCTTCACCGCGTAGGTGAGGCCGGTCATCAACAGCAGGTAGAGCACGACACGCCAGCCGATCTGCTTGCGTTGAACCATCTCCGGATTGGCCGCCCAGGCCAGGAAGGTCACCAGGTCATGCGCCATCTGCTCGACGCTTGAAGGGGTGCCGTCGGCGTAGGTGACGCGGCCGTCCTGCAGCGGTGGCGGCATGGCGATCTGATGGCCGAGGAAATACTTGTTGTAGTTCATCCCATCCTGCATCTGCATGCCGGGCGGTGCGTCGGCATAGCCGGTCACAATGGCATAGATGTAGTCGGCGTGGCCCTCACGGGCATTGACGATCAGCGACAGATCCGGCGGCAGGGCGCCGTTATTGGTTGCCCGCGCTGCCTTCTCGTTCGGGAAGGGCGAGCGGAACTGATCCGCCGGCGTCGCCGGCCCTTCCTTGGGATTGCCCTGGTCGTCTGTCCCCTGCGGCACGGTGACCGCCGCGGCGATCGCCTTGATTTGATCCTCGGTCACGCCGATGCCGGCAAGGTCGCGGTAGTGCACGTACTGCAGCGAATGACAGGTGGCACACACCTCGGAGTAGACCTGGAAACCGCGCTGGGCGGCGGCGAGATCGTAGGCGCCAAACGGGCTGTCGAAGCTCCAGCGCTGCGCCGGCGGGGTCGGAGCCTCGGTCTGTGCAAAGGCCGGAGCGGCCAGGGCACCGGACAGCAGGGCGGCAGCCAGTAGATTACGCAGCATGCCCATCACGCCTTCTCCATCGGCTTGGCGGTGGCACCGGACGGCATGGGTCCTCCGCCGCCAATGACCGGGCGGCTGATGCTCTCGGGCAGCGGCAGCGGGCGCTCGAGCTTGCCCAGGATCGGCAGGATCACCAGGAAGTGGAGGAAGTAGTAGAGGGTGCAGATGCGGCTGATCACCACCCAGATGCCCTCGGGCTTGTGCGCGCCGCAAGCGCCCAACGCGATTACGGCGACGACCCACACCCAGATGAGCTGGCGATAGATCGGGCGGAACCGCGCGCTGCGCACCGGCGACGTGTCCAGCCAGGGCAGCACGAACAGCACGAAGATCGAGCCGAACATCATGCACACGCCGCCCAGCTTGTTCGGCACCGAGCGTAGGATGGCGTAGTACGGCAGGAAGTACCACTCGGGCACGATGTCGGGCGGCGTCTGCAATGGATTGGCCGGGATGAAGTTGTTCGCATCGCCAAGCAGGTTTGGCGCGAAGAACACCAGAATCGCCAACACGATGAAGAACACGCATATGCCGACGCTGTCCTTCACCGTGTAGTACGGGTGGAAGGGCAGCGTGTCCTGCGGCGACTTCACGTCGATGCCGAGCGGGTTGTTCGACCCGACCACGTGCAGCGCGGCGACGTGCAGGAACACCACGCCGACCAGCACGAACGGCAGCAGGTAGTGCAGGCTGAAGAACCGGTTGAGCGTGGGATTGTCGACGCTGAAGCCGCCCCATAGCCAGGTCACGATCGGCTTGCCGACGATCGGAAAGGCGGAGAACAGGTTGGTGATGACGGTGGCGCCCCAGTAGGACATCTGACCCCAGGGCAGCACGTAGCCCATGAAGGCGGTCGCCATCATGATCAGCAGGATCACCACGCCGATCATCCACAGGAGCTCGCGCGGCGTCTTGTAGGACCCGTAGTACATCCCGCGGAAGATGTGGATGTAGGTGACGATGAAGAACATCGATCCACCGTTCTCGTGCAGGTAGCGGATCAACCAGCCGTAGTTCACGTCGCGCATGATGTGCTGCACGGAATCGAAGGCGAGCGTGGTGTTCGGCTGGTAGTTCATCGCCAGGAAGATGCCGGTGGCGATCATGATCATCATGCTCACCATGGCGAGCGCGCCGAAATTCCAGAAGTAGTTGAAGTTCCTCGGCGTCGGGAACGAGCCGTACTCCTTCTGCAGCATCGTGAAGATGGGCAGACGGGTATCGATCCAGTTGATCACCGGATTGCTGAAGTTGCTGTCGTGCTGGCCGGCCATGGCGGAATTCCTGTCGATTGCGGCTGCAGCCGCGTCAGCCGATCTTGACCTTGGTGTCGGATTCGAAGGCGTAAGGCGGCAGCCCCAGATTGGCCGGCGCCGGTCCGTGGCGCACGCGCCCGGACGTGTCGTATTGGCTGCCATGGCAGGGGCAGAACCAGCCGCCGTAGTCGCCGCGCGGATCGGTCGGCTTGTTGCCGAGCGGCACGCAGCCGAGATGGGTGCAGATGCCGATCAGCACGATCCACTGATCGTGCCCCGGCTTGACGCGCGCCGAATCCGGCTGTGGCTCGATGAGCTGGCCCAGAGGCACGTCCTGGGCTTCCTTGATCTCCTTCTCCGTCCGGTTGCGGATGAAGATCGGCTTGCCCTGCCAGAGCACGGTGATCCCCTGGCCGGCCGCGATCGGCGCCAGGTCGATCTCGACCGACGACACCGCCAGCACGTCCTTCGAGGGATCCATGTAGTCGATGAAGGTCCAGGCGATTGCCGCCGTACCGATGGCCGCGCTCGCGCCGGTGACCAGTTTCAGGAAATCTCGCTTGGTGACGTCGGCAGGGTGGCCATGATCAGCGACGGCGGCGGCGGACGAATCAGCCATCTTCCCCTCAATACGATCGCAACGCCGGCCTGGCGCGGGACGCACCAAACCGCGGACGGACCCCACGGCCTGCCCGGAATTCAGCCCCACGCGGCCAGAGCAGGCCACGGGCGGCGCGCATACTAGGGTCGTGCCCGAACCCCTGCAACACGCCGCCGGCAGGGGCTAACCTACCAACGAGCCGGGAACAAGCCCTGATGACGCAATCCGCCGAGGAACCCGTTGCACTGCCGCCACACCACGCGCTGAAGCAGGCGGCGCGGGAGTGGTTCGAACCGCTGCGCGATCGCCTGTGCGCCGAGTTCGAGGCGATCGAGGACGCGCAGGATGGTCCGCTATCCCATCTCGCCCCCGGCCGCTTCACCCGCACCGCATGGCAACGCCCGACCGCCGACGAGTCGGATGGAGGCGGGGGGGTGATGAGCGTGATGCGCGGACGCGTGTTCGAGAAGGTGGGGGTGAACGTGTCCACCGTCTGGGGCGAATTCAGCCCGGAGTTCTGCGGCCAGATACCGGGCGCTGAGCGGGACCCGCGCTTCTGGGCGAGCGGCATCAGCCTGGTCGCGCATATGCAGAGCCCGCGCGTGCCGGCGGCGCACATGAATACGCGGATGCTGATCACCACGAAAGGCTGGTTCGGCGGCGGCGGCGACCTGACGCCGATGCGGCTCGATGCGCCCGAGGCGGTGGCGGACGCGGCCGACTTCCATGCCGCGTTCAAGGCGGCCTGTGACCGGCACGACGCCGCCTACTATCCGGAGTTCAAGGCCTGGTGCGACCGCTACTTCTTCCTGCCGCACCGCGGCGAGCCGCGCGGCGCAGGCGGCATCTTCTTCGATCACCGCTTCAGCGGCGATGCCGCAGCCGATTTCGCGTTCACCCGCGATGTCGGACTGGCGTTCCTCGACGCTTTCCCGCGCATCGTCCGCCGGCGGATGCGCGAGAGCTGGACCGAGGCGGAGCGCGAGCATCAGTTGGTGCGGCGCGGGCGCTACGTGGAATTCAACCTGATCCACGACCGCGGCACGCTGTTCGGACTGAAAACGGGTGGCAACGTGGAGGCGATCCTGATGAGCCTGCCACCCGAGGTGAAGTGGCCATAGCCCCTATAGCGGGTTCAGGGTGACCGGAAACGCGAGCGATCCTCGCGCGTCGTGATGGGTATCGCTGCGCTCAACCCATTCTACAGGCTGCGTCGTAGTCGTAGGATGGGTTGAGCAGAGCGAAACCCATCACTCCGGCGTGATTCCACTTATGCTGAATGTACCCCTGTCACCGCGGTCGGCCGGCCACACCCGAGCGGAACAGCAGGGTCAATGGCACGATGCAGAAAGCGGCGATCGCCGTGTAAGCGTAGAGATCCATGTAGGACAGGATCGCCGCCTGCTGGTTGAGCGTCTGGTTGATCAGACCCATCGCCGCGTCATGCGCGCTGCCTTGCGTCTGCCCCATCGCCTGCAGCGCATGCGTGTGCCGCGCCAGCAGCTCCTGATACGGCTGGTCGAACGGCGTCAGGTGGCCGGCAAGATAAGCCCGATGCGCCTGCAGGCGCTCCGCCCCCATCGCGGTGATGACGGCGATCCCGACCGAGCCCGAGATGTTGCGGAACATCGAATAGAGCGCGGTGGCATCCGCATTCAGCGACCGCGGCAGCGATGAATAGGACAGCGTGCTGTTCGGCACGAACAGGAAAGCGAGCCCTACGGTCTGGAAGGCACGGAACAGGGCAAGGGTCCAGAAATCCATCTGCGGGGTCAGCCGGGCGGCGAACGCCGAGGAACAGCCGAGCGCAAAGAAACCGAACGCGATCACATAGCGTGTCTGGATGTTCGGCAGCACCAGCCTGGCGACGATCGGGATGAAGATGATCATCACCGCCGCGCCAGGCGACAGCAGCAGCCCCGCCAGCAACGCAGTGTAGCCGAACCATTGCTGCGCCATCACCGGGATCAGTACATTGCTGGAATAGAGGATCGCGCCGATACCCGACACCATCACCACGCCGACGCCAAAATTGCGGTCCTTCAGGCAGCGCAGATCCACCACCGGCTTCTCGACTATCAGCAGCCAGGCGATCCCGCCCACGATGCCCACCGCCGCCAGCAGGGCAAAGATCTGGATACTGGTCGAATTGAACCAGTCATAGTCCTCGCCGCGGTCCAGCATGATCTGCAGCGAACCCAACCCAAGCGCGATCAATGCCAGCCCGCCATAGTCGATGTCCCTCAGATGCGCGCGATCGCGCTGCGCCCACGGCGGGTCCTCGACCAACTGCGCCACCGAGATGAACGCGAAAATGCCGACCGGCACGTTGATCAGGAACACCCAGCGCCAGGAATAATTGTCGGTGATCCAGCCGCCCAATGTCGGGCCGATGATCGGCGCGAAGATCACTGCGATCGCCACCAGCGAAAACGCGCGCCCACGCTGCGACGGCTCGAACGTGTCGAGAACCACCGATTGCTGGCTCGGCTGCAGCCCGCCGCCGAACAATCCCTGCAACAGCCGGAACACCACGAGCTGCGGCAGGCTGGTCGCGATGCCGCACAGGAACGAGCACACCGTGAACATCGCGATGCAGATCAGGAAATACCGCTTGCGCCCGATCAGCCGCCCCAGCCACCCCGCGATCGGCACGACAATGCCGTTCGCCACCAGATAAGACGTGAGCGTCCAGGTCGCATCGTCATTGCTCGCCGACAGCGTCCCCGCGATGTAGGGCAGGCTGACATTGACGATCGTGGTGTCGAGAATCTCCATGAACGGCGCCAACGTCGCCGCGCCCGCCACCAGCCAGATGTTGCCTCGCGGCCGCCACGTCACATCCCGCCGGTCGCTCATGCCGCACCATCGGCCCGGGCCGATGGGGTGAGATGGACCGTCGGCACGGCGGACAGGCCGAGGGGGAGGGGAAGGTTGGGGTCCAGGCCGCTGTCGATGACGATCTTGACCGGGATGCGCTGCACGATCTTCACGTAGTTGCCGGTGGCGTTCTCCGGCGGGAAGGCGGTGAAGCGCGAGCCCGAGCCCAACTGGATGCTGTCGATATGGCCGGTCAGCTTCAGGTGCGGGTAGGCGTCGACGCTGATATCCACCTTCTCGCCCGGGCGCATGCGGTCGAGCTGCGATTCCTTGAAGTTGGCGGTGATCCAGACCTCGGGCGTGACGATCGAGAAGATCGATTGGCCTGCCTGCACGTAGTTGCCCTGCTCGACGTTGCGCTTCGTGATCCAGCCATCCTGCGGAGCGGTGACCCCGGTCCAGGACAGGTTCAGCATCGCCTGATCGAGCTGTGCGCGCGCGAGTGCCACCTGCGCCTCGAGCTGTCTCACCTGGGCTTCGGCCTCGCCGATATACTGCGGCACCAGCTCGGCCTGCCGCACCGCGGCCTGCACCTGGTCCACCTGCGCCTCGGCGGAGCGGAGCGCGGCGCTGGCATTGTCGATTTCCTGCTGCGTGGTGGCCTGTTTGGGCAGGCCGCGCTGGCGCCGCGCGTCGGCGTCGGCCTTGAAGTGGTTGGCGCGGGCGCCGGCCAGTTGGGCCTGGGCGGCGGCCAGCCTGGCGGGATAGTCCACGCGCGCCCAATCCAGGTTGATGCGGGCATTGGCCAGTTGCGCCTCGGCCACCTGCAGGCTGCCCTGCGCTTGGTCGCGCGCGGCGGCGTAGGCGCGAGGATCGATCTCGATCAGCACGTCGCCCGCCTTGACCCGCTGGTTGTCGTTGACGTGCAGCGCGACCACAGTGCCGGACACCTGTGGGGCCACCGTGACGGCGTGGCCGTCGGTATAGGCATCATCGGTGGTGGCTTCGTCCCTGGTGACGTACCAATAGAAGGTGGCGCCGGCGACCGCGGTCAGCACGATCAGCAGCAGGACCCACTTGGCTTGCGCGGCACGCCGACCAGCCCGCTGACCGCGCTGGGGCGTGGACAGACGATCCTGTTGGTCGGTGCGTGCCGCCCCCCGGGCGCTCGGCCCGGGAGCAGGCAGTCCGGTCGTCGTGGTGTGGTCGTTCATCCCCAAGAGCCGTTCAAGGGGTCAGCATGGCCGATGCCGGCCCCCTGGCAAAGCGGGAAAGTAGCACGTGGCAACGTTACGGGAACGCTACCGTGCGAGGGCCTGGCTGCGCACCAGCCTGGCATACAGGCCGTCCTGGCTCAGCAGGACCGCATGCGTGCCCTGCTCCACCGCCCGGCCTTCGCTCATGACCACGACCAGGTCCGCGTCACGCACCGTGGAAAGCCGGTGGGCGATGACGATCGTCGTGCGGCCCTGCCGCAGGTGGGCGAGCGCGACCTGGACGGCGGCTTCGCTTTCTGTGTCGAGCGCGCTGGTGGCCTCATCGAGCAGCAGGATGCGCGGATTGCGCAGCAGCGCGCGGGCGAGCGCTACCCGCTGGCGCTGGCCGCCGGACAGCCGCTGGCCGCCCGGGCCGACCCGCGTGGCATAGCCGAGGGGCAACGCCGCGATGAACGAAGCCGCCGCCGCGGCCTCGGCGGCGGCCTGGATCTCGCCGTCCGTGGCGCCTGGGCGACCCATGCGGATATTCGCGGCGATCGTGTCATCGAACAGCAACGCGTCCTGCGCGACATAGGCGATGGCATCGCGCAGGCTGGCCAGCGTGACGCGGCGGAGATCGGCGCCGTCGATCCGCACGGCACCTTCCGTCACGTCATGCAGACGAGGGACCAGCGCGAGCGCGGTGGACTTGCCCGCGCCGGAGGGACCGACCAGTGCGACGGTGGTGCCTGGGCTGGCCTCGAAGCTGAGGCCGGCGAGCCCGGTGCGGCCGTCCGGGTAGACGAAATGCACATCGTCGAACGCGACATGGCCGCGTCCGGGCGGCAGGGGCACCGCATCCGGGGCATCGGCGATACGCGGCCGCTCGTCCACCACGGCGAACACGCGCAGCAGGCCGGCCAGCCCCTCCTGCAACGCGGCATTCAGCGAGCCGAGGGCGCGCAGCGGACGCGAGGCGATCAGCAGGGCAGCGACGAAGCCGGTGAAGTTGCCGATCGTTTGCGAGCTGATGGCGGCGCGCCAGCCGGCGAAGCCGATCACCGCGGCGACCGCGGCGCCACCCAGCACCTCCAGCACCGGATCGACCCGGGCGCGGCCCTTGGTCATGCGCATCAGCGCGCGATAGAGCTCGGTGAAGGCGTCCTGCGCCCGCCTTGTCTCCGCCGCTTCCAGGCGATAGGCGCGCACCGTCCGGGCCTGGGCGAAGCTCTCGTTCAGCATCGCCGCGGTCTCGCCCATGCGCTCCTGCATGCCGCCCGAGGCTCGGCGGATGCGCTTGCCAATGCGCTGGATCGGCACCGCGGCCAGCGGATACAGCGCCGCGGCGATCAGACTGAGCAGCCAGTCGAGATACAGCATGGAGGCGACCAGCCCGATCACCGTGACGACATCGGCGATGCCGTTCACCGCGCGGGTGAGCGCATCGCGGATGATGGTCGCGTCGGTGGTGAAGCGGGCGGCGAGCCGCGCCGGCGCCTCGCGCTCCAACTGCGCCAGGTCGGCCCGCGCCAGGTGGGCGAACATGCGGCCCTGCAGCTCGCGGATCACCAGCAGCACGATCTGCTGCACCTGGACGTTCTGGAAATACTGCGCCGCGGCCTTGAGCGTGGTGACGGCGATGACCAGCAGCGGAATCTGATACAGGATGCGCCGGTCGCGATCGGTGAACATCTGGAAGGCGTGGTCGATCACCACGGGATAGAGCGCGGTGGTGCCGGCCATAATTCCGGTCAGCGCGAGCACCAGCAGCAGGCGGGGCTTGTGATGGCGGACATGCTCGCGCCACAGCCGACCGAGCAGCACGCGCGTGGTGTCGCGCTTCGCCATAAGGTCGAGGCGGGGCGTGGTGGCGTCCATGACTGGCGTTTATCAGCCGTGGGGTGGGGTGGCCAGCGTGCTACTGAATGCCGAGGCTTGCCCGCACTGCCTGCATCAGCTCGGTCTCCCGCACCGGGTTCAGCACGACGAACGGCACCGCCCCGGCGACGCGGATCGGCAGTTCCGTCGTGATGGGCAAGCCCTCCTCCCAGATCTCGAAATAGGCCTCGGCGCCATTGGGGTGCAGGATGACAGGCACGTCCAGGCCGCCGCCATGGCACAGCTTGTTGATCGCACCCTGGATCACCTTGGGGATGCGCAATAGCTCCGCGCGTCCGACGAACTCGATGAACAGCTTGCGATAGCAGGCCCGCACGATGTCCAGCTTGCCGCGCAGCAGGGAGGACGAGACGATGGGACGCTGCAGCAGGTCAGCCTGGGGCGCGGTGAATTGCGCGAGGCGATGCAGGTTGTACTCGGAGTCGCCGATCCGCATGGCACTCTCATGGAATGCCGACAGGCCGATCGTCTTGGCCTGAAACGGATCCCGCAGGAAGCCAGCCCTGACGGTGTCCAGCACCAGCACCTGATCCGGCCGCGATGCGGCATCCGTGGCAAGCTGGTCGAGCACGCGGCTGAGGAACAGATGCGCAATATTCTCGACATCCAGTGACGGGTCGGTGGCGTCGATCGGATGCGCGACGCAGCCGTATTGCGACAGCAGCACCAGCTCGTGTTGTTTGAATGCGCCGACGCAGTGCAGGCCTTCCGCGTAGCCGGCACAACGCAGGCTGCGGAGGAATGGTGCGAGCCAGTCCGCGTCGCGAGGGTGATGGTAAAATGCCACCACTGCGTCTTCCTGCTGCATCGTCCGGGGTCCAGCCATACTTGGAGATGCCGGGGGTGCGGGCCGCGGCGTCCGCTGTGCCGCGTCCAGCTTGAACTGCGGTGCCGCCCAGACGTAGTCGAGCGTTATCTTCTTCCGGTCCCATTGGTGCACCACCGGCACCAGTTTGCCGTCGATCAGCACGCCGCGTGGCGTGGTCTGTATCGACTCGTCCGGCACGAAATGCATGGTAGCGACCAGGGAATCAGTCGGATCGAACCAGGCGTTCCGCAACGGGCGCATGCGGATCACGTAGTTATGGATGCCTTGATCCATGCCACGGGACAGCAGGATGTCGCGGCTGGCCAAACCGGCGAGCTCAGTCGTCATCGCGACGAGATAGCGCAGCATGCCGGACACAGTACCGAACGTGGTGCCTGAGCAGGACACGAGACAGTCGCGCACGTTGTGCGCGACCGCCTCGCCATAGGCTTCTGCCATCCATCTCTGATTGACCGGTGACTCGCCAAGCAGACAGCGCTCCTGGGCAAAGACGATGTCGGCGGGCAACGGCTTTTCGAACGGGTCGGACTGGAAGACGACGTCGCGCAGATCGGAGATCATGACGCTCGCATATGCCTCGCCGTCGCGTGCCAGGAAGTCCAGATAGTCGAAGTAGCGGCTGGACTGGTCGTTCATCCGCGGTGTGGCAAGCCGATCCGCCCGCTCGACAAGAATGCCGTGCGCCAGCAGGGCGTCGACGGTTTCCGCGGTTACCGCGTCGACGAACACGCACACATCGCCGTGGAACGTGGTGCGCCGCAGGGAGCCGATGAACTTCTCCAGTCCATCGAATGTCATCCGCGACCAGAGGCCCATGATCAGATTCTTCTTGCCGCTCACGCAGGCGCCTCGGATCGGCGTTGGTTCATTGCGTCGGAAGATTGAGATCGATGCGGAGCTTCATCATCAGCTCGGTCTCGGTGTACGCGCCAAGCACGATCCCCGGCACCGTCCCGCCGATGCGCACGCCGTGCCGGACATCGATGGCGAGGCCGGAGGGCCAGAAGTCGAAATAGGCCTCGGCGCCGTTCGGGTGCGTGATGACCGGGAAGCCAAGATTGCCGTCGTGGCACAGCTTGTTGAAGGCACCCTGGATCACCTTGTGAGTGCTCAGCAGTTCCGTCCGGCCGACCAGTTCGGCCAGCAGGTGCCGATAGAACTCGCGTGCCACTGGCAAAGGCCCGCGCGACAGCGCCGAGGAGACGATGGGGCAGCGCAGCCGGCGTTCGTCCGACGTCGTGAAGTGGGCCAGGCGCTCCAGGTTGAAGCCCGACTCGCCGATGCGCATCGGTCCCTCGCAGAACAGCGACAGACCGATCGTCTTGCTCAGGAACGGATCGCGCGGGAACACCGCACGCATGCTGTCGAGCACCAGCACCTGACCGGGCACCCGGTCACGCTCGGCTGCCAGCCGGTCGAGGACTTGGCTCAGATAGAAGTGCGCGACGTTCTCGGCGATCACGATATCGGTGACAGGGGCCCGGTGAACGATGCAGCGATGCTGCGACAGCAGCGCCTGCTCGCTCTGGTCGAAATCACCGACGCAATGCACGTCGACCGAATCGCTGACGCAACGCAGGCTGCCGAGGAACAGCGGAAGCCATTCCGCGTCACGCTCGCGGTGATAATAGGCGACCACCGCATCGGTTGCGGCTGCCGCTTCTCGCGCTACCGGCGTGGCTGGGCCGGAAGCCGGGCCGGCGACCTGCATCGCCTCATCCAGCCGGAATTGCGGCGCGGACCGGACATGCTCCCGCGTCGTCGCGTTGCTGTCCCATTGCAGCAGCACCGGCGCCCGCCTGCCGTCGATCAGTACACCCTGCTCCGATATCTGCACGGACGCGTCCGGCACGTTGCGCATAGCGGCGACGATCGAGGCGCCCTGATCGAGCCAGGCGTTGCACAGAGGACGCATGTGGACGACGTAGTTGTGCACGCCCTGATCGATCGCGCCGGTGATCGGCGTCGTCCTGCCGCTCAGTTCATGCGTCATCGCCACGAGGTATCGCAGCACGCCCGATGTCGTGCCGAAGGTGGCGCCTGCGCCGGACACCATGCAGTCACGCATGTTGTGCGCCACCGACTCGCCATAGGCTTGCACGACCGCGTCATGGTCCGCGGCGGATTCGCCCAGCCGACAGCGCTCCTGCGTATAGACGATGTCGGCGGGAAGTGGCGCGGCGAACGGGTCGGACTGGAAGACTGTGCCGCCCGGATCGGTCAGCATCACGTTTGCATAGTCGTCGCCGTGACGCGTCAGGAATTCCAGGTAGGTGAAGTAGCGGCTCGACAGGGCGGTCATGCGGGGCTGCGCTGACGGGCCGGCCCGCTCGACGATGATGCCATGTGCCCGCAGCAGCGCTACGGTCTCGGCGGACACATCCTCGACGCAGAGGCAGACATCCCCGGTGAATGCGGTGCGGCGCAGGGACGCGATGAACTTCTCCAAAGGTCGGAACGGCTGCCGGGCCCAGAGGCCCATGATCAGGTGCTTCGTGCCGTTCACGCAGTTGCCTCGGCTGATGGTGCATCGGGCGGGCAACCTACCCGCGCCGTGACGCCGCCACAACGCGCATCCGGTCCCTGCGTCACTCTTGCGAAAGTGGCGGCCCACCCAGCCGCCGCGCCAGTTCGGCACGGCACGCGTCCGGCGTGGCAGTGCAGCCACCGTCCAGCCACCATCGCCGCACCTCGCGCAGCAGGGTGCCGACGCGCGGGCCCTCGGCCATGCCCAGCGCCAGAACGTCGCGGCCCTCCAGCGGAAACACCGGGCGAGGCAACGCAGCCAGCCGCGCGCGCAAGGCGGTCCATTCCGGCGCGGCACCGCCGGCGAGCCAGCTTCGATCGATCAAAACCGCCGTCTCCTCGTCAGCGAGCAGGCGACGAAGCGCGGCATCGTCGTCGCCAGGCTGCGGCACCGGCCCGGCGCGCAACGCTGCCAGCCGGTCCCGCTCCGCGGTCGACAGCCGCAGGCGGGCGGCCAACGCAGCAGGATCGCCGGTGAGCAGCGCGGCAAGGCGCAACAGCGGATCTGCCGGCGCATCCGCCTCGAGCAGACGCGCCAGACGCGCCGGGTCGGCACCTTCCGGCAGCACCGCACGCAGGACACCCAGCTCGGCCATCAACGATATCGCGGCGCGCGGGTCGGGCGCGGACAGGATGCGCTCCAGTTCGCTCCACACCCGCTCGGCTGAGAGCGTCGCGAGCCCCGGCACCCCGGCGCGGATCGCCGCCAGGGCCGCCGGATCCGCCGGGCCGGTGGCATATCGGGAAAAGAACCGGAAGTAGCGCAGGATGCGCAGATAGTCCTCGGCGATGCGCGTCGCCGGGTCGCCGACGAAGCGCAGGCAGCCGGTGCGCAGATCGGCAATGCCATCGAAGTAGTCGAACACCGCACCGTCGCGCGTCATCGACAGTGCATTGATGGTGAAGTCGCGCCGGGCCGCGTCCGCCCGCCAGTCTTCCGTGAAAGCGACGCGGGCGTGGCGGCCGTCGGTCTCGACATCGCGCCGCAGCGTGGTGATCTCGAAGCCGCGTCCGCCGGCCACCGCCGTCACCGTGCCATGATCGAGCCCGGTCGGCACGGCGCGGATCCCGGCGGCCCGCAGCGCCTGCATCACCTGCTCGGGCGTGCGGGGGGTTGTCAGGTCGATATCGGTGATCTCTCGCCCCGCCAAAGCGTCGCGCACGGCACCGCCCACCACCCTCGCCTCGGGCACGGCCGCCATCACCAAGGCCAGTGCCGGCTCCGCCAGGAAGGCCGGCGGCTCGATCCGCAATGCCGGCGCATCGGTTATCGCGGCACCGGGTGGCCGGAGACGACCTGTCCGTCCTGCACCTGGGCCGGCGCATAGGCGGCGCCCGGCGGCAGCGCCTCGTCCTGCCTCAGCCAAACGAGAACGCCCGCCAGCACCGCAAGCAGACAGGCGGCTGCCACCACCATCCGCACGGAAGGGCCGCCGTCCGCGGCCATCACACGCCAGATGGCGAAGATCGCGAACGGGGCGAGGAAAAGCGACAATTCAACCAGCCGAAGCATACGGCCCCGCAGCTCGTAGCTTTTGCGCCAGATGCACGAGAATGGCGGCAGTCGCGCCCCAGATGTAATGGTCGGGATGCGGCCACACCCAATATTCGCGCCAATGGCCCCGCACATGATGGCGTTGGCGATGCGGCGCGGTGGGATCGAGCAACACGCCGATCGGCAGCTCGAAGACCGCCTCCACCTCGCGCGGCGACGGCTGCAATGCCAGACCTGGCGGCAGTAGACCGAGCACGGGGGTGATCCGGTAGCCGGTACCGGTCACGTAGTCGGCCAACCGGCCCAGCACTTCGACGCACGAAGGATCGAGCGCGATCTCCTCTTCGGCCTCGCGCAGCGCGGCCGCCTCGGCATCGACATCCGATGCATCGATCCGGCCGCCCGGGAAGCTCACCTGCCCGCCATGCCTGTTCAGATGCACATTCCGCTTGGTCAGCAGCACGGCCGGGTTCGGTCCCAGGATGATCGGCACCAGGACCGCCGCCGGCACCGGCGGCACATCCAGTATCTCCAGCACATCGTTGCCATCGGCGACGCCGCCGGTCATCGGTTCGCCGGCGATCGCCGCCAGCCGCGCCCGCAGCTCAGCCGCCGTCATGGCAGGCTCATCCGGTGCGTGGCGATCACTCTTCGCCGGGAGGCAGTTCGCCGAGCGGGAAGAATCTGCCGCAGCTCCAGACGCCGAGCATGCGCCGGCAGCCAACCCATTCCGGCACCGCGAGGGCGACCAGCTCGTAATAGACGGCGCGGTTGATGCGCGCCTCGATGCCGCGGTCGCCTGCGCCGTCGCGCACCAGGATATAGGGCGTGGGCTCGCAGGTCAGCACGTCATGCGCCACGCGGATCGGATGGTCGGCTCCCGCCGTCACCACCTGGTCGACATTGGTGCGGAACGACAGGGTCTGCCGACGATCGTCGCCCGCCCAGTCGAGTTCGACCGCGATGAACGGCGCGTCCTCCACTTCGATGCGGCCGCGTTCGGCGGGAGTTTCCAGCCAGAAGGAGCCGTCGGCCTCGCGCTTCAGCACGCTGGCGAACAGGCACACCAACTCCTTGCGGCCGATCAGGCTGCCGCGGTACAGCCAAGCGCCGTCACGTCGGATGACAAAAGGCAGATCGCCGCATTCCACCGGCGGGCGGCGGACGCGGGGACGCGGCTGATTGCAGGAGGCCGGAACGGGATCCATCGGCTCCGCGAAGGCTGCGGACGTCGCTCTTGGCGTCGGACTGCGGCCGAGGACTCCGGCAAGCGGCGCGGGATAGCTGGCCTCGTTCACGTCTCCGTCTCCATCCCTGGCGATCTTCCCTCCCCGCTCGCGATATAGGTAGCATCCCCCCACCGGCGAAAGTGCCTATATGACGGCTTGGTTAGAATTCTCAGAGGTGGACGCCCGTATGTCGGTGAGTATGGCTGCCGCGCAACAAGGTGCGGTCAATGCGGGCTCGGTGGACGCCAGCACGATCCTTTCCGAGGTGGAAGCGCTGGGTGCGCGCATCGGCAAGGTGCGCGCGGCGATCGAGCGCGTCATCTTCGGCCAGGATGAGGTGGTGGATCAGACGCTGATCACCCTGCTCTCCGGCGGACATGCGCTGCTGGTCGGTGTCCCCGGCCTCGGCAAGAGCCGCCTGGTGGAGACGCTGGGCGTCGTGCTGGGGCTGGCGACCAAACGGGTGCAGTTCACCCCCGATCTGATGCCGGCCGACATCATCGGCAGCGAAGTGCTGGACGAAGCCGAGGGCCGCCGCAGCTTCCGCTTCGTGCCTGGTCCGGTGTTCTGCCAACTGCTGATGGCCGACGAGATCAACCGCGCCAGCCCACGCACGCAGTCGGCCCTGCTCCAGGCGATGCAGGAGCAGCGGGTGGCCGTGGCGGGCGTGGAGCACTTGCTGCCGCGGCCGTTCCATGTGCTGGCGACGCAGAACCCGATCGAGCAGGAGGGCACATATCCATTGCCGGAAGCCCAACTCGACCGCTTCCTGCTGGAGATCGACGTGGGCTACCCGGCGCTGGACGCCGAACGGACCATGCTGCTGGCCACCACCGGGGCGTCGGAGGCGCCGCCAGAGCAGGCGATGACCGCGGACGAACTGCGGACGGCGCAGGCCCTGATCCGCCGGGTGCCGGTGGGCGAGAAGGTGGTCGAAGCGATCCTTGCGCTGGTGCGCGGTGGCCGCCCCGAGACGTCGGACGACGAAACGGTGCGCCGCCACGTCGCCTGGGGACCTGGTCCGCGTGCCGCGCAGGCACTGATGCTGGCGTCGCGAGCGCGAGCGCTGCTCGGCGGAAGGCTGGCGCCGAGCATCGACGACGTGGTGGCGCTTACCCGCCCGGTGCTGCGCCACCGCATGGCGCTGAACTTTTCGGCCCGCGCCGACGGCGTGGCGCTATCCGACGTGATCGATCGCCTGGTGGAGCGCTTTGCCTAGCGCCACCATCCAGGCCGCGGCGGACGCACGGCGGGCGGAGGCGCTTGGCGCGCTCCTGCCGCCACTGCTGGTTGCCGCCGAACGCGTGGCTGCGACGGTCGCGCAGGGTGTGCATGGCAGGCGGCGGGTCGGCCAGGGCGACAGTTTCTGGCAGTTCCGCCGCTTCGTGCCGGGTGATCCGATCGCGCGCATCGACTGGCGGCAGTCGGCGAAATCCGGCCGCCCGGTGCCCGACGGCTGGTTCATCCGCGAGACCGAGTGGGAGGCGGCGCAGACCGTCTGCCTGTGGCGCGATACGTCCTCGTCCATGCGCTGGCGCTCGCGCGGCGCGCCGGTGGAGAAGCGCGAGCGGGCGGGATTGCTGCTGCTGGCTCTCGCTTCGCTGCTGCTGCGCGGCGGCGAGCGGGTGGCGATGATCGCGCCGGACGCACGGCCGATTTCCGGCCGTGCCGGGCTTGACCGGCTGGCCGCGGTGCTGGCCGGTTCGCCGGACGACGATGCGGGCCTGCCGCCGCGCGCATCTCTGCCGCGGCATGCGCGTGTGGTGCTGTTTGGCGACTTCCTGTCTCCGCTGGAGGAGATCCAGGCGACGATCGGCCGGCTGGCCGCCATCCCGGTCAGCGGCTATCTGCTGCAGGTGCTGGACCCGGCGGAGACCGATCTTCCCTATAGCGGGCGCATTCGTTTCCGCGGCCTGGAGCGCGAGGCGGACACGCTGATCCCGCGCGTGGAGGGCGTGCGCGAAGAGTATGCCCGGCGGCTGAAGGCGCAGCAGGACGGGCTTGCGGCGATCTGCGCGGCCGCCGGCTTCGGGTTTGCCATACACCGCACCGACCATCCGCCCGAGGCCGCCCTGCTTGGCCTCTATATTGCGTTGACGGCACGATGATCTTCGCCGCCCCCTGGGTGCTGCTCGCCTTGCCAGCCTTGCCGTTGCTGTGGTGGCTGCTGCGCGTCACGCCCCCGGCGCCGCGCAGCGAAACCTTCCCGGCGATCCGCCTGCTGATGGGGCTCCACGCGCGCGAGGAGACGCCGGCGCGCACGCCGTGGTGGCTGCTGGCGCTTCGAATGATCGCCGCGATGCTGGTGATCCTCGCCTTGGCGCGGCCGGTGTTGGATGCGGGCTCGATGCTGCCCGGTTCGGGGCCGGTGCTGCTGGTGATCGACAATGGCTGGGCTGCGGCGAGCGATTGGCCGCGCCGCATGCAGGCCGCCAACACGATGCTGGATCGCGTGGAACGCGCCGGGCGGCAGGCGGCGTTGCTGGCCACCGCGTCCGACGAGTCGGGAGCGGCGCCCCAGGCGACCGCGCCGATGCCCGTCGCCGACCTGCGCGCCAGGCTGGCGGCGCTGCATCCGGAGCCCTGGCCACCCGACCGCGCCGCCGCCACCGCCGCGCTGCACGCTTGGCACCGATCCGGCGGCACCGTGGCCTATATCGGCGATGGACTCACCGATGGCGGCGATTTCGCGCGCTTCGCCGAGGCACTCGGCGATGCCGGGCCGGTGACCGAGCTGCGCTGGCAGGCCGCCCCTGCCCGGCTCCTGCTGCCACCGCAGAACGAGGCCGACCGCCTGGTCGCCCGCATCGCACAGGCGCCGCAACCGCTGCCCAGCCACGCCGCGGTGCTGGCGCAAAGCGGCGACGGGCGAACCCTGGCACGCGCAAGCGTTGATCTTCCGGCCGGGGCCGCGACTGGCACGGCGACGATCGTGCTGCCGCCCGAATTGCGCAATCGGCTGAATCGGCTGGTGCTCGAAGGCCCGCCCTCGGCCGCGTCGATCGTGTTGCTCGACGAACGCTGGCGCCGCCGCCCGGTCGGCATGGTGGCGGGCGATATCACCACCGCCGATACACCGTTCGCGGGACCGCTCTATTACCTGCGCCGCGCCTTGACGCCGTTCACCGAGGTTCGCGAAGCCGATCTGGCAATACTGCTGCAACGCGAAGTCTCCGTGCTGATCCTCGCCGACAAGCCACTTCCGGCAGGACCCGAGCGCGACGCGCTGACCCGTTGGGTGGAACAGGGCGGCCTGTTGATCCGCTTCGCCGGCCCGCGCACCGCCGAACAACCGCTCGGCGAAACCGACCAGCTCATGCCGGTGAAGCTGCTCGGCGGCGATCGCCAGCTTGGCGGCGCACTGTCCTGGGCGGAACCCGCCGGCGTGGCGCAGTTCTCCGCCAGCTCGCCATTCGCCGGCCTGCCCGTTCCGGACGAGGTGAAGGTGAACCGTCAGGTGCTGGCCGAACCCTCGGCCGACCTCGCCGGCCACACCTGGGCCGCGCTCGCGGACGGCACGCCGCTGGTGACGCAAGCGAACCGAGGTGCCGGACGGATCGTGCTGTTCCATGTCACGGCGAACGCCGACTGGTCCAACCTGTCGCTGTCCGGCCTGTTCATCGATATGCTGCGGCGGCTGGTTGCCTTGTCGGCCGGCGTGGCGGCGACACCCGACAATGCGGTCCTGGCGCCGGCCGAAACGCTGGACGGCTACGGGCTGCTGTCCACGCCGCCGCAGGCCGCCACGGGCTTGCCGGCAAACGAGATCGCCCGCACCGTCGCCTCGCCGCGCCACCCGCCGGGGCTGTATGGCCCGGAGAACGGCAGGCGGGCGCTCAACCTCGGCGCCAACCTGCCGGCACCGGAAGCGGCCCCGGCGATCCCGGGCGCCCGGGTGGAGGACCTCGGGTCGACGGCGCCCGAACGGGCGCTGGGACCCTGGCTGCTCGCCGGCGCGATCGTGCTGCTGGCATTCGACCTGCTCATCGCACTCGGCCTGCGCGGCCTGCTGCGGCCGAACCGGATCGCGGCCGCGATAGTTCTCGCACTGCTTGCGGCACCGGCTGCGCAGGCGCTGGAGAGCAATCCCAATCCGGCTCTCGCCACCAGGCTCGGCTATGTCGTGACCGGCGACGCCCAGTTGGACGGCGTTTCGCGGGCGGGGCTGGAGGGGCTGTCGGAATACGTCAACCGGCGCACCGCGGCGGTGCTCGTGGAACCCGACGCAGTCGACCCGGGCAGGACCGATCTCAGCTTCTATCCGCTGCTCTACTGGCCGATCAGCGCCGACGCGCAGCCGCTCAGCCCCGTCCAGGCGGCGGCGTTGAACGACTACACGAGCCGCGGCGGCATCATCCTGCTGGATACCCGCGATTCCGGCTCGGGGGCCGGCTTCGCTCCAGGCGCCGAATCAGCCTTGCAGCGGGTCGCGCAGGGGCTGGTCATCCCGCCGCTGGTGCCGCTGACCACCGAGCATGTGCTGGCGCGCTCCTTCTATCTGCTGCAGGACTTCCCCGGTCGCTACACCGGCGAGCCGGTGTGGGTGCAACGCGACCAGGACCGGGCGAACGACAGCGTCAGCCCGGTGATCATCGGGGGCAATGACTGGGCCTCCGCCTGGGCGGTGGATGACAGCGGCCGCAATCCCTACGCCGTGATTCCCGGCGGTTCGCGGCAGCGCACGCTGGCCTACCGGTTCGGCGTGAACCTTGTGATGTACGCGCTGACCGGCAACTACAAAGGCGACCAGGTGCACGTGCCGGCGATCCTGCAAAGGCTGGGGCAGTAGGCCGGGCGTTTCAATATGCGCTGACGTCGAGTCGCCGGTCAGTTTTACGAGTCGCCGGTCAGTTTTAGAGGATGTTCCCTTGACCGAATTGAGACCTGGAAGCGAGCTGTTCTGATGTCTCAGCTGGGCAGAATGCGACCCGCGATGGGGCGACCGTTGACCCCACTATGGATCGTGTCGTTGTTTCTGACCTTGACGGAGACGGTTCTGGGGGTGGCCGTCACTCAGACCGCTGGTGGTGTGCAGATTGCGCTCACCGTTTTGTGCTTGGGTTCCCGTTGGGTGTGGCGGCTGCCTTCTTCCTGATCCTCTGGAGTCGGCCGTGGGTATTTTACTCGCCGGGAGAGTATGGCGATACGGATGTGGGACGATACGTTGACGCCCTTGCCCAGGCCAAGTTCTCCAGAGCGACCACGCGTGCCGCCGACGTGCCGGGGGATATCACGGTTGTCGGCAACCCAGACCAATTCCGTCTTCTGTTCAAGGCGGCAGGGACATGGTGGCAAAAGAGTACGAAGGCCATGGATGTCGGGACGGGATGTGTAGTGCAAGTGTCTAGCGAGATTCTGAACCCAGATGGATCGGTGAGTGTCGCTGAGGCTGTGGCGTTCGTGCCGGGTGTGCGGATCGAAGAAGATGAGGACAGCCAGGGGCGGCATCTCCGCCCGACGGAGCGCCAGCCGTGATTTTCCTGAGTTACACGTGGCGGGATCAGGCGATCGCCCACGAGGTTGACGTACTGCTTCGTCTGGCTGGGTTCGATGTCTGGATCGACCATCGTAACCTGCAGCCTGATGCGGACATACTCGGCCAGTTGGATCAGGCAATTCGACGCTGCGAGATTTTTGTCACCGTGAAACCCGGCAGCCAGGTCGGATCGCCGTGGATGCGCACCGAGCTGTCCATTGCCCGTGCTTACGGGAAGGTGATCCTGCCAATCATGGCCAATCCACCAGCCTTCGCGAGTCGAATCATAGCAGTTTCCCGGGCAATCGCGGCCATCGAGGCGCAACATGGCAGGAGCTGCAGCCACATGAACGAACCAGAGGAGCAGATCATCGAACACGGCGGCAACGTCGTCGCAGACCTCGGCCTGACGGACGCTGACGAATTGCTCGTCCGCGCGGAGCTGACCCACCTCATCCACGCCGAGCTTCGCGACCGCCATCTCAAGCCCGCCGGCGCCGCGCGGCTGCTCGGCCTCGAGGAGGCCGAAGCCGAACAACTGATCGCCGGGCGCTTCATCCGCTTCCCCACCGAACGCCTGCTGCATCTGTTGACCGCGTTGGACCGCGACGTGGAGATCGTCGTGCGGCCTCGCCCGGCCGGAGAATCACGCGCCCGCCTGCGCGTGGTGAGCGGCGCAGCATGAGCCAGCGTTCACGCCCCCTCCCCGCATCCTTGGTCCGCTTCGCGGCCCAAGCCCGCAAGGGGAGGGGGAGCGTGGCAACTTAGATGCGCCCCGAAGAAGTCATCGCCGCACTGCGCTTCGAACCGCTGCTGCCGCTCTGGCTGATCGCCAGCCTGGGGGCGCTCGCCCTCCTGGTCGTGGCAATCGCCGCTGTGCGGCGGGCACGCGGCACGGTCTGGCGCCTTGCCGCCTTTGCCGTGCTGCTGCTGTGGCTCGCGGGCCCGCGGCTGGTGCAGGAGACGCGGGAGAATCTCGCCGATATCGGCCTGCTCGTGGTCGACCATTCGGCTTCGATGCAGGTCGGCGAACGGGCGCGACTAGCCGAAGCGGCGCGTGCCGCGATTAGCCAGCAGGCGAGCAAGCTGCCCGACCTGGAGCTTCGCACCGTCACCGTGCCGGAGAGCGGCGATTCCGGCACCCGTCTGTTCGCGGCAATCGAGCGGGCGCTCGCCGACATCCCGCGTTCACGCCTGGCCGGCACGATCGCCGTCACCGACGGGCAGGTGCACGACATTCCGGATACGCCACCCGGCGGCGCGCCGCTCAATGTGCTGATCCCCGCCAAAGGCGAGGAGATCGATCGCCGCCTCCGGGTGATCGAGGCACCGAGCTACGGCATCGTCGGCAAGATCGTCACTCTGCGCGTGGCGATCGAGGATCTCGGAGCGCCGCGCGGAGCCGCCACCGCCAACTTGACGATACGCCGCGACGGCGAGCCGCCGCGGGTGGAGAACGTCCCGATCGGGGCGGAGCAGAGGATCGAGCTGCCGATCAGCCGCGCCGGTCCCACCGTGGTGGAACTGTCCGCCAATACGCTGCCGGGCGAGGTCTCGACGATCAACAACCGGGCGGTCATCGAGATCAACGGCGTGCGCGACCGGCTGCGCGTGCTGTTGATCTCAGGCGAGCCGCACCCCGGCGAGCGGACCTGGCGCCGGCTGCTGAAGGCGGATCCCTCGGTCGACCTCGTGCATTTCACCATCCTGCGCCCGCCGGAGAAGGACGACCTGACGCCGCTGAACGAGCTGGCGCTGATCGCATTCCCGGTGCGCGAGCTGTTCCTGGACAAGATCCACGAATTCGACCTGATCATCCTGGACCGCTTCCAGAACCGCGGCCTGCTGCCACTGCCCTACATCGCCAACGTCGCCGAGCATGTGCGGGAGGGCGGCGCCCTTCTGCTGAGCGTCGGACCGGAGTTCTCCGGCGCCGCAAGCCTGGCGGCGACCCCGATCGGCCAGGTGCTGCCCGGCATTCCGGCTTCCATCGGTGCCGTGGTGGAAGGGCAGTTCCGCCCGCGCGTGACCGATCTCGGCCAGCGCCATCCGGTCACCGAGGGGCTCGCCGGGGCGAACCTGCCCGGCAGCCCGGACGGGCGGTCCGACTGGGGTTCCTGGTATCGGCGCATCCAGCCGGCGGACGTGCATGGCGAGGCGTTGCTGGGCACCAGCGGGGGCCAGCCGTTGTTGCTGCTGGACCGCATCGGCAAGGGCCGCGTCGCCCTGTTGCTCTCGGACCAGATCTGGCTGTGGTCGCGTGGTCATCAGGGCGGCGGTCCGCAAGCCGAGCTGCTGCGCCGCGTCGCGCATTGGCTGATGCAGGAGCCGGAACTGGAGGAGAATGCGCTGACCGCGCGGGTTGCCGAGGGCCGCCTGACCATCGAGCGCCGTTCCACCGACCCCGCGCCGCCCGGGCAGGTGACGGTCACCGATCCCGACGGCAAGACCCAGACGCTGAACCTGACCGAGACCAGGCTGGGCAAGGCGACTGCCAGCTTGCCCGCCGCCACGCCGGGCGTGTGGCAGACGGGCGACGGCGCCCGCACCGCCTACGCCGCGGCGGGCGCCGCCAATCCGCCGGAACTGGCGGACCTGCGCGCCACCGCGACACTGCTGCGCAAGCTGGTCCGCGCCTCGGGCGGCGGGGTGCATTTCATCGGCACCGGCACGGACGGCGCGCCACCCGACGTACCCGACCTGCACCGCACCGAGCCCGACCGGCCGGCGGCCGGCAGCTCGTGGATCGGCCTGGAGCGCCGGCACGACCACCTGGTCACCGGCATCGCCGCGCTGGCCCTGCTGCCAGCCTGGATCGCGCTGCCGCTGATGCTCGGACTGTTGATCCTCGCCTGGCGGCGCGAAGGAACCTGAGCACGCCGCCGCTTTGGTGGGTTTCGCTTCGCTCTACCCACCCTACGGTGACTACGACGGTGTAGGGTGGGTAGAGCGAAGCGAAACCCGCCACATGGGCAAGCGCGCAACGCCATGAGCCCGCGATAACCGCGCCTTAATCCGCCTGCCGGACACTCAGCCCCATTCGTCATGGCATGGGAGAGCGGCATGCAGGACTGCGTTGCACGGCCGCACGCCGCTCTGGACAGGATTGAGCAGTATCGCCAGCGTCTGCGCCTCGCGCCGGACGACGACAGTCTGCGCTATTGCGTTGCCGAGCTCCTTCACGAGAGCCACGCGCTGAACGAAGCGATGGCGATCCTGGCGGAGGGTCTGCGCCGCAGACCGGACTGGGTGGCCGCGCATCAATTGATGGGCATCGTGCTCGCCGACCTCGGACGGATGAGCGCTGCGATCGGCCAGTTCCGTCGGGTCGTGACGCTCGCTCCCGAGGCGGCGGCCGGCTGGGCGAACCTGGGCGCGATGCTGAAGGTGGAGGGAAGGTTCGACGCGGCACTGAAGGCGTATGATCGGGCGATTGCGCTGTCGCCGCAGAATGCACGGATCAGGGTGAACCGCACCGTCGCGTTGTTGCACGCTGGTCGCCTGCGCGAGGCATGGCCCGAATTCGAGTGGCGGCTGGCGCTGGCGCAGCACACTGGCCTGGGCACCGATCGGCTTATGCCCGCGCTACCGAAGTGCGGCGATCTCGACGGCCGCACGGTGCTGGTGACGCATGAAGAGGGGTTCGGCGACACTCTGCAATTCCTGCGCTACCTGCCGCTGCTGGCAAGACGCGGCGTGCGGGTCCTTGCCTGGGTGCCCAAGCCGCTGGAGCGCGTGCTGCAATCCGTGGAAGGGGTGGCAGAGGTTTTCAGCGGCGACATGGCCGTTCCGTCCTTCGACTTCCATTGCCCGTTCGTCAGCCTGCCGCGCGTTTTCGACACGAGTCTGGCCACCATCCCCAACAACGTGCCGTACGTTGCCGTCGATCCGGCGTTGTCGAGAGCATGGACGAAGCGCCTGCCCGACGAGGGCATGCTGGTCGGGCTGGCCTGGGCCGGTCAGGTACGGCCGCATCTTCCCGGCTTCGACGTGGTGGACGCGCGGCGCAGCATGCCGCTCGCGACCCTGGCGCCGCTGGCCGCAGTGCAAGGCGTGCGTTTCATCAGTCTGCAGGTGGGGCCGGCAGCAAACCAAACACGCTGTCCACCGCCGGGTCTCGTACTATCCGAGCCCATGGCCGAGGTGACGGACTTCGCCGACACCGCCGCGATCATCGCCAACCTCCACGTCGTGGTCACCGTGGATACGTCGGTGGCACATCTCGCTGGCGCGATGGGCAAGCCGGTGTTCCTGCTCGACCGTTACGACAATTGCTGGCGCTGGCTGAGCGGACGCGTGGACAGCCCGTGGTATCCGAGCCTGCGCATCTTCCGTCAAAAACGGCTCGGCGAATGGGGGCCGGTGATCACGCGCGTCGCGGCGGCACTCAGCAGGATGGCCGCGGAGCACGCTGCAGCACGCTGCCGTCCATCCCCGATGCCGGAATGCCAAGGTGCCGCATGATGGTCGGCGCGAGGTCGGCCACGTGAACCGGTTCGGTGCGCGTGCCGCCGGCGGCGAACCCCGGACCATCGATCAGCAGCACCGGTGACTGCTCGAACTGGCCGAGGCCGCCATGCTGGCCGCAGCCGAGCCGGTCCGGCTTGCCCCAGCGCGGCTTGGCGGCGAGCGAGCGGCCGGGCACGCCGAATGCGTTTTCCGAAGCGTCCGCCCTGAGCGAGACGGCGAAGGCGAGGCCGTTGTGCGGCGCCTGCCCGATCGTCGCGAAGTTCGCCGCGTCGATCACCCTGCCGGCCCAGGGCTGCGATGCCAGGAAGTCGCCAAGCCGATCGCAGTGACGCTCGGCATCGGGATGCAGGTAGATCAGACTCGATGTGCCGCTGGACATGGCGATGATGTCGTTCGACTCCGGGCTTGATTTCAGGCCGGCGGCGATCAGTTCGGCTTCGATATCCACCACACCGGAGACCGTCTCGTGCCCGTGATCGGAACCGACGATGAGCAGGATGTCGTCGCCGGCCGCGCGTCGCCGCTCGACCGCTTCGGTCACCATGAAGGCGTTGCGATCCGCCTCGCGCAGCACGGCGAGGTGTTCCGGCGAGCCGAGCGGGACGTTGTGCTGGATATGATCGGGCTCGCCCAGCCACAGCACGGCAAGCGCCGGATGGCGAACGCCCAGCGCGTCGGCGATGAAGCGTTCGGTCATCGCCCGGTCGCCCGCCGCATCCAGCGTGACGTTCAAAGGATCGGCGGCAAAGCGTCCGGGAGCGAATGAGCCGGCGCGATGGTAGACATGCCCGTGCCCATCCGGGTCATGTGCGTAAGCCGCGCCCGGCGAGACGTTGTTGAACACGATCGCCCCGCCATGCGGCGCCAGGCGTTCGGCCAGCGTCGGCACCGCAAGCGCATGGCCGGTGATTGCGCGCTTGTGTTGCAGGAAGTCGGGCAAGCCGACGTCGTGGGGGACGAGCACGCCATCCTCCAGCAGTGCCATCGAATTGCCTTGCAGCGTGTGGCGGGCGGGATGGCAGCCGGTGGCGAAGGTCGCGGTCACCACGCGGGTCGCCGACGGGAAGGCGGTGCGATACGCGGGGAATTGCTCGGCCCGCCTGGCGAACTCGGCAAGATGCGGCGTCAGCGCCGCGTCAACGAAATCGCGCCGCAGCCCATCGAGGATGACAACGACGATCCGCTTCATGGCTCGCCGGTGATGCGCCGCGTCAATTCGGGCGTCAGACCTTTCGCGGGCTTGGCACGCGGACGGGCGAAGCTGCCGCGCGAGGGTGCACGCGGATGCAGCGCGACCAGCGCCTCGGCCATGCGGACGGCGCAACTGACACCGTCCAGACAGGGGACCGGGATCGCATCGGCAGTCTCGCGCGCGAGCCCGGCGATCGGGCCGCCGCCGAAGATGATGACCTCGGCGTCGTCCTGTTCGATGGCGACCATGCATTCCTTGAGCAGATGGTCGCGCAACTGCTGCTTCGCGCGCGTGATGTCGGGAATCGGCACATCGAGTGCGCGGACGCTTGCCAGCCTTCCGGCCAGCCCGTGCTCCTGCGCGCATTCGATGTACCAGGTGCGCAGGCGCGGCGTCAGGCAGATGATCGAGTAGCGCCGACCGAGCATCCAGGCGGTGAGGATTGCCGATTCCTCGATGCCCACCACCGGGATGTCGACGAATTCGCGCGCGGCCGCCAGCCCCGGGTCGCCGAATGCCGAAATGATCGCCGCGTCGCAGCCGGCGGCGTGCTTCGCCAGCGCGTCGAGCACGGCGTGGGAGGCGATCGCCGCCTCGACGCGGTTTTCCACGTACTGAGTGCCGAATTCGGCGGTGACGGCGACGATTTCGGTCGATGGGGACGCGAAGCGGCGTGCTTCGGCCGCCATCGATTCGGTCATCGCCGCAGTGATGTTCGGGTTGATGAGCAGCAGCTTCATCATTCAGCGGCGCACATCCGATCGACCCTTCGTGTCATTGCGAGGAGCGAAGCGACGCGGCAATCTCCGTCGGAGTGCGTCACTGGCTGGAGATTGCCGCGTCGCTTCGCTCCTCGCAATGACAAGTCGGTTTACCGCCCCGTCAGGATGCGTTCGACGAGCTGCTTCACCGTGGGGATGAAACCGTTCGAATAGAACGGGTCCTTGGCGAAACGGAAGGCGTTGTGGCCGCTGAACATCAGGTTGCGCTCGAGCGCCGCCGCGTCGTCGCTCTCGTGCGCGATGTTCTGCAGCGTCTTCTGGATGCAGAAGCTGCGCGGGTCCGTCTTCTTGCCGGTGCTGTAATCGGGCTCCTGCTGGCTCCAGTTGGAGAAACGGCACTGGCTCAGGCAGCCCATGCAGGCGACCTGGTCGGCGAGAATCTCCTTCGCCTTCTCGGGCGTGACGAAGATCAGCGTGCCGTCCGGCGTGCGCAGCGCCTCGGTGAACCCTTGCGCTTCCCAGGCACGCGCGCGCTCGAGGTCGGCCGGCGTCAGATAGACGATTCGCTTGCGCGGCCCGACGCCGTATTCGGCCACGTGCTCGCCGATCGCCTCGGTGGTGTAGGCGGCCTGCCGCTCGTTCCGCTCGCGCAGTTCCTGGATGAAGCCGTTGTTCACCGCGCTGGAGTAGAAGCCCGTGGGGCTGAAGTGGTTGAGGAAGACGTCGCCTTCCTGCAGTGTGCGCAGCCGCTCCTTCCAGGCGTCGCCGATCGGGCTTTCCTTGGTGAGCAGCGCCCGGGTGCCGAACTGGAACGCTACCGGACCGAGGTCCGGATTGTCGATCCAGTCCTGCCACTCCTCCAGCCACCACACGCCGCCGGCCATGATGATCGGCGTGTCGTGCAGGCCGAACTCACGCATCAGCTTGCGCAGCGCCAGCACGCGGGGGAACGGGTCCTCGGGCTTTGTCGGGTCCTCGCTGTTGGAGAGGCCGTTATGCCCGCCGGCGAGCCAGGGATCCTCATAGACCACGCCACCGAGCAGCGCCGCCGCCTTCGAGTAGGCGCGCTTCCACAGCGCATTGAACGCGCGAGCCGACGAGACGATCGGGTAGTAGTAGACATTGAACCGGGTGGCGATGTCGGACAGCCGGTAGGGCATGCCGGCGCCGCAGGTGATGCCGTGGATCAGGCCCTTCGCCTGCTCCAGCACCTCGGTGATGATGCGTTCGGCGGCACCCATCTCCCACAGGATGTTGGCGTGGATGCGTCCCATGCCGCTGGCCAGTTCATAGGCGCGGCGGGCCTGCGTCAGCGCGCCCTGCACGGCGTAGGCGACCAGCTCCTCATGCCGCTCCCGCCGCGTGCGGCCACGATAGACCTGCGGAATGCGCCGTCCCTGCTCGTCGAAGCTGTCGGCATTGACGGCGCTGAATGTGCCGACGCCGCCGGTGAACGCCCAGTTGCCGGACGATATGCCATTGGAGATGGAAATGCCCTTGCCACCCTCCACGAGTGGCAGCACCTCCATCCCGCCCATGCGGATCGCGTTGATCGCCTTCATGGCCCTCGCCCCTCACAGGCCGCATGACACAACCGTTACGACGCCTGCCGACGGATGCAAGTGCTTCTGTCAGCCGGCAGGCGTCGCAGGTCGTTTTCGGCGCTATTCGCCCACCGCCGGCTGCTCGGTACCTTCGGCCGGCGCGGCGGTCTCCTGCCGGTCACGCCGGTCGCCGCGGTCCCGATCGCCGCGGTCCCGGTCGCCGTGGTCGCGGTCACCGCGGCCAGGCTTGGTGCCGACCTTCTCCGTGATGTCCTCGCCCGTGGCCTGGTCGACCACGCGCATCGACAGCTTCACCTTGCCGCGCTCGTCGAAGCCGATGACCTTCACCTTCACCGGATCGCCGACATTCACCACGTCGCCGGTCTTGCCGACCCGGCCCTGCTGCAACTCGCTGATATGCACGAGCCCATCGCGGGAGCCCAGGAAGTTGACGAAGGCGCCGAAGTCCGCGGTCTTCACCACCTTGCCGTTGTAGATCACACCGATTTCCGGTTCGGCGACGATACCCCTGATCCAGTCGATCGCCTTCTGCGCCTGCGAGGCCTCGGTAGCGGCGATCTTGATCGTGCCGTCATCGTCGATGTCGATCTTGCAGCCGGTCTGTTCGACGATCTCGCGGATCACCTTGCCGCCGGTGCCGATGACCTCGCGGATCTTGTCCTTCGGCACGTTCATCACCGTGATGCGCGGCGCGGTGGCGGCCACGTCGTCGCGGGCGCCGGTGATCGCCTTCGACATCTCGCCCAGGATGTGCATCCGCCCGTCGCGCGCCTGACCGAGTGCGATGCGCATGATCTCCGGCGTGATGGAGGTGATCTTGATGTCCATCTGCAGGCTGGTCACGCCGATCTCGGTGCCGGCCACCTTGAAGTCCATGTCGCCGAGGTGGTCCTCGTCGCCCAGGATGTCGGACAGCACGGCGAAGCCACGGTCCTCCTTGATCAGGCCCATGGCGATGCCCGCCACCGGCCGCTTCAGCGGCACGCCGGCGTCCATCAGCGCGAGCGAGCTGCCACAGACCGTCGCCATCGAGGACGAACCGTTGCTCTCGGTGATCTCCGAGACGACGCGCAGCGTGTAGGGGAACCTGTCCTTTTCCGGCAGCAGCGGGTGGATGGCGCGCCAGGCCAGCTTGCCGTGGCCGACCTCCCGCCGCCCGGGCGAACCCATGCGGCCGGCCTCGCCCACCGAATAGGGCGGGAAATTGTAGTGCAGCATGAAGTGCTCGCGGTAGTCGCCCGCGAGCGCGTCGATTATCTGTTCGTCCTGGCCGGTGCCGAGCGTGGCAACGCAGAGCGCCTGGGTCTCGCCGCGGGTGAACAATGCGGAGCCATGGGAGCGCGGCAGCACGCCGACCTCGGCAACGATCGGACGCACCGTGCTTGTGTCGCGCCCGTCGATCCGGATGCCGGTATCCAGGATGGCATTGCGGACGATGTCCGCCTCCAGGTCCTTGAACAGTGGCTTGGCCTTCTCGACGTCCAGGCCCTCCATAGCCTGCTTCTTCACCGCGTCGATCCGGTCGTGCCGCGCCTGCTTGTCCGCCTCGCGATACGCCTCGGTCAGCCCGGACCGGGCGAGCGCATCGACACGTGCGGCGAGCGCCTTCTCCTCCTCGGACTTTTCGGTCAGCGGCCAGGGGTCCTTGGCCGCATGTTCCGCCAGCTCGATGATCGCCTGGATCACCGGCTGGAAGCTCTCATGGCCGAAGTTGACCGCGCCGAGCATGACGTCCTCGGGCAGCTCCTTGGCCTCGGATTCCACCATCAGCACGCCCTCGGCGGTCCCGGCCACCACGAGGTCGAGCTCGGTATCCTCGATCTGGGCGGCGGTGGGGTTCAGGATGTACTGACCGTGGCTGTAGCCGACGCGGGCGGCGGCGACCGGGCCGAAGAACGGGATGCCGGACAGCGTCAGCGCGGCGGAGCACCCGATCAGGGCGACGATGTCGGGGTCGTTCTCCAGGTCATGGCTCAGCACCGTGGCGACGATCTGCACCTCGTTGCGGAACCCGTCCGGGAACAGCGGGCGGATCGGCCGGTCGATCAGCCGGGAGACCAGTACTTCCTTCTCGCTGGGCCGGCCCTCGCGCTTGAAGAAACCGCCGGGGATCTTGCCGGCGGCGAATGCCTTCTCCTGGTAGTTCACCGTCAGCGGGAAGAAGTCCTGGCCGGGCTTGGAGCTTCTCACGCCCACGGCGGTGCACAGCACGATGGTGTCGCCGTAGCGCGCCAGCACGGCGCCGTCGGCCTGGCGGGCCATCTTGCCGGTCTCCAGGATCAGCTTGCGGCCGCCCCAGTCGATCTCCTTGCGGAAGTAGTTGAACATTCACACGTCCTTCAGATGCACGGCATCGGCGGACGGCATGCCGGACGCTCCATTGGCCCAACTGGGCGGGAGGCGGCGTCTCGGGTCGCATGGAAGGCGCGGGCTGCGTTTGCGGGAAGCGCGGGCGCAGCCGCGGGCCATGTAACCGGAAACGCCGTCGCGGGTCCCGCTCCTCGGGTCGCCGGAACAGCGGTCTGTCGGTCCGCCGCGTGTCGCGGCGTTGGAGGGCTTTGCCGGCCCTCGCGGCGTTGCCCCGCACCACCATGGTCCGGGGGTAGGCGCCGCTGCGCTCCATATGGGGGCGGCCAGCGGCGAAACCAGCTAGCGGCGCAGGTTCAGCCGGCGGATCAGGGCCTCGTAGCGGGTATTGTTCTTCGCCTTCAGGTAGTCGAGCAGCCGGCGGCGGCGGCCGACCAGCATCAGCAGGCCGCGGCGGCTGTGGAAATCCTTGGCGTGGATCTTCAGGTGCTCGGTCAGGTTGCCGATCCGCTCGGAGAGCAGCGCCACCTGGACTTCCGGGCTGCCGGTGTCAGCCGACGCGGTCGCGTATTCGCCAATCAGCACCGTGCGGCGCTCCGCAGTGATCGACATCGGATTTACTCCTGTTGTCCTCGGGCTTGACCCGAGGATCTGGTTGGCGGGACGCGCTGCGGAGCCCGCTCAGAGCATCCGTTCGGGTTTCATCCAGCCGTCTTCCAGCCGGGCCAGCCCGATCACGCGGCCCCCCGCCATGGCGCGAACCAATCCGCCAGCGGGATCGGCCGAACCTGGAATGCGGCCCATCAGCGTGATCAGGCTGATCGCCTGGCCATGCCTGAAGCCGCTGGCCTCCGCCTCGGTCAGGGCCAGCGCCGGGATGTCGGCCAGCGCGGTCACGACCGGAAGCAGAAGGTCCGGGGAAGCGGGCGCGGTATCGTCTGAAGCGCGGAGTTTGTCCAGCGGTATTGCCTGGACCTCGGTGAACGGCCCCACCCGCTTGCGGCGCAGGGCGGCGATGTGGCCGTATGTGCCGCAGGCGGCGGCGAGGTCGCGGGCCAGGCTGCGCATGTAGACGCCCTTGCCGGAGGCGACCTCGAACACCGCGGTATCCGGGTCGGGGCGCTCGACCAGTTCGAACGAATCCACCCGCGCGGGACGCGGCTCCAGGTTCGGGGCGCGGCCCGCGCGGGCCATGTCGTAGGCACGCTCGCCGGCGACCTTCACCGCCGAGAAGGCCGGCGGCACCTGCATGATGTCGCCGCGGAAGCGGGGCAGGGCGGCATTGATCTCGGCATCAGTGGGCCGGACGGACGAGGTGGCGGTCACCTTGCCATCGGCATCGTCGGTGTCGCGCGCCTCGCCGAAGCGGAGGGTGAACCGGTAGAGCTTGGTGCCGTCCATCACGTAGGGCACGGTCTTGGTCGCCGCCCCGAAGGCGATCGGCAGCACGCCGGTGGCCAGTGGATCGAGCGTGCCGCCATGCCCGGCCTTCTGCGCGTCGAACGCCCGGCGCACGCGGTTGACCACGTCGGTGCTGGTCAGCCCCGGCGGCTTGTCGATGATCAGCCACCCGTCGAGCGGGCGGCCGCGGAGCTTGCGGCGGGGCATGGATGCGGGGTTCCTGGGAGGGCGCGGGGGTAGGCGGAGCGCGGTGGGGTGTCAACCGTGCAGTTTCGCGCTCGGTTCGTGACGACGAGGGATTGGGATGCACGCGGCCGCGGTGAGATGCGCGCTATCCCTCCAGCAAGAGATCCGACCCCTCCAGCAGGAGGCCGGAGCCGGCATCGCCGAAGCGCTCCTCGAGCTGCTCCAGCCGGCGACGAACCTGCTTTGGCGATTCGGACGGGCCCGGCATGTAGACGGGCTTGCCGTCGCGGCCGAACTGGAACTCTGCCGTGCATTCATTGGCGTTCACGGTGCCGAACAGCCGCTCCACCGTGACGAAGTTGCGGTGCGGCGGGAATCCGATCGACGTTGCCCAGGCGGCGAGATCACGCAGCAACTTCCGGCCATAGGCGGGATCGACCGGCGATATCGGTGCCGCGAGATCCATTGCGTCCAGAAGGGCATCGAATTCGTCCGCATCGATCGAGCGGAACAGGACATCCTTGATCCCGAGGCAGAACGTATCCAGCAGGAAGGTGCCCATGGCGAGGTGGGCGGTGCTGACGCCGCGGGTCAGGATGAGCGTGGCCATGCCGGATTCCGTCCAGCCGTCGGAGATCAGGCAATGGCGGATCGGGGCGCTCGCCGCCTGGCTTATCCGTCCGGCGAGCGAGCCGGCCTGCAGTTCAGCTTTGCGCTTCTCCGCCACCACGGCTTTGCGGCGGATCGCCTTGGCGGCGCGGCGCGCGGCAATATTCGATGCCATCGGCGACTCCACTACGATAAGGGGTCGGCTACTATATCTTGGGGTAGCCGCGTATGTCTACCGCTGGATGTATGGCAATGTCGCGGGCGGGTATGCTCACCGCCATGCGTCGGAGGCTCCGAGAAGAGCAACCTTGGTGGTATCAGAGGAGAGCGATCAGCTCATCTACGGTCAGGTTGGCCTGGCGGAGAATGCTGCGCAGGGTCCCGCGCTTTACGTCGCCGACGTGATACGGGACCACGACCCTCAAGGCAGGGCGATCAGGGTGCTTCAAGACGTGGTGGCTTCCGCTGGTATGGTGGATGAAGAAGCCATCGCGTTGCAGTGCCCGGATCAGACGGCTCGCCGTGACCGTGGGCAGTTCCGTCATTCGGCCGCGACGGCCACCGTGATACGCCGTATCGGTGGCAACTCGGGCGCCTCGTAGGGCGCCGGCTCACCGTCGATCGCCAGTGACTCGAGATACGCGCGCAGGCAGTCCTCCGCCATGGCGCTGGCTTCGTCCAGCGTCTCGCCCTGGGTCGCGAGGCCCGGGATGGCTGGGAAGGTCACCACGAAGCCGCCTTCCTCGGCTGGCTCGAACACCGCCGTGTAGCTGAATTGCCGCGCCATGCCTGCGTCCTCGCTCGGTCGGAGTGCGCGGCATCCTACAGGGAAGTTGCGTGTGGCCCCAAACAGATCGGCCGACATGGTAGTAGCGCACCAAAGCCCGAAATATCGCAGGTGGTCTGTCAGGAGGGGCGCCGCGAGACGCCCGCGCTTCAGCCGAATTCGCGGTCGAGCCGGGCGACCTCATCGGGCAGATCCATGGCGTTCCAGGCCGCCCGCGCCGCCGCGACATGCCGGGTGCGCTCGGCGCCGCTGGTGACGCGAGCCAGCCGCTCGTGGGCCAGGGCGATATTGTCGGTGCGGTGGACACGCTCATACAACGCCAGCGCCTCGGCGAATTGCTCGCGTGCGGTGTCGCGCTCACCCTGCGCCAGCGCGACGTCGCCCACTCCCAGGATGCAGTTGGCCTCGCCGAGCACGGCGCCGACTTGCCGGTAGAGCGGCAACGCCTGCTGATAGGCATCGCGCGCCGCGTCGTGCTCGGAGCGAGCCAGCGCGATATCGCCGAGGCTTTGGATGCAGTTGGCCTCGCCGCCCACGGCGCCGGCCTGGCGCTCGGATTGGCCGTCTGCCACGCGTTCCACGTCGGAGGGGCGTGACATCGACACCGTCCGCGACTTGAGTCGTATTTTGCGTCGCCATGTGGGGTGGCGGCCAGCGCGCTGTGGCCTGACAAGGAAATTCACATTGCCTGCTTCGCATGCTGCTGCTGTCGTTTAGCCTGCTGGTGATCACTGCACTGCTCGGCAGTGCGCTGGCAGCGCTGCATCTGCGGACCGGGAACGCGAAGCCGCCAGGCTGGCCGTTCGGCGTGCTGCACGGAGTCCTCGGCATCATCGGCTTTGTCACACTGTTGCTCGCGCTGCGCGGACCGCCGCGCGGCGAGGCCATGGGCGTCGGCTCGTTCGGGCGCATCGCCGCCGTGCTGCTGACACTGGCTCTGCTGGCGGGGCTCGCGATCCTCGTCGCGCGCCTGCGCTATCGGCGAGTGCCGGGCCTGATCATCGGCATTCACGCCACGATCGCCGTTAGCAGTGTCGTCATTCTCGCCGCCTACGCGCTGGTGGGCTGACCGGAAGCCCCTCTATGGGCGGTTGATAAAACTACTGGTAAGCAGTATCTTATACAGGATGATGCTTTCGAATGGGATGACACCAAAGCCGCGACCAACTGGCGCGATCACGGCGTCACCTTTGAAATGGCGCGCGACGCCTTCAGGGATGCCTTCGCGGTCGAGCGGGTTGATGACCGTCAGGACGCCAGCGAAGCACGCTTTGCTCTGCTCGGCATGGTGGAAGACCGCCTGGTGGTCGTCTCCTACACCCTGAGGGGGAGAGGATCTCCATCATCTCAGCCCGGAACGCCGAACCGCATGACCGACGCAGATACCACAATGAAAACCGCGAAACATGATTGGAGCCGCGCCGACGCGATGACGGATGCCGAGGTCTACGCCACGGCGCTGAAGGACCCGGATGCCCGGCCGATGACGGATGAGGAATTTGCTCGCGCGAAGCGGGTGCCACGGGCCAGGACGCTACGCCGTGCACTCGGGCTGACGCAGGAAGAATTTGCCACACGCTATCAAATCCCGCTCGGCACATTACGGGATTGGGAGCAGGGGAGGGCGGAACCGGATCAGCCGGCCCGCGCCTATCTCAAGGCCATCGCCGGTGATCCTGACGCTGTGCACCGTGCGTTACAGGCGGCAACCACTGCTCAACCGCGTTGATCGCTTCGACGGCCGATCTGGCTGCCCGCCGAGCCGCCAATCCCCAGGAACACGACCACCGCCCGGTTCAGCCGCACGATGTCCTCGTCGGCCAGGTGGCCGATACGCGCGCCGATCTTCGCTTTGGGAACGGTCGTGATCTTGTCCACCATCAATCGGCATTCCGCACGCAGTCCGTTGCGGTTGCTCGGTGCGATGGGAAGCCGGAACAACGGAGCATCCGTCGGATCGGTGGTGAACGCACACACCGTGACGGAGTCCGTCATGTCGAACCTGTCGTCCTGCAGGATCACCACCGGTCGAGGTTTGCCTGCGTAACCCTTGCCGGCAGCGGCAGTCCAAATCTCGCCGCGCTTCACCTGTCGCCGCAATCGGACACGGCATCGATGAAGTCCTGATCCTCCTGGGCATGCAGGCTCTTGGCGACTGCAAGCGACTGCCTATGTGCCTCGGCCGCGAAGCCAGGCGCGCGCACGTCCGGCACCCAGATCTGGATGGGACGCAGCCCTTGCCGGCGCAGCCGCTCGCGATGCGCCCTGACCTTGTCGCGTGAGGAATTCGGTCGAACCGCCATTGCCACGCCCACCTCGGAGCATGGTTACATGTAACCTGCAATGGGCACCGTCGCAAGGCAAGCAAGTAAGATTTTTAACACGGAGAAACAGAGAGGACCACGAAGGGCCACGGAGCAGGATTTGGGCGCTTCGCGCAGGTAGATGATCCAGGTTCGCGCGAAGCATGCCCCGGGGCACTTGACCCGGGGCGCATCCATTGTTCCTCCGTGGCCCTTCGTGGTCCTCCCTGTTTCTCGGTGTTAAAGTCTTGCTTGCTTGCCGAACCGCGAGACCGCACAGGCGATTGCCGTGCCAGCGGCCCGGTTCGACCTTGCAAACACCGCGGCGCCTCGCTATCTGATTGGCACAAATCATTCTCCGCTGAGTTACGGAGGGTGGCCTTAACGGGCCGCCTTTTTTGTTTTGGACAAGACGCAACTGCACGATTCGGACGAACCACGCCACGCCAGCCTGGAAGCCAGGCTGGCCGCCATTGTCGCGCCCACGCTCGAAGGCATGGGCTACGAACTCGTGCGCGTCACCGTGCTCGGCCGCGACCGCCCGACCGTGCAGGTGATGGCCGACCGGGCCGACGGCGCCCAGATCAATGTCGCTGACTGCACGGCGATCAGCCACGCGCTCGGCGCCGTGCTGGACGTGGATGACCCGATCCCCGGCGCCTGGTCGCTGGAAGTCAGCTCGGCCGGCATCGACCGGCCGCTGACGCGGGTGAAGGACTGGAACCGCTACGCCGGCCACCTCGCCCGCGCCGAGACCGTCGCCCCGATCGACGGGCGCAGGCGCTTTTCCGGCATCGTGCTGGGCGCCGACGACAACGCCGCACGGCTCCGGCTCGACGATGGCAACGAAGTCGCGCTGCCGCTCCCTGCCATTCGCCGCGCGAAGCTGGTACTGACGGACGCACTGATTGTCGCCACCGCCACCCCAACCCGGACCAACTGACAAGAGGCCGACATGGACACCGCCATTGCCCGCCCGGAACTGCTGCTGGTCGCCGACGCCGTCGCGCGGGAGAAGTCGATCGACCGCGAGGAAGTGCTCGTAACGCTCGAGAACGCCATTCAGAAGGCCGGCCGCGCCAAGTACGGCCACGAGAAGGACATTCGCGCCACGATCGACCGCAAGACCGGCGACGTGCGCCTGTCGCGCTGGACCGAGGCGGTCGAGACGGTGGAGAACGAGGAAACCCAGATTCCCATCCACATCGCCCGCAAGTTCAAGCCGGACATCGAGCTCGGCCAGCATCTGGTCGATCCGCTGCCGCCGATCGATTTCGGCCGCATCGCCGCGCAGACCGCCAAGCAGGTGATCGTGCAGGGGGTGCGCGAGTCGGAGCGCAAGCGTCAGTATGAGGAGTTCAAGGACCGCGTCGGCGAGATCATCAACGGCTTGGTGAAGCGCACCGAGTACGGCAATCTGATGGTCGAGCTGGGCCGCGCCGAGGCGCTGCTGCGCCGCGACGAGCTGATCCCGCGCGAGAGCTTCCGCAACGGCGACCGCGTGCGCGCCTACATCTACGACGTGCGCGAGGAGCCGCGCGGCCCGCAGATCTTCCTCAGCCGCACGCATCCCGGCTTCCTGGCCAAGCTGTTCGCCCAGGAGGTGCCGGAAATCTACGACGGCATCATCGAGATCAAGGCGGTGGCACGCGATCCCGGCAGCCGCGCCAAGATGGCGGTGATCAGCCGCGATTCCTCGATCGACCCGGTCGGCGCCTGCGTCGGCATGCGCGGCTCGCGCGTGCAGGCGGTGGTGCAGGAGCTGCAGGGCGAGAAGATCGACATCATCCCGTGGTCGCCGCAGGCCGCCACCTTCGTGGTGAATGCGCTGGCGCCCGCGGAAGTCACCAAGGTGGTGATGGACGAGGAGGCCGGACGCGTCGAGGTCGTGGTGCCCGAGGAGCAATTGAGCCTCGCCATCGGCCGCCGCGGCCAGAATGTGCGGCTGGCCTCTCAGCTCACCCGCTGGGACATCGACATCCTCACCGAGGCGGAGGAGAGCGAGCGGCGCCAGGAGGAGTTCCGCCGGCGAAGCAGCCTGTTCGTCGAGGCGCTCGACGTGGACGATGTGATCGCCGGCCTGCTGGTGACCGAGGACTTCTCGACGGTCGAGGAGCTGGCCTTCACGCCGCCGGACGAACTCGCGGCGATCGAGGGCTTCGACGACGCGATCGCCGCGGAGCTGATCCGCCGCGCGGAGGCCTTCATCACCCGCCGGGACAGCGAACTGACCGAGAAGCGCGTGGAATTGGGGGTGAGCGACGACATCGCCGCGATCGAGGTTCTCACGCCGGCGATGCTGGTTGCGCTGGGCGAGAAGGACGTGAAGACGCTGGACGATCTGGCAGACCTGGCGTCGGACGAGCTGATCGAAATCGTCGGGGCGGACAACATGGACGAGGCCACGGCCAACGACGTGATCATGGCCGCGCGCGCCCATTGGTTCGAGGACACGGCCGCCCCCGGCGCTGCGGGCGAGGAGGCGCATCACGACTGAAGCGGCAACGCAGCCGAATGTGGAGGCGACGGAAGACGAGCCGGAGACCGGCCCGCTGCGCCGTTGCGTCGTCACGCGCCAGCGACTGCCCAAGGAACGGATGATCCGCTTCGTCGTTGGTCCGGATCGGACTGTGGTGCCGGATTTGGCCGCAACCCTGCCCGGACGGGGAATCTGGTTGAGCGCGCTCGGGGATGTGTTAGAAACCGCCCGCGCCCAGGGAGGCCTGGGGCGTGCCTTCGCCAGGGCCGCGCGCGGTCCTGTCACAGTGCCCCAAGATCTCCCTGCCGTGCTTGAGGCGGCGCTGGTCCGGCGGATCGGCGAGTTGCTTGGGCTCGCACGCCGCGCCGGGCAGGCCGTCGCTGGGTTCGAGAAGGCGCGCGAGTGGCTGCGGACTGGTCGGGGCAGACTGATCCTGCAGGCGTCGGATGGCAGTGCCGCGGAACGCGCGCGCTTTTTGTCCGGGGCCGAGGATTCGGTCACTGTATTGGATCCTCTCCCGGCCGCCGCGCTTGGCCGGGTGTTCGGTCGTGACCATGTGGTGCATGTCGCGATCGCGCCCGGACGACTGGGCGAGAGGCTTGCCATCGAGGCGACGCGACTGAACGGACTGAGACGGACTGCCGCCGGCGGCAAGACCCCCGGATCAAGTCCGGGGGCTAGGGACGAATTGAACAACAGCCGGGCCACCCTCGGAGCTGATCCGAGGGCCGGCGATGCAACGGACGGGACCAACGGGTAGTACATGAGCGAAGGCAACGATCAGGACGCCGGCAAGGGTCGGCTCTCTCTACGGCCTGCGGGACGCCTGGAGCTCGGCCGCACGGTCGATGCCGGCTCCGTGCGGCAAAGCTTCAGCCACGGCCGGTCGAAGGTCGTGCAGGTCGAGGTGCGCAAGAAGCGCGCCGGTGTCGGCGCGCCCGGTGCACCGGCAGGCGGCGCCGCGCCAAGTGCTGCCATGCCCGGAGCCGCGGCTCCGGCTGCGCGCGGCCCCTTCCCTGGCGCACGCGCCGGGACGACCGCGGCACCCCGTGCCCTGACGGCGACGGAGCTGGCCGCCCGTCAGCGTGCGCTGGTCGAGCAGCAGCGCGAGACCGCGCGCCGCGATGCCGAGCGGCGCGAGCAGGAGACGATCTCGATCCTGTCGGCTGCCGAGGAGGCGCGCCGGCGCGAGGAAGAGGCACGCAAGGCCGCGGAAGAGGATGTCCGCCGCCAGGCCGAAGAGGCGGCGCGGACGGAAGCCGAGGAGGCGGCACGCCAGGCAGCCGAGGCCGCGGTTACCGCCCAGGCTGCCGCTCCCGCGGCACGCGGCGGCGAGGAGCCCCGTCGCCGGCCGGCCACTCCTGCCGTCTCGCCGATGGCGCCGACCGAGACCTTGCGCCTCCGGCCCGGCACGCGCGGAGTGGAGGAAGACGACGAGGCGCGGCCGATCCGCCGTCCGGGCGGCGTGCTGGTACCGCGCAAGCCGCAGGTCGCCGTCGCGAAGAAGGGCACGGATAGCGGGCGCCGTGCGGGCCGCATCGACGTCCAGGCTGCGATCGAGGGCGAAGACGAACGCGTCCGCTCGCTGGCCTCGGTACGACGCCAGCGCGAGCGCGAGCGCCGCCAGGCCGAGCTGGAGCGTCTGCGGTCGGATCAGGTGAAGGTAGTGCGCGACGTCATTCTGCCGGACACGATTACGGTGCAGGAGCTGGCCAACCGCATGGCCACGCGCGCGGGCGAGGTGGTCAAGACACTGATGAAGCTCGGCGTGATGGCAACCATCACGCAGACGCTGGATGCCGATACGGCCGAACTGGTGGTGCAGGAATTCGGCCATCGTGCGCGCCGCATCTCGGAATCCGACGTCGAGATGGGGCTGGAGGGTGTTGCTGACACCGAGGCGGAGCTGCAGCCGCGGCCGCCCGTGGTCACCATCATGGGCCATGTCGACCATGGCAAGACGTCGCTGCTCGATGCGCTGCGTTCGACCGATGTCGCGGCCGGCGAGGCGGGTGGCATCACCCAGCATATCGGCGCCTATCAGGTGGAGATGCCGGGCGGCGAGCGGATCACCTTCATCGACACGCCAGGCCACGAGGCGTTCACCGCCATGCGCGCCCGCGGCGCCTCGGTGACCGACATCGTCGTGCTGGTGGTGGCGGCGGATGACGGCGTCATGCCGCAGACCATCGAGGCCATCCGCCACGCCAAGGCGGCCGGCGCTCCGCTGATCGTCGCCATCAATAAGATGGACAAGCCGGACGCCAACCCCGCCCGCGTACGCCAGGAGCTGCTCAGCTACGAGGTCGTGGTCGAGGAGATGGGCGGCGAGACGCAGGATGTGGAAGTCTCGGCGATCAAGAAAACCGGCCTCGACAAGCTGGCAGAGGCGATCGCGCTGCAGGCCGAGATCCTCGACCTCAAGGTCAATCCGGACCGCGCCGCCGAGGGCACGGTGATCGAGAGCCGGCTCGACCGTGGCCGCGGTCCGGTGGCGACGGTGCTGGTGCAGAAGGGCACGCTGCATCAGGGCGACATCGTGGTCGCGGGCGCCGAGTGGGGCCGCGTGCGCGCGATGCTGGACGACAAGGGCCGCGCGGTTGTCGAGGCAGGCCCATCGATGCCGGTCGAAATCCTCGGCCTGGCCGGCGTGCCATCGGCCGGCGAACCGTTCGTCGCGGTGGAGAATGAAGGCCGCGCCCGCGAAATCGCCGAGTTCCGCACGCGCAAGCTGCGCGACAAGGTGGCCGGTGCCAGTGCCGGCGCGCGCGGCACGCTCGAGCAGATGCTGGCCCGCATCCAGGCCGGCGAGCAGAAGGAAGTCGCGGTGCTGATCAAGGCCGATGTGCAGGGCAGCGCCGAGGCGATCCAGGCAACCGTGCTGAAGCTGGCGCATGAGGAGGTGAAGGTCCGCGTGCTGCACGCGGCCGTCGGCCAGATCACCGAGAGCGACATCCAGCTCGCCAACGCATCTGACGCGGTGATCCTGGCATTCAATGTGCGCGCCACCGCGCAGGCCCGTGACCTGGCACAGCGCGAGGGCGTTGACATCCGCTACTACTCGATCATCTACGAGGTCGCGGACGACATCGAGAAGCTGGTGCAGGGCAAGGTCGCGCCAAAGGAGCGCGAGCGCTTCCTGGGCTACGCCGAGGTGCGCAAGGTGTTCTCCATCACACGAGTGGGCAAGGTCGGTGGCTGCATGGTCACCGAGGGTGTGGTCAAGCGCGGTGCCGGCGTGCGCGTGCTGCGCGACAACGTGGTGATCCACACCGGCGAACTGTCGCAGCTCAAACGCTTCAAGGATGACGCGCGCGAGGTGGCGCGCGGCTATGAATGCGGGTTGTCGTTCGCCAACTTCCACGACCTGCAGGAAGGCGACGTCGTCGAGTGCTTCGAAACGGAGCTGGTGCCGGCTTGAGGAAGCAGGCTGGCGGCCCGTCGCAACGCCAGTTGCGCATCGCGGAGGAGATCCGCCATGTGCTCGCCGGCGTATTCGCGCGCCACGAGTTGCGTGATCCGGAGCTGGCGGATGCGCAGATCACAGTGACCGAAGTGCGCATCGGCCCGGACCTGAAGCATGCGATCGCCTTCGTCGCGCGGCTCGGCCGTTCGGATGTGGACGCGCTGCTACCGGCGTTGAAGCGTGCGGCGCCGTTCCTGCGTGGCCAGGTGGCGCATGCGCTGCGGCTGAAATTCGCACCCGACCTGACATTCCAGCCCGACACGGCGCTCGAGTACGCTACGAAGATCGATCGTCTGCTGCATGCGCCTGAAGTGGCGCGCGACCTCGGCAAACCGGACTGAGCCAGGCTACGGATCGTTGACGTCGGCGGCAGGCGGCCAGAGATAGACCTGGGTGCGCCGCGCGCCGCAGGCGGCGAGGCCCAGGCCTATCGCCAGCAGCATCAGCAGGGCCGGAATGGTTTTCCTCATCGCGGACAACGTCGTGCCGCTGGCGGTTATTGCAAGTCCGCCGCCGCGTTCGGTTCTGGCAGGCAACGACGGCTGGCGCCCTGGCAATTGCCGCCTCGCTCGCGGCATTCATGGTCCTGCTCCAACCTGAGCAGCCGCGCGTTGCCGTCGACGGGGCCCGGTGCTTTACGGCGGGTGGCTCACCACGATCGAATTGCCGCGCGGATAGGTTAAGGAAGGAAGATTCACCACAGAGGCGCAAAGGCGCAGAGAAGGACAATGCGCTGCGCGCGAAGCGCATCGTTTACATATCTCTGCGCCTTTGCGCCTCTGCGGTGAATTTGCCTTTCTTCTGTTCATCTGCCGCTGAACCAGTTGCAGCCGTAATCCTTCCAGAACCCGCGCG
>JBGPND010000004.1:0-80468 GCA_041487355.1 Acetobacteraceae bacterium | reverse complement strand
GCCGAGCATCAGCATACCCGGCTCGATCACCGGCACGACGTCGGTGACACTGACGGCGAGCGCGGTCGGCGGGATCAGCGAGACGGTGGCGACGGGCGTGGTCACGACGCCGTTGCTGCTGGGCAGTTCCGCGGGTGACGCCATTCTGACCGGGCCAGGGAACCGAGTGAGCCAGCTTGGAAGCTTCAAGAGCGGCGGGACCTTCAACCTCAAAGACGGGGTGGACCTGCTGATCAGCGGTCCCGTCACCGCACCACTGATCCTCGTCGATACCGGGCCCGGCCAGATCACCCTCGCCAATGGGGCCACGATCACCACCAGCGGCTCGAAGCGCCCCCCCGGCGTAGTCACGAACTTCCCGGGCGACAAGACCAATCCACCCACCGCCGGCGCGTTCCTGACCGCCGCCGGCTTCACTCAACTGGGCAGCAGCACGATCCAGGGCGACCCCAGCATCCTGCGGATCAACGTCGCCGGCCCCGGCAACATCACCTTCGCCAACCCCGGGCTGCAGGCAGGGACAACGTGGCTGATCCTCAACATTGACGCCGGCCAGGCGACCGGCAACGTCTTCGTCCAGGCACTCGACGTGATCCGCAACGGCGCCTCCGGTGCCACCCTGCTGACCGGGTCAGTGGCCGGGCTCAGCGGCCCCGCGGCGGCGGGCGCGGCGGGGATCCAGCCGAGTCCGAATTCCAACTTCCGCTTCAACTCCTGCCCGATCCATTCGGTGAACTGCGTGCTGCTGCCCACCCAGGGGCTGCCCACGGCCAACCCGCTGAACGACATCTCGATCGGCACGCTGTACAACCCGGACGACCAGGACGACCTGCTGCTGCCCATCGTTTCCGACCAGGACTACTGATCATGCACGCGACAATTCCATTCCGCCTGCTGGCACTGCTCGCCCCGCTGCTGCTCCTGGCCTGCCAGACGCCGCCACCCGATGCCTACGTGAAAGGCGGCCAGAGCGCCGCCAAGCCGGTGGCGCAGGTCGCGATCGGCAAGAACTCGGTGGGCGAGGACTGCACCCAGCAGGCGGAGGCCGGCCAGAGCGCCGACGTGTTCTGCGGCACGTGGCAGCAGCCCAGTGCGCGCGTCCGCTCGGGCGGGCCGGGGACCGCGGGCGAGCTCGCGCAACTCGCCACCGCGAGCCCCTGGCGCACCGGGCTCGACAACCGCTTCCGCTGCGAAGCGCCAGTCACCACCACGATCCTTGGCGGCCAGCCGACCCAGCTCATGCCGTGCACCCGCCTGGTCGGCGGCTGGGCGCATGTCGCCATGGTGGCGCTGGTCAACGGCACCGTCTGGTACGCCGACGGCGTCCTGCCGGTGGCGCAGGTGATGGAGCGCTCGATTGGCGTGCTGGCGGGGGTCGCGCGCGCGGACGCGGTCGCGCCTACCTCGGGCGCCGATGCACTGCTGGCCAGCCGGCTCGCCGCAAAAGCGTTCAGCTCCGGCGATGTCGGCCAGTTCGATACTCTGATGTCAGCCGGCACGCGCGCCAATCTGGCGGACAACCCGGGCGCCGCGGAAAGCGCCTTCCGCGCCGCACTCGCCCTGCAACAGAAGGCGCTCGGCAAGGACAACGCCAACACCTCGACCGCGCTTATGTCGCTGGCGCTACAGCTTTCCAATGAGGGCCGCTACGCCGAGGCCGACGCGCTGTTTGCCGACGCAGGCAAACTGGTGCCCGGATCGGCCGATGCCACCGCGCAGGCCCGGCTGCTGCACTATCGCGGCCTGGACGCGATGAACCAGGGTCAGCTCGAGCAGGCGTTGACGCTGCTGACCCAGGCGGATTCCGCCTATGCCGGGGAAATCCCGGCTGACGCGCTAGCCGTCCGGGCGCGTGCGACCCAGGCGAACAACGCCTTCGTGCGCGCCGGGCAAATTCGCCTGGCGGATCTCATGCCCAGCCAGGACCTGCTCACCGATCCCAGGGCGCAGTCGGCTCTGCTCGGCCTGATCGAGGTGCGGCGCAACCGCGGCGTGGTGCTGCGCATCATGGAGCGACCGCAGGAAGCCGATGCGGTGCTGAAATCGGCGACCGATCTTGCGCGAGGCAATGGCCTGGCGCGGCCGATCGTCAATGCCCGCCTGTATCGCACCAGTGGCGTGGCGGCCGCCGCCCAGGGACAGGATGATCAGGCGCTCGCCGATCTGCTGCAGTCGACCGCTGCGTTCGACCGCTCGCTGCCCGGCTCGAAGCCGCTCGCCGACACCTATCTGCTGCGCGCGCGTCAACTGGTGAAGAGCGGCAAGGCCGATGCCGCCCTGCCGATCTGCCGCAGCGCCGTGCAGTCGCTGGCGGCGCTGAAGGCCGGCACCACGCCGGTGCTGATGGCCTCCTGCCTCGATGTCTATGCCGCCGAGGCGGAGCGGCAGAAGGATCAGCGTGGGACCCTGCTGGCCGAGATGTTCACCGCGGCGCAGCTCGCGCAGGGCGGCATCACCAGCCAGCAGATCGCCCAGGCCACGGCGCGGCTGTCGGAGAACTCCCGCGACCCAAAGGTGGCCGAGGCGATCCGACATCGGCAGGACGCATCCGCGAAGCTGTCCGACCTCTACCGCAAGCGCGACGAGCTGGCGGATGCGCAGCGCCAGGGCGCGACCATCGCGCCGACCGCGACCAGCGCCGCCGACCTCGACAAGCAGATCACCGAGGCGCAGTCGGCACTCGCCGACGCCGACGCGGCCTTGCAGGCTGCCTCGCCGAACTACGGCCAGCTTGTACAGCAGGTGGTGTCGGCGAAGGACGTCTTCGCCGCGCTGCATCCCAGCGAGGCGTTCGCCGCCATCACGCTCAGCGACGAGGACGGCTGGGTCTTCCTGCTGCGCAACGGCACCATCGCGGTCTCGAAGATCGATGGCGGCGTGAAGCAGATCGCCGAGCTGGTGCGCCGCGTGCGCGCCGGCATCGAATTGACCACAAACGGCCTGCCGCCTTTCGATATCGCCGATGCGCAGAAGCTCTACCAGCTCACGCTCGGCGGCGTGGCAAGCTCGCTCGACGGGGTGAAATCGCTGGTGGTGGCGCCTGCCGGCCCGCTGCTGTCGCTGCCGTTCGAGGTGCTGCTGACCGGACCGGCGGACGCCGCGAACCTCGCCGAGGCGCCGTGGCTGGTGCGCAAGTTCACCCTGGCGCATGTGCCGGCCCCGTCCAACTTCGTCTCCTTGCGCAAGATCGCCACAGGCTCACGTGCCTCGCATCCATGGTTCGGCTTCGGTGACTTCCGGCCGGTGACCCTGGCGCAGGCGGAGAAGACCTTCTCCGGCGCGGGTTGCGGCGAAAGCGCCAAGCTGCTCGCCGGCCTGCCGCCGCTGCCCTATGCGCGCAAGGAGCTGGATGCGGCACGGGCCCTGCTGGGCGCCGACGCGTCAGACGAACTGCTGGGCCCCGCCTTCACCGCCGATGCGGTGCTGAAGGCCAGGCTGAAGGACTATCGCATCCTGCAGTTCTCCACCCACGCCTTGCTGCCGGCGGAACTGCGCTGCCAGAGCGAGCCGGCAATCGTCACCTCGGCACCCGCCAACGCGACCAACGCCTCCGGCGCGCTGCTGACCGCATCCGCGGTCGTCGGGCTCGACCTGGATGCCGACCTCGTGATCCTTTCGGCGTGCAATTCGGGCGGCCCGGGCGGCACCACCGCTGGCGAAAGCCTTTCCGGACTGGCGCGCGCCTTCTTCTATGCCGGGGCGCGTTCGCTCGAGGTCACCCACTGGTCGGTCAATGATCAGGTAGCGGCGTTCCTGGTAGCCGACACGCTGCGGCGGATGCGGGAGAATCCGAACCTCGGCATCGCCGGCGCCTTGCGCGACGCGCAGCTCGCCATGCTGGCGGATGCCGGCAAGGGGCTGCCCGCCGAGATCGCCCATCCGTTCTTCTGGGCACCGTTCGCGGTGATCGGCGAAGGTGGCGAACGCGGCCCCGTGAGCGCCGAGCGTCACGTTTCACCGCGGCAGCTCGCGGGTCTATAACGTCCGCCGAAAGGTGGAGCGACACGCGGGATGGAGGCCATCGAGTCCCTCGGCAAGTACGAGATCAAGCGGCCGCTTGGCCGTGGTGCGATGGGCACCGTCTACGAGGGCTGGGATCCGATCATCGCCCGCCGCGTGGCGATCAAGACGGTGCGTCTGCCCGATGCCTCCGACCCGGAGACCGCGGAGGCGCTCGCCCGGTTCCGCCGCGAGGCGCAGGCCGCCGGCCGGCTGACCCACCCCAATATCGTCGGCGTGTTCGACTACGGCGAGACCAACGATTTCGCCTATATCGTGATGGAGTTCGTCGATGGGCCGTCGCTGAAAGCGGTGCTCGACAAGCAGGAGCGCTTCGCGCTGGCCGACACGGTCCGCGTCATGGACGACCTGCTGGCGGGGCTGCAGTTCAGCCACGAGCGCGGCGTGGTGCACCGGGACATCAAGCCGGCGAATGTCATGCTCACCAGTACGGGCCAGGCGAAGATCGCTGATTTCGGCATCGCGCGGATCGAGAGCAGCTCGATGACCCAGGCCGGCACGGTGCTGGGAACGCCGGCCTACATGTCGCCTGAGCAGTTCATGGGCCAGGTGGTGGACGCGCGCACCGACATCTATTCGTCGGGCGTATTGCTGTATCAGTTGCTGACCGGCGAGCGTCCGTTCGAAGGCGGCATGTCGGCGATCATGCACAAGGCGCTGAACACCGACCCGCCGGCGCCGTCGCAGCTCTCGGTGACCGCGCCGCCGTCATTCGACGCCGTGGTGCGCCGGGCGATGGCGAAGCGGCCGGAGGATCGCTACCCGTCCGCCACGGCCTTCGCCGAGGCGATGCGGGCCGCTGTGTCCGGCCAGGCCGAACCGGCGAGCGAGGACGAGGCGACGATGGTCGTCGCGCCGGTGCAACCGCGACCAGGTGGCGCCACCGCTGCTCGCTCTGCGCCCCGTACCATTCCGGTCAACCAGCCGGCCAAGCGTTCGTCCGTGCCGATCATCGCGGCGGCCGCGGTCGTGCTGCTTGCGTTGCTGGGCGGCGGTGGCTGGTGGTTCCTGTTGCGGGCGCCCGCGGAGACCCGGACGCAGGTTGCGACGACGAATACGCCCGTGATCGGTTCGAGCGCTCCGACGCCGACGCCCAGCCAGGAGACGCAGTCCGGCCCGACGTCCGCCGATACTTCGAATGCCATTCCGACTCCGCCAGCTTCTCCGTCTCCCGCGCCACCACCGGCACCGGAAGCAGCGACCCAGCCGACCGCGGCGACCCAGACCGCGCCGCAGAGCCCGCCATCGCCGCAGCCCGCCCCTGCGCCCTTACCCGTGCCGCCCGTGGCGACCCAGGTCGCGCCGCCTTCGCCACCGCCTCCAGTGACCAACCCGCAGGTTGCGTCGGCGGGTCTCGACGTGATGCGCCGGCAGATCGCGCAATACATCGCCAGCCGGCGCTGCGCTCTGCTCGGCGGCGATGTACGCGACGGCGGCTCGGTGGCACTCTCCGGCTTCGCGGGCAGCTTCGCCGTGGACGATTTGCGTCAGGGCATCGCCGGCATCACGTCGCCCAATGAGATCGACTGGCGTGTGAGCGGCGTCGATCCGGTGTTCTGCCCCGCGCTGGACGCGCTGCGCCCGACCGTGCCCGGGTTCGGTGCCGGTGGCTCCCGGCTCGGCCTGCAGATGGCGGACGGCAAGACGCGCCTGCACGACGGCGAGCAGGTGCGCGTAAGGCTGACAATGCCTGATTTCGCCAGCCGGTTGCGCGTGGACTATGTCGCGCATGACGGGACCGTGCAGCATCTCTATCCGCAGATCGCCGATCCCAAGGAGGGCATCGCGGCCGACCCGCCTCGCGTCTACAGCCCGGCCGAGCCGGTCCCTCTGGGCCACCCGGCGTGGACGATCGCCGAACCGTACGGCACCGACATGATCATCGCAGTGGCCTCGTCGCAGCCGCTGTTCGACCGGGCGCGACCGAGCAACTCGGAGACCGTCGATGTCTATCTGCGAGATCTGCAGGCGGCGATCGACAATGCACGTCGGCGCGGCGTCAACGTGGCCGGTGCCGCCGTGACATTGGACGCGTTGCCGAAGTAGCGACGCTTTCGCAACGCGACAGCAAGTTCAGCCTGACTGGAGAAGCTCGTCGCGTTTCCGGTCACCCTGAACCCGCTATAGCGACTGCGCATTGACCTGGCCGCCCTACCGGGCGGATGAGGATTGTTCCTGATAACCGGCCAGTATGTTCCGCAGCCAGCCGCGCGGCATGCCGTTGAGAAACTGCGTCTGCAACTCAACGAGTCGGGCCGGGGTCAGGCCAGCCTGAGACGGGGCGAAGAACAGCGCATCGCGGGTGAACATCAGATAGGCCTGCATCTCGTTGAACATCAGCTCTTCCTGGCTGGCATCGTATTCCTCCCCGGCCAGGAAACTGCGAAACGCGGCGCGCTCGCCCGCGGTCAGCGCGGTCAGCCAGAAATTGTGGACATACTCGGCATAAACCGGATTGCTGAAGAACTCGCCGTGCGACAATTCGTGCCGCAGGATCGCGGCCCGCGCGGCTTCGGTGACCTTTGGATCCGCCCCGACGGCGGTCAGCGAAATCAATGCGGCGCTCACGCCGGGGGCGAACCAACCCTCCTGGTGCAGCAAGGCGCGCAGCCTCTCCTCCGCGGGATCCAGCTCGATTTGATCGCGGTCGGCCAGAGCGAAGAAGCGGGCCACCGAATCGGCGCCATAGTCGTGCCCGTAATAGAAGGTCTCGATCGTGTCGCCCTGCGAGCGGATCGCCTGGTCGAGCTCGCTGTCGCTCAGCACCCGGTCGCGCGGCAGGCCGACCTTCTCCACCAGGGCGGCCACCCGGTTCAGCATCCTCCCCTGGTCGCGCAGGGATGCGAAATCGAGCACCAGGACCCGCGGGTTGTCGGCAAAGCGGAATATGGTGAGAGCGGTCGCCGTATGATCGCGGATCTGCTGTTCGGTGGCGATCTCGATCGGGAAGGCCGGCTTGCTGGCGGTGGCGGGGGCAGCCGGCGGCACGCTGACGGAAGGGGGCGCGGACGGAACCGGCCACAGCAGCCAACCGCCGGCCGAAACGACAAGCAAGGCCGCGATGCCGATGGCAGACAGCAAGCCGCCGCGCTTGCGGCGCGGCGGCGGCAGAATGCGTACGGTGTCGTCGCCGCCCGGTTCGACCGGTGTCATGCCGCGGGCGCCGGCGCGGTGCGGCTCAGGCGCCCAGGTTGATCACCTGCACCCGGCGGTTGCGTGGCTCGGCCGTCTGGGGCGCCGTCTGTACCAGCAGACCTTCCTCACCCATGCCCACCGCCTGCAGCCTGGCCGGATCGACGCCGTACTTCCGGGCTACGTAGTCAACCACGGCGGCGGCACGCCGCTCGGACAGCGCCTGGTTGTACTCGCGCGAGCCGACCGTATCGGTGTGGCCTTCGATCCGGAATCGATACGCGGAAAGGTCCTTGCTGGCGAGCGCCCGGCCCAGCTCGTCGAGCGTGCGGATCGCATCGGGCGTCAGTTCGGCCGAACCGTTCGCGAAGTTCACCGTCAGGTTCACCGAGGGACCGGCTGCCTGGGGCGCCACGGGCACCGCAACCGGCCGGCTGGATGCGACGCGTGGCTGCTGCGGGGTGGCGGGTGCCGTGGCCGCCGGCGCGGTCGCATCGCCGGATGGAGCGGCGAGCCGGATGCCGCGCGTGCCACCCAGCACCAGATTGCCGCTCGGCTTCAGCGAATTGATGATCTGATCGGCCGATGGACTGCCCTGGCAAGGGCCGGCAGGCTGCCGAAAACCAGCGGGACGACGACGATCGTGGCTATCAGCGAACGCACAGAACCAATCCTCCCTAGTCCTGTTGCCTTATAGCACGGAAGTCACGCCACGCGAGGATTTGTAGGGCGCTGCCAAGGTCACTCACGCAACCTTGTCGGCCACGCAACGGATATCTCAGAAGACGCCCGCCGCGCGCAGGATGGGCAGCCTCACCCGCAGGCACCGGTCGAGCACGTCGCGGAGCTTGCCCCGCCCCTCCTCGTCGAGGTTGGCGCCGAGATGCCCGACCCACTCTTCGGTCTTCTCCTCGCCCTCTCCCCGCAGCACGCGATCGAGCACGTAGAGGTCGAACAGGGTGCAGGGCGCGCCGGTGCCGAGAGCGTTGCTCGCCGCGGCAATCGGACTTCCCAGGTTCTCGGTGCGCACCAGGTTGGCCGTGGTGGCCCGGTTGAAGCGAAGCGCCTGTGCTGTCGGCGCGGCGCCCGCGCGCAACGCCGGCTCCGCCAGATCGAGGCCGACCAGGATACCGATCAGCTCCGCCGGGTTGTCGCGCTTGCCCTCGAGCGTGGGCAGGGCGAGCAAGTCGCCAACACGGCGCGGTCCTCCCGCCATCGCCTTGGTGATCGGCCCATAGAAGCCGCGGCTCAGCGTGGCACGGCCGGCCGGCATCTCGGCTTCGAACGGCATGTCCTCGGGGCTTATGTTCAGCGCGAGCGACAGCTCCATCAGCGCCGCGTCGCGCATCTGCGGACTCATCCGCCTTGCGCCGCGGACGAACACGTCATGGCGCAGCGAACGATCCAGACAGGCGTCCTTCACCAGCTCGCGCAGCAGCGGATCGTCGAACCTCTGTGTCACTGCCCGCTGTTCTTCGGTGAGCGTCAGATCGGGAAAATTCTCCACCAGGCTGACCGAGCCCACCCATTCGAGCTTCGCGTCGGCGAACGCGGCGGCAACGTCGCCGTGGAAGCATGGGGCCCAGGCACCATTGATGTACTCGTGCGCCAGGTACTGGGTCGGCAGCGTGCCCATCCGGTCGATCAGCGCGTTCACCCAGGGCGATCGGCTAAGCTGCAGCGCACCCGCCGCGTGCAGCTCCTTCACCAGCTTCAGCCCCTCCTCTGCCTGGCGGTCGCTGCGCGAGCCCAGGCGCAGCCCGCACTCGCGCAACACGCGCTGCATCCCGAGCGCGGCGCCCCACGCCGGCAGTGAATTGTAGCTGACATGCACCGCCCCGCCCGGTTTCACCTTGCTCCGCAACAGGCGAACGATGCCCGACTGGACGACGGCGGGGACCCAGCTCCACACGCCATGCAGGCTGACGAAATCCGCCTGTGGCACTTCGGCCGAGGCTGGGTCCTCGGCCAGTGTCGCGAAATCCCCTTCGATGAACCGGATGTTGTCGAGCGCCGCCTCCGCCGCCCAGGCGCGCGCGGCCGCAATATGCGCCGGGTTGAAGTCGATCGCGGTGACACGCCAGTTTGGGTTGCTCGCCGCCAGCACCATCGCGCCGAACCCCTGGCCGCAGCCAAGCTCGAGATAGCTCAGTGGATCGTCCGGTCCCGGCATCGGCGAAGCGACACCACCAAGCAGGCAGCCCAGCGCGATCATCGAGGGCGACTGCTGGCGGTAGTAGCCGGTCATGTAGGTGATGTCGGTCACATAGCCGCTGCCCCATCCGGTCATGCCGCCGGCTCCGTCTTGTGCCAGTCGACCTGCTGCGCCTCGATCACCTCGGCCTCGAACACCGCATCCGCCGCGTCCTTGCGGCTGATCACGCCCTGCCCGGCACCGGGAACCCAGGTGTTCCAGCCGAGCCGCGGCGGCGGATCCGCGGTGGCGGTCAACAGCAGCGGTGGCACTTCCTGCGCCGCCAGCACCGGGTTGATCGCAAATCCAAGCTCGAAGCCCACATAGGCCCGCACCAGCGACACCAGCCGATGTAGCGCCACACGATCCGGCAACAGAAGCTGGAACCCCTTCAGATCGAGCGGCCCGATGCGCAGGATGATGCGCGCCTGCGGATCCCAGGCCCGCACGCCGGCCGCGGCATCGACACCCAGCCGGCACCACGCGCCGTTCACCGACAGCCGCGTCCGCTGGTCCGGCGGCAGTGACAGCCACGCGCCGGCGAACTCCACCACCTCGACCTTCATGCCGAGCCAGTCGGAGATCAGCGCCCCGAGCCGGTCGGCCGAACGCGGGCGCAAGGCAAACAACCCGGCATAGTGCAGCAGCGGCTCGGTCCCCGCCGCCAAGCGCGGGGCGAGATGCGGCGTCCCATAGCCGGTGAGCGCCAGGAGCACCTGCGTCACCGAATCCGGCGTCGCGACGGTGCGCAGCGCCGCCGCTTCCGCCGCCCGTGCCGGACGATACTTCATGCCGGCGCGCGCGAAGAACGCCACGAAGCGATGCGCCAGCATGTCCAGGAAGTCGCGCAATGCCGTCGACCGCGCACGTAGCGTCTGCGTGACGACCTCGGAATAATAGCGCGGTAACACGCCCGATGGCCCGGTCAGCCCGATCAGGCCGACCGTCACCTCGGGCAAGGCCCCAGCCTGCTGGCGCACCTCGAGCACGTCCGCCGACGGATAAACCAGCCCGGCCGGCGACCGGAAGCGAAGGACCTCAGCCGGATCCTCCGCCCGCCGCGCCTTGGCCAACACCCGCACTGCCGCATCGAAGCGAAACCGCCGCGGCATCGCCGCCAGCCGGGCCAGCGCGGAGCGTCCCCTCATGCCCGTGGCCCTTGGTTCGTGGCCTGGGAAGGAAGACCAGGGGACTTTGCCACCTGGACCCCCAGCAAGGGCCGGCGGCCCTTGCATCCCATTCGTGGTTTTCGCTGAAGGGGACGGGCAACACAGCCGCGACCTGCAGTACCTCGCCCGGCCCCTTCAGCGAAAACCAGGATCGGGGTCCAGGGGCCGCCGGCCCCTGGCGGGGTTCCAAGGGGCGGAGCACCTTGGCCTTCCCTTTCCTGGGCACGAACCATGGTCATGCGAGCACGCGGGTGCCGCTGCGGGCGGGCCAGGCGGCGGCGGCGCCAGGGCGGCCGCGGAGCGTAACGCGGGTGCGCGTGAAGCTGTTGACCGTCGCGTGCAGCGCGAGGAAGCGTTCCAGCACCGCGGCCAGCAGGTAGAGGCCGCCGGCCTGCCAGGAGCGCGGGTCGAATTCCAGCGTGACATCGAGGCCGCGGCAGAATCCCCCGGCGCGACCGGGGGCGCGCGCTGTGCCGGGGGCGGCGCTGATGCCGATCAGCGCCTCGATGGCGGTGCGGGTTTCCGCGGTGTCGCGCAGGTCGTAGAGGCGCAGCACTTCCTTCAGCGCGGCCGCGCCCTGGGCGCCGCCGGTGACCGACAGATGGCCGAGCGAGAGGTGCGAGACGAGGCGCCAGAAGCCTGTCTCGCGCAACGGCGGGCGCAGTGTCGATGTGGCTGCGGTGATGCAGTTCAGCGCGGCGACCGCGGCGGCGCCTTCCACCAGACGCAGCCGCGGCCGGCCGCCGCCGAATGGCAGATCGGTCGGCAGGTCTCGGTTGACGCAGAGTGCGTCGATGGACAGCACCGCCTCGGCCGGGCTGTCGGGATCGAAGCCCGGGTCGTGCGGAGCGAGGAACACCTCGGTCCCGGGCACGCCGGGTGCCGCCGCGCGCCGCGCCACGTGGTAGAAGCCGCCAGGCACGCCGGGATCCGGATCGTTCTCGGTCAGCCGGTGGAACGGGCGCCAAGGCCGGAACGAGCCGTCGGGCTGGGTCTCGCGCACGCGGTCGACGCTCCAGATCTCGGCCGCGCGCGGACGGCGGGCATCGGGCACGATGCGGTATTCGGTGTCCATGTGGCTGAGCGTGACCGGCTCGCAGCGCTGCGGGAACAGGTTGACCAGCGGCGTGCAGCCGAGCGCCAGCGACTGCTGGCCGATCGTGCGTTCCAGTTCCGGCAGCGAGCGATCCAGGTAGACGAAGACTTCCAGTCGGTTGCCGGCGGAGACCAAGGTCTTGGCGTCCATCCTGGTGAAGTCGAAGAACAGGAATTTCTCGGGGAAGGCGAAGTATTCGGTGAGCAGGCGGAAGCCGGAGAAGCCGCGGGCCGACCAGGGCAGCAACGCCTCGTCCGGCGAGAAGCCGGCGGGTTCGATCGCGGTGGCGGGCACGATAACCGGCGCAGGGTCGACGGCGCTGTCGGCATAGGCGATCGAGATCGCATGCGCACCGAGCAGCTCGTAGAGCGCAAGCGTCTGGTTCACCGGTCCGCGCAAGAAGAAGCGCAACCGGTCGACGCCGAGCTGGGTAAAGTTGGTTTCCGGCGAGGCGCATTTCAGGGTGATGCGCAGCACGCCGGCGGCACCGGCGGCGGCCGGGTTGGCGGGCGCCACGATCGGCAGACCGGACAGACGGACGTTCTCCACCTCGACCGGCCACAGCGTCACCGCCGCGGTGGTGCGGTAGCGCAATGTCTCGCCATGCACCGGCTCGGTGTCTATCGCCATCCCGGCGGGCAGGCGTGCCGGCGTCATCAGGTCCGGCTGGCAGTCGAACTGGGCCATCATGCAGGACGGCACCGGGGCGAGGTAGTGTGGATAGAGCAGCCCGAGCAGGGCGTCGGTCAGTTCCGGGAACTCGTCGTCCAGCCGGTGATGCACGCGGGCGGCGAGGAATGCCACGCCTTCGAGCAGGCGGGAGACATGGGGGTCGTCCACCCCGTCGGCCGAGAGACGCAGCCGGCCGGCGATCTTCGGGTGGGTGTCGGCGAACTCGGCGGCGAGCCGTTTGATCGCGGCCAGTTCGCGCTCGTAGTAGGGCAGCAGGGCGTCAGACATCGGCGAACTCTGACAATCCGATGTTCAGGCGACGTTGCCCGGTCGCACCACGATATCATCCGTGGTTGGATCGACCAGCATGTCGAATGTCACCGCCTCGGGCGCCGGTTCGGCGTGCAGCGCCGCCTCGATGCGCAGGCGGAGCGTCGTCTCCAGGCGCTCCTTGGTGTCGATCAGTTGCACGCGCACCGACAGGAAGCGCGGTTCGAAGCGGCGGATCGTGTCTTCGATCTCGATGCGCAGTTCCTCGCGCCTTCCGGCATCGTTGAACGCGCCGGAAGCGAAGTCGGGAATGCCGTAGCCGATCGGCGATGTGGCGAGCTCGGTGAGGTGGGATGGCCAGGAGCGCCAGCGTCGCCTGGCATTGAGCAGCGCCTCGAGGTCGCGCCGCACCGAGTTGCGCAGCGCGATCATGGAGTCGGTAGCCGACACCGGCGGATCGCGTTGCTGATCCGGCGAGTCGTCGATCAGCCGGTCCAGCAGCGGCGCCTGGACGCGCGCCGCTGTCCCGCGGACGCCAGGGCCCGCGCGTCCGCTCATGTGCCGAACCGGATGTTGCCGAGGTCCATCATCGCGATCGCGTCCTCGCCCACCATGAACAGGCGCTGGCCGACGCCGCGCACCGGTCCCCCTTCAACTTGCCGCCAGTCGGTCTCACGGCCGAGGCGGAGCGCGTCGGTCATCGTATCATCGGCGGCGTAGACCGCGGGAAGATAGACCTCGCCATCGGGCCCGTCGGCGACGGACATCGATGCGCGCCGCCACAGCAGGTCGCGCGGGCGCTTCGGTGCATGGAACTCCAACGTCTGCACACGCTCGGTCGGAATCCAGAAGTACTTGCCCGTCGTCGTCAGCACCTCGAAGCTGCCGGCGAGCAGGTCGTCTGCATCGCGCAGGTCGTCGAACGCCGCTTCGCCATGATGCCCTGGCGTACGGGGTCGCACGGCCTCGGCTGCCTCTGCCTGCCGCGCGGCTTCGGCGAGATCGCCGGCGCGCAGCGCGACCAGGGCGGCAAGCTGCAGGCGCTGCGTCTCGGTTGGATCCGCGAGGAACTCCGGCACCCTGCCATCGCGGAACAACTGCCGCCGCGCCATGTCGGCGCGAATGAGCTGGCGGAACTCGGCGACGACAATCGCGGTGGTGGGATCGATCGCCGAGGCGGCGTCGAGCACCACGTCGGCGCGCTCGAGGTTGCCGGTGAAGGCGAGCAGCTCGCCGAGCAGCACGCGGGCATTGAGGTCGATCGGTGATTTGCGCAATGCCGCCTGCGCCGCAGCCACCGCTTCGTCGAGCTTGCCGGCGCGCAGCAACGCAGCCGCGGTCTGATCAGTTCCGCTCATGGGTCCCTCGTGCGTGCCGGCTTCGGGCTCATCGGCCGCTTAGATCGGTGACGAGTTGGAACGCGGCAGAGATGTCGTCGAGCTGGTAGTGCGGCTGCAGATGCACGACGCAGCCAAAGCTGCCGGGCTTGCCGGGCAGCTCGTTCACGCTGACCTTGCCGGCGACCAGCGGGTAGCGTGCCCGGCTGTCGCCGCTGGAGGAGAGATTGCCGTTGACGTATTGCGTCAGCCAGTCCTGCAGGAAGCGCTCGATCTCGCCCGCGGTCTTGAATGAACCGACCATGTGCCTTCCCTTCATCTTCAGATGATGGGCGAAGCGTGAGGCGCAGAGGATCGAGTTGACCTGCGTGGAAAGCCGCGCATTGGCGTCCGCCGCGTTCGCGGTCGGACCCTGATGGCGTTGCGGGGCCAGCAGGCTGCGCACCGCGCCGAACACCAGGTCCTCGCTGTACGGCACGGAAGACAGCGGCATCAGGCCGACATCGAGCAGCGAGCGCTCCTGCCGGTCGCTCAGCACGATCTCCACCGGGCAGCGCACCCAGACATGGTCTGGGTCGGTGCGGAACGGCTCCAACGGCAGATCGGTGACGAGACCGCCGCCGACGCGATCGGTCTCCACGCCGCGCACGTCGGCCGGCCAAGCGTAGTGGGCGAAGGCGCGGGCGACCACCGCGGCGAACGCATAGCTCGCATTCATCCACACGCGCTCCTCGTTGGTGGGCGCGTACTCCACGTAGCGGAATCCATCGGCGCGCGTGCCGTCGTCTTCCCACGGCGGCCGTGCGAGCACGTGTGGCAGGGCGACCCCGACGAAGCGCATGTCCGGACGCGAGGACAGGCTGCGCCAACGCGCGTGGTCGGCGTTGCGCAGCGGGGCGGCCAGATCGGTCGACGTAGCGAGATCGGCGAAGCTGTCGACCTCGAGCAGTGCGGGCGACGCGCCGATCACCACCGGCGAGAAGGCCGCCGCCGCGACACCGGCGAGCGAGGCGAGCGCGGTGATGTCATCGGTACGCGATCCAGCGCCTACCCCGGACCCTGATCCGGGGCGATGACGCACCTCGTGGTCGACCAGCAGGAGGCCGTACGGCTCGCCGCCCGGCGTGCCGAACTCTTCTTCGTACACCTTGCGGAACAGCAGGCTCTGGTCGAATTCGATGGCGCGCTCCAGGTCGCGGCAGAGTTCCGGCCAGGCAATATTAAGTACCTTGATCTTCAGCCGGTTGGACAGCTCCGCGCCGTCGACCAGCCAGGCGACGCCACGCCACGTTCCTTCCAGCTTGCGCAGGCGCGCATGGTGCAAGATGGCATCGACCTGCTCGGAGAGCATCGCATCGATCGCGGCGATGTCGCGATCGATCGCATCACGCAACGCCTGCTCGTCGATCCGCAGCCGCGTGCCGCGTTCGGCGCCGAACCAGAGATCGATCGCGTCGCCCGCTTCGGCGTTGAGAAAGCCGCTGACCGCATCGGCCAGCGCGACGTCCCGGCTGCCGGCGAAGCGCCCCGACAGCATCGCATCTCGCACCCCGGGAGCGGCGGCGATCTCGTCTGCCGTCGCGTGGGCGGGCACGTCCACGGCGAGGTTGAGCTCGTTCACCGCGCCGCCCGCCTGAAGCGATGGGCGGCGGTCAGCTCGCGGCGGCCGGGATGCGGGCCACCATGCGCAGGCTGGTGGTCAGCTCTTCCATCTGCAGCCAGGGCCGCAGATACGCCACGGCGTTGTAGGAGCCCGGCTTGCCGGGAATCTCCCGCACTTCCACGCGTGCCTCGCGCAGCGGGAAGCGGGCCTTCATCTCCTGCCCGGCATTCTCGTTGCCGTTGACATAGTTGTTGATCCACCGGTTCAGCCAGCGCTCCACATCGCCCGCTTCCATGAAGCTGCCGATCTTGTCGCGCGCCATCACCTTCAGGTAGTGCGCGAAACGGCTGGTCGCCATGATGTAGGGCAGTCGCGCCGAGATTGCCGCGTTCGCCGTTGCCTCCGGGCGATCGTACTTCTTCGGCTTCTGCACCGTCTGCGCACCGAAGAACACCGAGTAGTCGGTGTTCTTGTAGTGGCACAGCGGCAGGAAGCCGAGGTTGGACAGCTCGAACTCGCGCCGGTCGGTGATGGCGATCTCGGTCGGGCACTTGGCGTCCATGTCGCCGTCGTCCGACGTGAACACGTGGTACGGCAGGTTCTCCACCTTGCCGCCGCCCTCGGCGCCGCGGATTGCGGTGCAGAAGCCGTACTGCGCGAAGGCGTCGGTGAGGCGAGTGCCCATCGCGTAGGCGGCGTTCATCCAGCAGTACTCGTTGTGCTGCATTGACTTCGCCGCGCCTGTCTCGTCGTACGGCGCTTCTTCATAGTCGAACTCGTCGATCGCCTTGGTGGCCGCGCCATACGGCAGACGGGCGAGCGTGCGCGGCATCACCAGGTTGACGAAGCGCGCGTCCTCGCTGTCGCGGAAGCTGCGCCATTTCGTGTAGTCCTGCGTCTCGAAGATCTTGGCCAGATCGCGCGGCTTGGCGAGCTCGGGCCAACTGTCGAAGCCGAACATGTTGGCGCCGGCGGCGGAGATGAACGGTGCGAACGCCGCGGCGGCGACGTTGGATACCAGGCGCAGTGTCTCGATGTCGTCCGGGTGCTGCGACCACTCGTAGTCGCCGATCAGCGCGCCATAGGGCTCGCCGCCCGGCGTGCCGAACTCGTTTTCGTAGATCTTCTTGAACAACTGGCTCTGGTCGAACTCGACGGCGCGCTGCAGATCGCGCGACAGCTCCCGCTTGGGCATGTTCAGCACGCGCAGCTTCAGGCTCGTGCCGGTCTCGGTGTTCATCACCAGGTAGTGCAGTCCGCGCCAGCTACCTTCGAGCGCCGAGAACTTCGGGTGATGCATGATGGCATTGAGCTGGTCCGACACCTTGCGGTCGATCGCGGCGATGGCGCGATCGAGAGTGCGCGTCAGGTTCTTGTCGAACGTGACGGTGCCGGACAGCGCCTGCTCGACCAGGTTCTTGACGAGGTCCTGCGCCTGGTCGGGCGCGGTCTGCTTGGTTGCTGCGACGACCTGATCGAGGAAGGAAAGGCCCTCTTTGGTCTCGGTAGCTGCCGCCTGTGGTGCGGTCTGGGCGCCTGACATCGATCAGCCCTCCTGCTTGCCCAGCCCCAGTTGGCTGGACAGCGATTTCAGTTCGTCTTCGTTCTTCAGCACCTGCTCGAGCAGACCTTCCAGCTCCTCGGATCGGTCGACCTTGCTCATCAGGTCGCGGAGCTTGGCACGCGTCTCGAGCAGTGCGCGCAGAGCCGGCACCTGCTGCGCGACGCGCGCGGGCTCGAAATCCTCGATCGAGTTGAACTTCAAATCGACGCCCACCTCGCCGCCCGCTTCCGAGAGCTTGTTGTCGACCTTGAGTTTCAGGCCAGGCGTCATCCCCGCCATGACATCGTTGAAGTTGTCGCGGTCGATCTGAATGAACTTGCGATCGGCCAGCGGGCGCAGCGGCTGCGTCGGGTCACCGGAGAAATCGCCCATGATTCCCATGATGAACGGCAGCTCGCGCAGAATCTCCGCGCCCTCCGTCTCGACTTCGTAGGTGATGTGCACCCGCGGCTTGCGGACGCGATTGAGCTTGTCGTGGATGCTGGCACTCATGGTCTCGCTTCCCCATCCCTGTGATCGGCTCGGGCCGACTGGCCCACCATCGGCGCATGCGCGCACATCGGCCTGCTGCGCAAAGATTAGACAGTCGAGACGAGTATGGTCAATAATTCCTTGTGTCTGTGATCTTCTTCACACACCCGTTATCACACGTTCGGGTCATTCCTGAGCCTCAGGCGGCGGCGGGCGGATGCCGAGGGTGGTCAGGATGCTGTTGCGCGCATCCATGTCGGAAACCACCTCCTGCAGCAGTTCGGGCCAGGTCATGCGTCCGCGGCGGACCGCCTCGTCGAGCGTGTAGGAGAGCGGTGAGTGCGGTTCGGTGCGGCGGAAGAAGTTGGCGATCTCGCTCAGCGCGCGCAGCGCATCCTCGCGCGAGGCAGCCTGTCCTGGCGCCACCGCGATGCCGGCGAGGCCCACGCCTCCTGTCGGGCCGGCAGCCGCCGCTCCGCCAGAGGCCGCCTCGCCTTGCGCCGCCGCGCCGTCGCCGCCGACCGCATCGGCCGGCGCGTAGCGCGCGGCAACGTCGATGATGCCGGACAGCAGATCGCGGACCGCCGTGGTGGAGGGGCCATCGGCGCCGGCCTTCTCGTCCATCACGTTGGCCATCGCCTGCCAGGCATCGCGCGCTGCCCGTCCATCCGAGAGCAGTGCGGCGAACAGACGGCTGCCAGCGGCGCGCGCCTCGCGCTCCAGGTTCTCGAGCGGCACCGCTCCGGCATCGATGCGCTTCTGCCGGTTCTCGGCATCGACGGTGCCGAGCTGTTCGGATTGCTTATACTGGTAATATGCGAGCGGCGAGCCGTCGGTCCGATTGAACAGCGCGAGCTTGTAGAGCGGCTGGATCAGCGACCCGTTGCCGTCGCGGCCGTTGAGCCCGGTCACCGGGGCGACGCGGGTCTCCATGCCGTAATCGTCCGGCAGCGGGAACAGACCGTCCCAGTACTGTTCGGCAAGGCCCGCCATGAGCTGCGCGCCCGCGGCGAGCCCCGCCAGCCCATGGCTGCGCACCAGCGCCTCGGTCAGCCAGGCGGCAACTTCCAGGTCCTTGGTGGTCTCCGCCAGCGTCTTCAGCGCGAGTTCCCTAACGCTGCGCCAGAGCGGTGTCGGATCACGCGCATCCGCATCGCCGGCATCCTGCCCGCGCTCGGCGTCGCGCGCCTCGGAGCGCGCATCGCGCAGCCGGTTGTACGGCGAGGTGGAGGAGAAGTCCTCGCGGATGTCGATGCCTTGCGGCGCATCACCCGGTATCGGTGCCAGCAGAGCCTCGAGGTCGACGCCTTCCGGCAGGTCCACCATTCACGCGCCTCTCAATCGCTGGACAATGGTTCCGCGTAACACATAGTCTCCAGTCGCGAAAAGGGGGATCGCTCCCCCGGGGGAAACCGGATGGCCACCATCGATCTGAAACAGCTTGTGGGCCGGCTGAACGACCCGTGCCGGCGGGCGCTCGAGGCTGCCGCCGGTCTGACGCTGTCGCGCACCCACTACAATGTCGAGATCGAACACTGGCTGGTCACGCTGGCCGATCGTGCCGACAGTGACATCGCCGCCATCCTGCGCCATTACGAAATCGACCAGGGGCGCTTCGCCACCGATCTCAATCGCGCGCTGGAGCGGATGAAGACCGGCAACGGGCGGGCGCCATCGCTGGCGCCGGATATCGTGGAACTGGCAAAGCAGGCCTGGCTGCTGGCTTCACTCGAGCAAGGCGTGGGCCGCATCCGATCGGGGCATCTGCTCTGGGCGCTGCTGGCGGACGAGACCCTGGCGCGGCGCGCGCGCGAGGCGTCCGGACAGCTACTGAAGATCAATGCCGATGCGCTGAAGCGGGACTTTGCCGCGATCACCGCCAACAGCGCCGAGGCGGCGGAAGCCCAGGCGGCAGCCACATCGGGAGAGGCGGGGGCGGCCGGCGATGGCGCGCCCATGGCGCCGCGCGGATCAGGCGCCCTTGACCAGTACACCACCGACCTGACCGCCCAGGCCAGGGCCGGCAAGATCGACCCGATCCTCGGCCGCGACACCGAGATCCGCCAGATCATCGACATCCTGACGCGGCGGCGGCAGAACAATCCGATCCTCACCGGCGAGGCGGGCGTCGGCAAGACGGCGGTGGTGGAAGGTTTCGCCGTGCGGCTCGCCTCCGGCGACGTGCCGCCGGCTTTGCTGGGCGTCACGCTGCGCACCCTCGACCTGGGCCTGCTGCAGGCGGGCGCCGGGGTGAAGGGCGAGTTCGAGAACCGGCTGCGCGGCGTGATCGACGAGGTGAAGGCCAGTCCCAAGCCGATCATCATGTTCATCGACGAGGCGCACCAGCTGATCGGTGCCGGCGGTTCGGCCGGGCAGGGCGACGCCGCCAACCTGCTGAAGCCGGCGCTGGCGCGCGGCGAGCTGCGTACTATCGCCGCCACCACCTGGGCCGAATACAAGAAGTACTTCGAGAAGGATGCGGCGCTGACGCGGCGCTTCCAGGTGGTGAAGGTCGACGAACCGCCGGAGCCGATGGCGGTCGCGATGGTCCGTGGCCTGGTCGATACGCTGGAGAAGCACCACAACGTCCGCATCCTGGACGAGGCGGTAAGCGAGGCGGTGCGGCTGTCGGCGCGTTACATCCCGTCGCGCCAGTTGCCCGACAAGGCGGTGAGCCTGATCGACACCGCCTGCGCGCGGGTGGCGATGAGCCAGGCGGCGGTGCCGCCGCCGATCGAGGATCGCCAGCGGCGGATCGGGCTGATCGATACCGAGGTGGCGATTCTCGATCGCGAGATCGCCGCCGGCGAGCCGCACGGGGCACGCCGCGAGGACCTGCTGGCGGAGCGCGCGCGCGCCACCGAGGAACTCGTGGCGCTGGAGGCGCGCTGGGAGCAGGAGAAGGCGCTGGCGGCCCAGCTCGGCGAGACACGGGCGCAGATCGAAGATCCGGCGAACACCGAAGACAAGGATGCGCTCCGCGTGAAGCTCGCAGAGATTTCCGGCAAGCTGCGCACGCTGCAAGGCGAGACGCCGCTGATCCATCCGGTGGTGGACCGTCAGGCGGTGGCCGAGGTGGTGGAGGGCTGGACTGGCATTCCAGCCGGCCGCATGCAGTCCAACGAGATCCGCACCATCCTCAATCTCAAGCAGGCGATGGAGCAGCGTATCGTCGGCCAGCCGCATGCGCTGGAGGCGGTGGCACAGGCAATCCGCACGTCCCGCGCCGGTCTCACCGATCCGCGCAAGCCGATCGGCGTGTTCCTGATGGTCGGTACCTCCGGCACCGGCAAGACCGAGACGGCGCTGACGCTCGCCGACCTGCTGTATGGCGGCGAACAGAACGTGACCGTCATCAACATGAGCGAATTCAAGGAGGAGCATAAGGTCAGCCTGCTTATGGGTAGCCCGCCTGGCTATGTCGGCTACGGCGAGGGCGGCGTGCTGACCGAGGCGGTGCGGCGGCGGCCCTACTCCGTCATCCTGCTGGATGAGATGGAGAAGGCGCATCCCGGGGTGCAGGACATCTTCTTCCAGGTGTTCGACAAGGGAAACATGAAGGACGGCGAAGGCCGCGACATCGACTTCAAGAACGCCGTCATCATCATGACGTCGAACGCCGGCACCGACCTGATCACCCGGCTGTTCGCCGATCCCGAGACGGCCCCTGACTCGGCGGCGCTGGCCGAGGCGCTGATGCCGGAGCTGATGAAGCACTTCAAGCCGGCCTTCCTCGGCCGGGTGAATTTGGTCCCCTATTTTCCGCTCTCGCCCGCCATCATCCGCCAGATCGTCGAGCTTCAGCTCAACCGGATTCGGCGAAGAGTCCAGGAATCTTATGGCACTAGCTTCGCCTGGGACCAGGAACTGGTCGACACGATCGCCGCGCGTTGCACCGAGACATCGTCCGGCGCGCGGAACGTCGAGAAGATCCTCTCGCGGACGTTACTCCCGGAATTGTCCGGGGAGGTGCTATCTCGCCTCGCCGAGGGCGCAACGATCAACGGGGTCACCGTGGGCGTGGACACGGCTGGGTCGTTTCAGTACCATATCGGCTAAACCCGTTAAACCGCCTCGCCGGAAACAAAGGAGCGCATCGTGGCACTGTATATGAAGTGGGATGGGATCGACGGAGCCGTGACGACCAGCGGCTTCGAGAAATGGATCGAGCTGAACTCGTTCCAATGGGGCGTCGGTCGCGGCATCGGAACCGCCGCGCGCGGCGCGGCAACCCGTGAGGCTTCCGAACCCAGCATCAGCGAGATCGTGGTCACCAAACGGTTGGACAAGTCATCCACCAAGCTGTTCATGGACGCCGTCGCCGGCGACCTGAGTGCCACGGTGAAGTTCAAGTTCACCACCACGACCAAGGACAAGGTCGACACCTTCCTGGCTTACGAGCTCACCAATTGCGGGCTGAGCGGCTACAGCGTGTCGAGCGGTGGCGACGCCCCGACAGAGAGCCTGTCGCTGAACTTCACCAAGATCATGTTCACCTATACCGAACGCGATCCGAAGATCGGCGGCTCGCCGGATACGGTGGGCTACGACCTGTTGCAGATGCAGAAGGTCTGACACGCGGCATCGCGGCGCATCGAGCAGGGCCAGGGGACGCAGTTCCCTGGCCCTTTTACGTCATGGCCGGCCATCCACGTCTTTCACTTTGCTCTATAGCGAATTCAGGGTGACCGGAAACGCGAGCGAGCCTCGCCAGTCGTGATGGGTATCGCTGCGCTCAACCCATCCTACAGGCTGCGGCGTAGGCGTAGGATGGGTTGAGCAGAGCGAAACCCATCATCCGGGCGAGATCCCAGTCCTGCTGAACGTGCTCTACCCGGTGAATTCGACCGCGACGGCGGTGACGTTGTCGCTGACGTTCATCGCAAGCGCCGCATCGATCAGCGCCTGCGCCGGCACGTCGTCCAGCGAGCCGAGCAGGCTGGCCAGCTCGCCCGCCGGCAGGGTCTTGCACAGGCCGTCGCTGCACAGCAGGAACCGATCGCCCGCCACCAGCCGGTCGCTCACCTTGTCGAGGGTGAACTCGTCGAGCTCTGCGCCGACGGCGCGGGTGATCACGTTCGCCCGCGGATGGTTCTCCACTTCGTCCGGTCCGATCGCGCCAGCCTCCAGCAGCTCCTGCACCAGGCTGTGGTCGCGGGTGATCTGGCGCAGCGTGCCGGCGCGCAGCAGGTAGGCGCGGGAGTCGCCTGCCCACAGGCAGGCGAAGTGTTCGCCGCGCGCCAGCATGACCACGACGGTCGATGCCACCATCACATCCGGGCCGCGCCGCGCCGCCTCCTCGCGCAACGCCACGTGCGTCCGCTCGATCGCCAGGCGCACCTGCGCCAGCAGCTCCGAAGCCGGCAGACCGACTGGGATTCCTTCCAGCGCCTCGGCAATCATTCCCGATGCGACCTCGCCGGACGCATGGCCGCCCGCGCCGTCGGCCACGGCCCACAGGCCAATATCAGGCCGGTCGACATAGGCGTCCTCGTTGTGCTTCCGCTTGGCCCCCGGATGCGTCACGGCCCAGGACCGGAAGCGCGGGGCGGTCACGACGTCGGCTCCCATGTGATCCCCCCCGAAGCATCCTGCCTCGATTCACCCGCCGCCTCCGCGGGCTGGTCCGCCGTAGCCGCCGTGTCCTCCGTCCCCGTCCCCAGCATCGCCGCATAAGTCGCCGCGTCGGGCAGGGATGCGAGAGTCATGCGGGCGGGCTTCACGCGCGGAGAGCCTTCACTCCACCACACGGCGTCGGCGACGCCTTCCTTGTCGTTCGGCAGGTCGGGGTCGTTCGGCAGGTCGGGCAACCCCAACATGTCGGAAATCTCCTGCGGCGGCGTATCCTGTTCCAGGGCGCTGCGTCCAGCCGCCTCGCACCGGTCGAGCCAGGCATTTCCCTCCGCTGTCTCGGCCGCTCCGCCATGCAGTGCCGCGAAGGTCAGGGGGAAGTAGCGGCCCGCCCGGTCGACGCTCGGCAGCATCAGGCCGAGCACCGTGCGCTCGCCGCACATTCCGGCGGGCAAGGCGAAGCGCCAAACCGGCGCCTCCAGGAAAGCGGGCAGCCAGGCTTCGCCCATCAATGCTCGGCTGCCCGCCAGCACGGATTGCAGCCAGTCATCCCAGCGGTCGGTGAAGTCGCGCGGCAGGCCGGCGCGGACGAAATCGCCACGCGCCGGCAGCTTGCCATAGAAGCCGGCCATCAAAGGGTCGGACACCGGAAGTCTCGCAGAACGCCAGGCGCGAACGGGTTCAGCACAGATCCGGCGCGAATCTCGAACGAGGCATGGCGGTCGCCGAGCTGGAAGTTGAGCATATAACGATCCGCCGACCCGCTCTGCTGCAGCGTGCCCTGGCCGAACAACCGGAACAGTGACCAGGGTCCGGTTGCCTGGAAGACCGGCGCACCGCTCGACGGCGGCGGATCGAACACCAGCCGGACGCTGTTCATCCGGTTCTGCCCCGGCCAGGTCACCGAAACCGGCCGCTGCGGTCCGTGCGCATAGACGATCGCCTGTCCGTCGAGGTCGAGCGTCACCTGCTTCGCGTCGGTGTCGAGCGGCGTGATGTCGAAGCGCACGGTCGGCTGGTTGCCGCCGGCGGCGAAGAACAGGTCGCGGATCTGCGACGCGCGCTGGAACTGGGCAAGGTCGCCCGGCGAGACCGGAGCAGTGACGCCTGCCACCGGCTGGGCCTTCCAGGTGGCGCCGGAAGTATCGACGAAGGATTGCAGGTTCTCGTTGAAGAACTTGTCCAGCAGCCCACCCGACGCGAACAGACGGGCGAAGTCGTCCAGAGGAATGTCGTTGCTGGAGCCGGGGGTGAACGGGTAGCGGCCCGCGACTGCCTGCTTGCACAGCGACGCGGGCCCGCCGGGTGCGCCGAACGCCTTCTTGACCTGCTCGAGTGCGCCGCCGCCACGCAACTGGTTGCCGCTGATCGCCATCGCCTGCAGCCAGCGGGCCACCGGTTGCGGGTCGCGGCTCGCCTCGGCCTGCAGCAACTGCGCGGGGTCTTCGCCGCCGCCGAGTGCGGCAGCCGGGCCACCGACCGGTGCCGCGGCCAGCTTGGCGAGCTGCACCTGGAGGTCGTTCAGCAGCTTCAGCACATTGTCGATCGGCGCGCCGGGCCCCTTGCCGACGAAAGTGATCAATGCGGTGTAGCGGTCCTCGATCGCCTTGCCCGGCGACTCCGGCGGCGGCCCGCCAGCCTGCCCCACCAAAGCCTGCAGCCTGGACGCCGCGCCGCTTGCGGTCTGCGCCGCAGCCGCTCCCGCCGCCTGCACCGCGCCCTGCGCCGCACCGGCGATGCCGGGCGGCGGTGGCGGCGGTTGGGTCAGGGTGAGCTGCCGCGTGATTCCTGCCAGCAGGTCGCGCATCGGCGATTGCGGCGACGCCAGGATGTAGAGCTCCTGCACCGCCTGCTGCAGGTTGCGCATGGGCTCGACTTCCAGATCGCCCAGCAGCGCGTCCCACTGCTTCGCATAGTCCGCCGTGTAGAGCGCGATGACGTCGCGTTGCAGGGTCAGCACCTGTGGGCTTGTCGGATCGATCTGCGCCTCCTTGCCCAGCACCCAGCTTTCGCTCGCGACCTGCGTGGTTGCGGCTGGCAGATTCGGCAGCAGCACCTTGTAGAAGCCGTCGATGTTATAGAACCCAGGCACGCCCTCGGTCAGCGGTGCGCCGGAGCGGCGGATGAACACGCGCACGCCGGAGGCGCCGGCGGCGTCGGCCGGCCGCCACGGCGGCAACGCCCGCGCCTGCTGCGAGCCGCGGATCGTGCCGTAGACGCGGTCCGCCAACGACACCCGGCTGAAGGTGCGCCGCGCATCCTCCACCAGTGCGCCATCGAGCGGCACCTTCTCGAGCGGCTCATCCAGCAGCGCGGCCAAATGACGTTCCAGGCTGTCGCGCAACGCCTTCGACGCTGGGCCGGGCAAGGCAACCTGCCAGTCGAGGCTCATCCACTCCTTGACCAGACTGCGGTCGAGCGGTCCGGCCGAACCGAGCATCAGGTAAACCCGCGTCGCCTCGTACAGGTAGGCCGGCTGCTCGAAATGCGACCGCATCTGGGCTTCCAGCCGGACGACCAGCCGCGGCAGCAGCACATGCTGCAGGGCGTGGCGATAGACCTCGCGCGCGCCGGCTCCCAGCTTGTCGGTCTGCGACAGGCCGGGGAACCATTGGGTCGCTGGCGGCTCTGCGTCTACGCCGAACGGCAGGGCGCGCGCCTCATCGAGCAGCGGTACGATGCGCGGCAACTGGGCATCGGTCACCGGATCGAGCGCGAGCGACTGGGCCGTCTTGATGTAGGCGGCCAGGGCGGCGTCGGATTGCGCCAGGGCAAGCTGGTTCGCCTGCCGCGTCTGCACCAGTGCGGCCGCCCCGCCGAGCGCCACGATCAGCGCGAGCGCGGCGGCGCCGGCGCGGACCAGCACGTTGCGCCGGATGGCGGCGGGGTCGCGCGCGACCAGCGTCGCCTCGCCGAAGATCACGTCCTTCAGCAGACGCGTCAGGAAATAGCTGCGCCCCTGCTCCGGCCGCAGCGACGGCGCGCGCTGCGCGTCGATGCCGAAACTCCGCGCCATCGCGCCGGTGAGGCGGTCGATCGGCGTGCCTTCCTGCGTGCCCGACGTCAGATAGACACCGCGCAGGAACGGCGCCGGATCGAGCCGGGATCCGCCGAATGCCTCGGTGACGAATTCGGCGAGCGGCGAGGCCAGGCTGGCGACCTGTGGCGGGAAGCCGGCGATCAGCGTGCGCCTGTCGGGGCTTCTTTCCGTCTGCAGCCGGTCGAGCAGCCGCTGGTTCAGCCGCTCCTCCAGAAGCTGGAACTCGGGGCCGAACAGCGCGGCGGTGCCGGCCTCCGACTTGTTCAGCGGGAATGTCATGCCCCAGACCTGGCCGCGCCGCTCGCGATCCAGGTCGTCGAAGAACTCGGTGAAGCCGGCGACCAGGTCCGCCTTGGTGAACAGCGCATAGACCGGCACGCGCACGCCAAGCTGATCGTAGAGCTCCTTCACCCGGCGCCGGATCGCGCGGGCATGCGCGAGCCGTTCGGCTGGCGGTGCCGCGGCGATGTCGGACAGCGCGATGGCCACCAGCACACCGTTCAGCGGCTGGCGCGCGCGCGTGCGCCGGAGCAGATCGAGGAAGGCCTGCCAGCCCGCCTTGTCCACCGCCGCATCGGAATCCTGCGTGGTGTAGCGGCCGGCGGTGTCGATCAGCACCGCGCTCTCGGTGAACCACCAGTCACACATGCGCGTGCCGCCGACGCCGGCGACCGCGCTCTGGCCCATCTCTGCCGCGAGCGGGAACGACAGGCCGGCGTTCAGCAGCGCGGTGGTCTTGCCCGCGCCGGGCGGCCCGATGATCGCGTACCAGGGCCGCTCATAGAGATAGCCGCGCGAGCCCGATGCCTTCTTCAGCAGCGCGAGAGCCGTGGTCAGCTTGTCGCGCATCGCTGCGACTTCCTCGGCCGACGCGGCGGCAGTCGGATCGGCCTGGGCGGCGGTGACGCCCTCGACCAGGGCGTTTTCGTTCTTCCTCCGCCGCAGATCGAGCCAGAAATTCACGCCGCCCCAGATCAGCAGCATGACCACGATGACGATGGTGCGGGCGATCCAGCTTTCCAGGAAGGTCAGGAACGGCCCGAACAGCCAGACCAGCACGCCAAGCAGCGCGACGCCGATGAAGCTCAGGAACCAGCGGGAGCCAAGGAAGCGCAGAACGGCACGCATGGTTCAGCCCTGCCTCCGCAACACGACTTCGATCCGCCGGTTCTGGTCGCGGCCTTCCGGCGTGGCATTGCTGTCCACCGGGTCGGCATCGGCGTGACCCTGGGCGGTGACCCGGCCCGGTTCGCCGAGCGCACGGACGATGATCGCGCGTGCCGCCTCGGCGCGAGAAGCGGATAGCTGGAAGTTGGAGGGGAACTGCACGGTGTGGATCGGCTGGTTATCGGTGTAGCCGTTGACGGTCACGGGCCCTTTCTCCGCCTTCAGCGCCTCGCCGATCCGCTCCAGCAGGCGGACGTAGGTCGGCGCCACGGTGGCACTGCCGGAGGGGAACATGCCGCGGTTGAGGATGCGCACGATCGGCATCGCGTGGTCGCCGAGCACCTCGACGAGCTTCTGGTCGATCTCCGGCTTCAGGAACACATAGAGCGGCTCCGGCACCTCGACTCGTGGCGGCGGCGGCGGCGGCGGGCGCACCGGGGCCACGCGGGTGATCTGCGGCATGTGCGCGAGCGGCGCGGTTTGCAGTTGCGCAAACAAATCGTCCGAGGCGGCGTTCAAGCCGGTGGAGAACCAGACGAACAGCCCGCCGATCACGGCGAGGGCGGCGGCCGCCATCACCCAGGTCGGCACGACGGCACGCGCCGGCTTGTATGGCGCCTGCACGCCCTGCCAATGCGGCGCCAGCGCCGGGTCGGCCGCCTGCCGCTGGCGCACGATGATGGCGTAGAGGTCCTCGCGCAGGCGGTCGAGCTCGCCCGGGCCGCGCGGCGACAGCCGGTAGCGTCCCTGGAAGCCGAGGCTGAGGCAGAGATACATCAGCTCCAGCACCGGCAGGAAAGTGCCGGGATTCTGCCGAAGCTGGCCGAGCAGGTCGAAGAACCGCTCGCCGCTGCGCACCTCCTGATGGAAGCTGGATACCAGCGAGCGCGCCGCCCAGGCGCCGGCGCTGCCCCATGGCGTGTTCAGCACCACGTCGTCCAGGCTGGCGCAGAGCGCGTAGTGCGCGGGGCGAAGCTGATCCATCGGCACACCGCCGTCGCGTGCCGCCTGTTCGAAGGCGCGGATCTGTTGGATTGCCCGCTCGCGCAGGTCACCGGGGTCCGGCTGGCTGTAGGTGTTGCGCAGACGACCGAGCAGTTGCAGCAACGGCGCCGCCGCCTCGATCAGCGGGTTGAGGCCGAAGCTGATCTTTTCCGCGCCGTCGGCGGAGATGGGCGCCGCCTGCGCCGGCTGCGCCGCGGGTTGCGGCGGCGGCGCATCGCGGAATGCCGACTGGGCGGGGGCCTGCGGCGGGGGCGCAGTGCGCCGGCCGCCAGGCACCGGACGGATCACGGTCTTGTCGGAGTCTTCCGGTTCAGAGAAGGGATTGTCGCTCATCGCCACCCCCTCCCCAGCCTTCCCCCGCGTCGCGGGAGAGGGGGCGCTGAACTCCCTCTCCCGCGCAGCGGGGGAAGGTTGGTGAGGGGGTATCTCATCCGCGGATCGCCCAAAGTTCCAGACGCAGATTGGGGAAATCGCCCGAGACGTGGATCGCGAAGCCGCCCGAATTCTGCATCTGCTGCCAGTGCGGGCTGGCGCGATCCAGCTCGAAGTAGGTCGCGCCGGCGTAGAACGGCAGTTGCCGCGGCGCCACCGGCAACGGCCGCACGGCGATCCCCGGCAGAGCCACGTTTACCAGCTCGCGGATGTGCTCCACGGCCCCGATCTTCACCTGCGACGGGAACAGCCGTCGCAACTGCTCTGCCTGCACGTCCGCCTGCACCGTAAGCACGAAATTCGATGCCCGCAGGATCGAGCGGTCGGTGATCGGCCCCACCTGCACGCCATGGCGGGCCTCGCGCAGCGGGATCGGAATCGCGGTCGCCTCCAGCACCGCGGAGAGCGCCCGCCGCAGATCGGCGACCACCGGTGCGAAGCTGCGCTGCAAATCATCATGGCGATAGGCCGGATAGGCGTTCGGCCGCCGCGTCTCGAGGAAGGTCGCGAATTCGCCCGCCATCTGCACGAGCGTCGTGTACAGCGCCTCCGGATGGACGTTCGCCGCATCCGCCCAATGCGCCAGCACATTCTGCCAGCCGTTGATCGACTGCAGCAGCAGGAAGTCGGCGACCTGCGCGACGCCCGACTGGCCGGGCGCGGTCATGCGCGCCGCCAGCGCCTCGCCGCGCTGGTTCAGCATGCCCGACAGCTCGGCAATCAGTCCCGACAACGGTGCCGCGGCGGAGCAGACGAGCGATGGCGGAATCCAGCGCTCATCCAGCACGATACGCCGATCGGCGGTGACTTCGGTCACGCGCGCCAGGCCGAGGCACAGATAGCCGGTGCGTTCGTCGGTCTCCAGCAGGTAGCGCAGGCGCAGCCGCCCGACCTGCAGCTCCGCCGGCTGCGGCGAGGCGGAATGCGTGTCGTAGGCTTCGAACGGACGCGCGGCGTAGCGGCCCTCGGTCGCGCTGTCCGCGACTTCCACCGCGCCGGCCTGGCGGATCGGCAGAGCGAGATACACCAGCACGTTGCGCGCGTTGTCGGGGAGTTCCAGCGGCGGCGGATGGTCGGTCTCGCCTGGCAACGAAAACGGTGTGCCGTCCTCGAACACGCCGGCGGCGGAGGCGAGCGCGAAGCGGCCGGTGCCGAGCAGGTCGCGGTCGAGCGCGTACTCGATCATCCCCCACGGATGCGGCCGCAGCGCCTGCACGCGACCGCGCACGAGCTGCTCCATCCAGCGATCCTGCTGCTGGAAGTGCTGCGTGCGCAGGAACATGCCTTCCTGCCAGACCACGCGGTTCGTCCAGCTCATCGATCGGCTTCTCCCCAATCTGCAACATCATGACGCAGGCGTGCCGCCGGCGCCAAGCTCAGGCAGCAGGCTTCAGCGTGATAGCAAGTTTGCCGACGTTGAGTGCGAGCTTTGTCGGCCCGCTGGTCGCCACGGGGGCATCCGCGCGCCATTGCGCATGATCAACGTCGCGATACAGCACCACCACGCCGACGGCCTGCACGCCCGGCTTGAGCTCGAAGGTCTTCGTCTGGGTCTCGCCAGGCGACAGTACAAATTCTTGTGAGCCCGCATCGTCCTGGCCCAGCGTCTGCTGCTCGTGTTCGGTCAGTGCGAAGACGTCGCCGCGTTCGAACTTCGCCGTGGCGGTGAGCTGGTAGATGCGCACCGCGACCGGCGCGGGCTTGCCGGAGAGGTCCGGATTCTGATCGGCGCTGCCGGTCATCACCAGCGTCAGCACGGCCGGCGGCTTCGGTGGCGGGGCGCAGCGAAGCAGCGCCAGCGGTGCGGCGAGCACCGGCACGAATTGCAGCAGGGATCGGCGGCGGATCATCCTCGCTCCTTTGCGGAAACCTCTTCCAGAGAACGCTCATAGGCGCGGGCGAATGCCTTGCCGAAGGCGCTGTCGAAATCATCGGACAATGCCTGCACGGTACGCGCGTGCAGCACCTCGTAGGCGTCCCAAGCGCGCGCCTTCTTCTGCGCCGGCAGCACCGTCATGCCGCCGCCCTGTTCGGCAGTGGCGCGCAGCCTGGCGGGATCGAGCCCGTCGAGCATCGAGCGCACCGCCGTTTGCATCGCGGCCATCGAGGCGAGTTCGTGCAGGCGGATGTCGCGCAGCGCGTCGGCCACCGCCTCGTGCGGCGCCATGTCGGTCCGCCGCCCGACACCGAGCAGGGCGGCGAGCGCGTCGTCGTCGCCAGCGGAGAACTTCAGCGGATTGTTGCCGCGCGCGCGGATCATCGTTTGCTCGATGCGGAACTCGCTCTTGATCGAGGCGCGGGCGATCAGTACCGCGCGCACCCCGGCGACCAGGGTGCGGAACGCCTTGCCCAGCGCCAGCATGGTGGCGGCCGGATCGGTCGGATGCGCGTCCGGCAGGCCGACGCCCTCGAGGAAGGCGGCCAGCAATGCGGCATCTCCGGCGCCTGGCTGTGGCGGCGGCGCCGGTGCGGGGCGGGAGGGTGCCGGCGCGGCGGCGGCAGGCCGCGGTGCGGCGACTGGCGGTGGTGCCGGCGGTGCGGCCGGCGCCGCGATCTCCGCCGTTTCGTCGAACGGCGAGGCATCGGCCACCTGGCCGACCGACGGTTCCTCGAACGGCGAGGCCGGTTGCGGGGCGGCCGGCCGCATCAATGGTGGCGGAGCGGGTTCCGGCGGCCTCGGTGGCGCGGGTTGTGCCGCAGGTTGCGGCACCGCGCGGGCGGCGGGCGGCGGGACGGGCGTCGCCGCGGGCGGCGAGATGCCCTCCAGCAGGTCCTTGTCCCAGTCGTCCGGCAGTAGATCGTCGCCCGGGATCACGCCGCCGGTATGCAACGGTGCCTGCCCGAGGGGCTGTGGCGGACGAAATGCATCCTCCATGACCGACGAGTTGTCAGCCTGGGTCGGTCCATGAAACGGCGCCTCAGCCGGGTCCGGCGCCAGCGGGTCGAAGTCGTGCGGCAACTGTGCCGTCGTCGGTGCGATGCGCAGACTGGGTTGGTCCGGCTCATCGAAGGGATTGCGCTCCGGCCGCTTCGGCGCGAACGGATCCATGCCGAACGGATCGCCGAACGGGCTGCCGCCCGAGGCGGCACCCGGGCGCGCCACGGCATCCTCCACCAGCCGCACTTCGATCTCGTAGGCGCCGAGCCGGACGCGGTCGCCATCGCGCAGACTGTGCACATCGCCGGCGCCGACCGGGGCGGTATCGCGGTTCAGAAACGTGCCGTTGGTCGATGTGTCGGCGAGCTGCCAGACCCCGCCGCGATACGCCACGGCGAAGTGGCGCTTGGACAACAGCCGCTCCGGATCGGGCAGCACCCAGTCAACGCCTGGTCCGCGTCCGACGGAGAATTCTCCGCCGGCCACGTTGCGGGTTTCGGGTGCCACCGCGTCCGGGCAGCGCAGGACCGTCATCGTCAGTTGCATGGTCTCAGCCGAATGTGGTCAGGCCGGCCGCCTGTCTGTCGCGTCACGCTGCCTCGGCGGGCAGCCGGCCGGGGCCGCCCGCCGCGATATTACGCCCACTTTCGAGGAAGCGGCGCAATCTTGCTTCCTGACGCGCAACGTCGCCGCGAACGGCGGCCAGGGCAACCGCCCCGGCCACGGCGGTGCCGGCGAGATGCGGTGCCGGAGGGACCGGCGGCTGACCCTCTGGTGCCATCGAGTCGCCGCTCCAGAACGCCGCCACCGCCGCCCAGGCTTCCGGGCTGACGCAGCCGCTTTCCTGGGCGCGATCCCAGGCAATGCGGCGCGGCTTGTCGGTCTGCAGGCGCACCCATTCCTCGGCGGCCTCGCGTGCCAGGCGGTCCGCCGGCGGGAGGTCGGCGGGCGCGGCGTGGGCGGCGCACATGCAGGCCCACCAGACCGCCTCGCGCTTGGGCAGGGCGTGGGCGATCAGCCGGGTCGCCTCGATCAGAAAGCCGCCTTCCTCCAGCCGGTCCAGCGCGTCGATCACCTGGGCGCAGTCGCGCACCACGGCGGCGGCCCCGGCGGGCAGGGACACGCGCGGGCGGATCACCGCCAGGTCGCTGCCAGCGAACTTGACCGGTGGCTGCGACATGTCAGTTCACCATCACGATGCCGCCCTTGAGGATCAGCATTGCGTCGCCGTTCACCTGGGTCATCAGGCCCTTGACCTGCGTCTGTACCTGGCCCTCGATCTTGATCATCATGCCGGTGATGGTGACGCCCATCTGATCGATCTTGACGGAACTCTGGCCGACCTTCAGCTCGATGGCCTGCATTGCCTCGTTGTCGATCTTGCCAAGACCGGCCTTGAGGCTGACGTTTCCCATCTGCACGTCGGTCGAGTGGTTGCCCATGGCGATTTTCACGTCATGGTTGCCCATGTCCACCTTCAGGCTGGTGTTGCCTTTGCTGACGGCGATGGAGTGGTTGCCATCGGTCACCGTCAGGCTGTGGTCCTGCTTCACCTTGATGGTCTGGTTGTTCTGGATATCGACCGTCTCGTTCTGCTTGACCGTGACGATGCGGCAGTTGTCGATCTTCAGCGTTTCGTCGTGCTTGACGTAGGTGGTGAGGTCCTTCTGGGCCTGGGTGTAGATGAGCTCGCTGCCCTTCTTGTCGTCGAAGGTGAGCTCGTTGAATTCGGAGCCGCCACCCTTGAGGGTGGAACGCGTGCGGATGCCGGACTTGGTCTTCTGGGAGTTCGGATAGATCGGCGTGTCACGGCCATTGTAGAGGCCGCCGACGACGATGGGCCGGTCCGGATCGCCATCAACGAAGGCCACCGCGACCTCGGTGCCGACGCGGGGAATGAACTGCGCGCCCCAGCCGTTGCCGGCCCAGGGCTGGATGACGCGGGCCCAGACGGCAAGCGCGTCGGTCGCTTCCCGGCGGTGGTCCCAGTAGAACTGCACCTTCACCCTGGCGAGGTCGTCCGTATAGATCTCCTCGCCATCGGGCCCCAGCACCAGCGCGGTGTGGATTCCGTCCATCCGCGGTCGCCGTGCAACGATCGGCTGGCGCCAGGGCACTTTTGCGGGGAACGCCGTGAATTGGTTCCCGTAGAAGGTCCGATCGGTCTGATGCAGCCAGGTGTCGTCCGCTGCCTGGTGGGTCACGCTGCGGACCGCGTAGCTGCCGTCATACGGGCCGGCCGAAGGCATCGTCGCGATGGTGAACTTGCCGCCCGCCAGCAGCGGACCGAAATGGCTGGAGCCTTCGTAGAGCGATACCTCGGCCTCGGCCGCTTCCATCTCCCACTGGGCCCGGTTGTGAACGGTATCCGATTTGAAGGTCAAGGCCGGAAAGCGAAACCCGTCACGCGCCGAAGCTCCGGCGGTCTCCAGGGTTGTCGCGCGCTCTTCCTCGAGCAGGGTGTTGGGTCGCGTCGGGTCGTAGTCCTTGAGCTTCATCTTGCCGCGCGCGGTGGCGGTCACGCGCGACCAGCTGTCCAACAGCGTCTCCGAACCGCCGGCTCCGCTCGCATGCATATTCGCGCCGTCGATATCGACGAACGCGTTGTTCTGATTGCCGATGATGAGCTTGTGGCCGTTCGCGGTATGCTGGAAGAAGTAGAAATAGCCCTCTTCCTCCATCAGGCGCGTTGCGAAGTTGAGGTCGGTTTCATTGAACTGGACGGTGTACTCGCGCGGCTGGCCCGACGGAATGATCGTGAAGTCCGCCGCAGTCATGTGGGCATCCTGGAACACCTGGGTCAGGATGTCGCGCACGGACTTGTTCTGGAACACCCGGCAGTCGACGGTCTGCCTCAGGAACCAAAACTTCGGGACCAGGCGCAGATCGTATTCCTGATACATGGTCGATGTCCGGCTGCCGAGCGTCTCGGCGCCCGACGTCACTTCCTGGACCATGCCGTGGAAGTAGCGCACCGGGCTGCCGTCGCGCTGCACCACGACGCAAGCCGGCTGGTACAGCAGCTTGTCGGGATCGATGCGCCCGACCTGGCTCACCACGTGCACTTGAAAGCTGAACGGTTCGCTGATCACCTCGGAGGCGATCAGCGTGAGGGGAATGAGCGCATCCTCACCGAGCGGCGAGGTCATGGTCAGGAGAGCCTTGTCGCGCGACCATTCGGCCATTTCTAGTCGTCCCTGCAGTGCGTTGGCTGCGCTCGAATAGCCGCCCCGCCAACTCTTCGCCGTGCCACCGCCTATTCCTCACCGGCCCACCCCAGCCTGTCATTAGCATATCGGGGCGGCCCGGGCAGGCAAGATATTTGCCGTCTCTCCGGAACGTTACCCATCGCTATGGATCCTCGCCATCCCTGCGACGAACTGGTAGTGTTGCGAACCGAGCATGGAGCCGCGCCGGCTCCGAGTCTTAGGGTAAGATGATGCCATACACGGCTAGCGACCTCCGCGCCAAGCTGATCAGCCGCCACGGCCGCAAGCTCGATTTTCTGTTCAAGGAGTTCGACAAGCGGGGCTTCGAGTTCAAGGTTGAGGATCTGTGGCTGCGGAATTTCGACGGCACCAGCAAGGGGGCATACGTGAAGGACAATGCCCCCGATCTCGACACCGCGGCTGGCTGGGCGATGGACGCCTTGCGGGAATGGGCCGGTCTCGGCCTCAGCGGAAGCGGCAACTACTTCGGCGAGATTACCCGCGAATGGGCCAGCCATGGCGACGGCGAGAAGGATGTGCCGGCCTGCGTCGGCAGCACGATCGACTGGGCCTACCTCTTCTCCTCAAACGCCAATGGACGGCTGGTCGCGAGCGCGGACATGTATCAGGTCGCCGGTGGCAACAAGCCAGACCTGTTCAACCTCATCTGCTGGGTCTTCGCCGACAAGTTGGATGCGGTGGTGGGTTTTGCCGACGCCAAGGTCAACAAGCCGAGCACGCTGGGCCTGAACAAGCGCTGGTGGGATTGTGACCCCAGGCTGCCGGTGATTCCGAACGACTCGGACCAGACCCATCATTTCGCGGGATATTTCTGGTTCGGCGCGAACGTCGGCACCAGTACGTCGCTCATGCGCACCGCACTGTCGGGAACGACGGACTGGTCCATAGTCCACCAAAAGGTGATCAACCAGGGCGACTATGACCTGGGCTTCCTGGGTGCCCAATGGGGCGAGCGCATGAAGGATAAGCCTGGTTTTATCGGCAAGGCGGTCGAAAGCGATCTCCGCACCGGTATAAACTCCGCGTCTGGCCCGTAGCGACGATTCCTAGCCCGCTGCCGCGACACCCCGCAGCGCCAGTTCCTTGGCTCGCAGGCAGCGAACCGCGTGTCCCGGCGCCACCTCCTCCAGCGCCGGTACTTCCTGCCGACACCGCTCCGTCGCGTAGCGACAACGTGGATGGAAAGCGCAGCCGGGTGGCGGGTCCGAGGGGTCCGCGACATCCCCCTCCAGCACAATCCGCTTCGCCCGCAGCCGCGGGTCCGGCACCGGCACCGCGGATAGCAGCGCTTCAGTGTAGGGGTGGCGCGGCGTCGCGAACAACGCCTCGGTGGGCGCGACTTCGACGATCTTGCCGACATACATCACCGCCACGCGGTGGCTGACATGCTTCACCACCGACAGGTCGTGCGCGACGAACAGATAGGCGAGCCCCAGCCGGTCCTGCAGCTCCAGCATCAGATTGACGATCTGTGCCTGCACCGAAACGTCCAGCGCCGACACCGGCTCATCCGCCACGATCAGCGACGGCGACAGGGCAAGCGCACGGGCGATGCCGATGCGCTGGCGCTGCCCGCCAGAGAACGCGTGCGGAAACCGGTTCAGATAGGCGCTCGGCAGTTGCACCAGCTCCAGCAGCTCCGCCACCCGCGCGTTGCGCGCCCGCGTGTCGCCCATGCCGTTCACCAGCAGCGGCTCGCCGATGATCTCGGCGATCGTCATGCGCGGATTGAGCGAGGAGAACGGGTCCTGGAAGATCATCTGCATCTGCCGCCGCAGCGGCCGCAGCTCCTTCCGCCCAAGCTGTGCCACATCGATTTCGGCACCGGTCTCGGCGCGGAAGCGGATCTCACCCGCGGTCGGCGTGATCGCGCGCAGGATGCAGCGCGAGGTGGTGGTCTTGCCGCAGCCGCTCTCGCCCACCAGCGACAGCGTCTCGCCGCGATCGATGCTGAAGCTCACATCGTCGACCGCGCGCACTTGGCCGACCAGACGGCCGAGCATGCCGCGATGGATCGGATAGAACTTGCGCAGATTGCGGACGTCCAGGACGAGGGTCATGCAGCCTCTGGACTCCCCCTCCCCTTGCGGGAGGGGGTAGGGGGAGGGGTGGATGCGAACGTTGTGCGTGCGCCACCCCCTCCCCCTGGCCCCCTCCCGCAAGGGGAGGGGGAATGTTCACCAATCGTCATGCCGGCACCCGAGCACCAACGGTGGTGTACAGATGGCACGCGACGTCATGGCGTTCGCCGATCGCCACCTCGGCCGGAAACGCCCTCTCGCACATGCCGGCGATCGCGTCGGGGCAGCGTGGATGGAACGGGCAGCCGGGTGGTCGCGCGTAGGGATGCGGGATCGAGCCCGCGATGGTGGCAAGACGCGCCCGCGGTTCGGCCAGCACGCTCGGGATCGAGCGCAGCAACGAACGTGTATACGGGTGCCGCGGCGCATGGAAGATGGCGTCGACCGGGCCCTTCTCCACCTCGTGGCCCAGATACATCACTACCACGTCGTCTGTCATCTCGGCGATCACCCCCATGTCGTGGGTGATCAGGATCACCGCCAGCCCGCGCTCCTGCTGCAGCCGGCGGATCAGCTCCAGGATCTGCGCCTGCGTGGTGACATCCAGCGCCGTGGTCGGTTCGTCGGCGATCAGGATGCGCGGTTCGCCGGCGAGCGCCAGCGCGATCATCACCCGCTGGCGTAATCCGCCTGACAACTCGAACGAATAGGCGTCCACGCGCTGCGCCGGGCGAGGGATGCCGACCATGGCCAGCAATTCGATCGCGCGTGCCCGCGCCGCGCGCTTCGACAGAGTGGAATGCAGCCTGATCGCCTCGATAAGCTGATTGCCGACGGTGTGGTACGCGGAGAGCGAGCTCATCGGCTCCTGGAACACCAAGCCGATCTCGCCGCCGCGGATCGCGCGCATCTCCGTGCCATCCGAGGGCAGCCTCACGAGGTCCACCGTGCGCCCGTCGGCGCGGCGCAAGATGATCTCCCCGCTGACGATACGTCCCGGCCGCTCGACTATACGCAGGATGGAGCGGGCGGTGACGCTCTTGCCGCAACCCGATTCGCCGACGATGCCGAGCGTGCGGCCGGGGAACAGGTCGAACGAGGTGCCGTCCACCGCGCGCACCACGCCTTCGTCCTGGAAGAAATGCGTGTGCAGGTCACGCACCGAGAGGATCGGCTCAGCCATACGGGTCGGCCGCGTCGCGCAATCCGTCGCCCAGGAAGTTGAATGCCAGGATCACGATGATGACAGGCACGGCCGCGAACAGCAGCCATGGCGCGAGGCCGAGCGTTTGCAGGTTCTGCGCATCCTGCAGCATCACGCCCCAGGAGATCGCCGGTGGCCGCAGCCCGAGCCCGAGGAAGGAAAGCGTCGTCTCGCTGATGATCATCGCCGGCAGGGCGAGGCTGATCGCGGCGATGATGTGCGACAGGAAGGACGGCACCATGTGGCGGAAGATGATGCGCAGCCGCGATGCGCCGGCGAGTTCGGCGGCGGTGATGAAGTCCTCCTCGCGCAACGCGAGGAACCGGCCGCGCACCACGCGCGCCAGTTCCGTCCAGCCGATCAGCGATATGATGATGGTGATGGCGAAATAGACACGCAGCGGCGGCCAGCTCGTCGGCACCGCGGCTGCGAGGCCCATCCAGAGCGGGATGGTCGGCACCGAGCGCAGTATCTCGATCACGCGCTGGATCACGGTGTCGAGCCAGCCGCCTTGCAGGCCAGACACACCACCCAGCAGGACACCCAGCGCGAGGCTGAGCGTCACGCCGGCAAGTCCGATGGTGAGCGAGGTGCGGGTGGCGAGAACCAGGCGGGAGAAGACGTCGCGCCCCAACTGGTCGGTGCCGAGCAGGAAGATCGCGTCCTGCGGCCTTCCGTTGGCGAGACCCAGCAGGTGCCGATCGGTCGGGAGCAAGCCGAACAGGTAGTAGGGATAGCCGCGCGCGAACAGAGCGAGGTCGCGCGGATCGGACGGGTCCGGCGCGTAGGAAAGCTTGAAGGTGCGCAGGTCGCGCTTGCCCTTCAGCGCAAAGACCTGCGGGTGGAAATTGCCGTCGGCGTCGAACCACTGGATCGGCTGCGGTGGGATGTAGCTGCGCGCCGCCTCGGTGTCGAATGGCTCGGAATAGGCGATGAAGTCGGCGAAGGCAGTGACCAGATAGAACGCCAAGACGATGCCGGCGCTGACCAGCGCGAGCTTGTGCCGCTTGAAGCGCCACCAGATGAGCTGGCGCTGGGTGGCGACGGCGACACGGGTTTCCGCCTCGGTGGTGATCGGCGGCGCGCTATCCGAAACCGCGGTGCTCATCGACCACGGCCGAGCCGGATGCGCGGATCGATCCACATCAGCAGCAGGTCGGACAGCAGCGTGCCGATCACGGTGAGAATGCCGACCAGCAAAATGATCGTCGAGCCAAGCAGCATGTCCTGCGACAGCAGCGAGCGCAGCAGCAGCGGGCCGACGGTGTCGAGGCTGAGCACGATCGAGATGATCACGACGCCGGAGACCATGAACGGCAACAGATAGCCGATCGTGCTGGCGAACGGGTTGAGCGCGGCGCGCACCGGATATTTCAGGATGACGCGCCGTTCCGGCAGCCCACGCGCGCGCGCTGTCATCACATAAGGCTTGCGCAGCTCATCGAGCAGGTTGGCGCGCATGATGCGAACGAGCTGCGCGGTGCCGGCGAGTGCGAGGATGAACACCGGCACCGGCAGGTGCTGCAGCAGATCCGTGAGCTTCGCCCAGGACCAGGGCGCCAGCGCGTATTCGGCGGAGAACAGCCCGCCGACATTCAGGCTGAACAGGCGCAGGCCGAAATACATGATGATCAGCGCGAGCAGGAAGTTCGGTATCGCGAGACCGATGAAGCCCAGGAAGGTGAAGAAGTAGTCACCGATGGAATACTGGCGGATCGCCGAGTAGATGCCGATCGGCAGCGCCAGCCCCCAGGTGACGAGGATGCCACCGACCGACAGCACGATGGTCAGCCACAGCCGGTCGCCGATCACCTCGGTGACGGGTCTGCCATATTCGAATGACAGGCCGAAGTTCCCCCGAACCACGAGGCTTAGCCACTTGAAGTATTGCACGTAGATCGGCTGGTCGAGCCCGTAGGCGTGGCGCATTGCGTCCGCCTCCGCCGCCGAGATCGAGCTGCCCATGGCCGAGCTCTGCGCCACGTACGCGTCGACGAAGTCGCCTGGCGGCAACTGCATGATGACGAACGTCACCAGGGTGATCGCCCACACGGTGATCACCGCGAGCAGCAGGCGGCGGGCGAGATAAGCCAGCATGCGTCAGGGCCCATTTGTCATTGCGAGGAGCGCTGCGACGCGGCAATCTCGGTCAAAGTGCGCACTTTGACCGAGATTGCCGCGTCGCAGCGCTCCTCGCAATGACAAATGGGCCCTGACGCATGCTGGCTTATCTCGCCCGCCGCCTGCTGCTCGCGGTGATCACCGTGTGGGCGATCACCCTGGTGACGTTCGTCATCATGCAGTTGCCGCCAGGCGACTTCGTCGACGCGTACGTGGCGCAGAGCTCGGCCATGGGCAGCTCGATCTCGGCGGCGGAGGCGGACGCAATGCGCCACGCCTACGGGCTCGACCAGCCGATCTACGTGCAATACTTCAAGTGGCTAAGCCTCGTGGTTCGGGGGAACTTCGGCCTGTCATTCGAATATGGCAGACCCGTCACCGAGGTGATCGGCGACCGGCTGTGGCTGACCATCGTGCTGTCGGTCGGTGGCATCCTCGTCACCTGGGGGCTGGCGCTGCCGATCGGCATCTACTCGGCGATCCGCCAGTATTCCATCGGTGACTACTTCTTCACCTTCCTGGGCTTCATCGGTCTCGCGATACCGAACTTCCTGCTCGCGCTGATCATCATGTATTTCGGCCTGCGCCTGTTCAGCCTGAATGTCGGCGGGCTGTTCTCCGCCGAATACGCGCTGGCGCCCTGGTCCTGGGCGAAGCTCACGGATCTGCTGCAGCACCTGCCGGTGCCGGTGTTCATCCTCGCACTCGCCGGCACCGCGCAGCTCGTTCGCATCATGCGCGCCAACCTGCTCGATGAGCTGCGCAAGCCTTATGTGATGACAGCGCGCGCGCGTGGGCTGCCGGAACGGCGCGTCATCCTGAAATATCCGGTGCGCGCCGCGCTCAACCCGTTCGCCAGCACGATCGGCTATCTGTTGCCGTTCATGGTCTCCGGCGTCGTGATCATCTCGATCGTGCTCAGCCTCGACACCGTCGGCCCGCTGCTGCTGCGCTCGCTGCTGTCGCAGGACATGCTGCTTGGCTCGACGATCATTTTGCTGGTCGGCATTCTCACCGTGATCGGCACGCTGCTGTCCGACCTGCTGCTGATGTGGATCGATCCGCGCATCCGGCTCGGCCGTGGTCGATGAGCACCGCGGTTTCGGATAGCGCGCCGCCGATCACCACCGAGGCGGAAACCCGTGTCGCCGTCGCCACCCAGCGCCAGCTCATCTGGTGGCGCTTCAAGCGGCACAAGCTCGCGCTGGTCAGCGCCGGCATCGTCTTGGCGTTCTATCTGGTCACTGCCTTCGCCGACTTCATCGCCTATTCCGAGCCATTCGACACCGAGGCGGCGCGCAGCTACATCCCACCGCAGCCGATCCAGTGGTTCGACGCCGACGGCAATTTCCACCCGCAGGTCTTTGCGCTGAAGGGCAAGCGCGACCTGCGCACCTTCAAGCTTTCCTACGCGCCGGACCCGTCCGATCCGCGCGACCTCGCTCTGTTCGCGCGCGGCTATCCCTACTACCTGTTCGGCTTGCTCCCGACCGATCGGCACCTGCTGGGTCTCGCCAACGGAAGGCCGCAGGACGCGATCTTCCTGCTCGGCACCGACCAGTTGGGGCGCGACGTCTTCTCCCGCCTGGTTCTCGCCACCCGCACCTCGCTCACCATCGGACTTGCCGGCGTGACGCTCAGCCTCGCGCTGGGTGTCCTGCTGGGTGGTGTGTCTGGCCTGCAAGGCGGCTGGCTCGACACCGTGATCCAGCGCGTGATCGAGATACTGCGCTCGGTGCCGACCATCCCGCTCTGGATGGGCCTCGCAGCCGCGGTGCCGACGAGCTGGCCGCCGCTGCGTGTCTATTTCGCCATCACCATCATCATATCGCTGATCGGCTGGACGGAACTGGCGCGCGTGGTGCGCGGCCGGTTCCTCGCGTTGCGCGAGGAGGACTTCATCACCGCCGCCGAACTCGCCGGCGCATCGCGGCTGCGCATCATCTTCCGCCACATGGTGCCGTCCTTCCTGTCGCACATCATCGCCGCGATCAGCCTCGCCCTGCCGGCGATGATCATCAGCGAGACGACGCTTTCCTTCCTCGGGCTCGGGCTGCGGCCACCGGCGATCTCCTGGGGCGTGATGCTGCAGGATGCGCAGAACCTGCAAACGCTCGGCCTCGCGCCATGGCTGCTGTTCGCGGCCGTGCCTGTCATCATCGTGATCCTGGCATTCAACTTCCTGGGCGACGGATTGCGCGACGCGGCCGACCCGTATGGCTGAGCCGATCCTCTCGGTGCGTGACCTGCACACGCATTTCTTCCAGGACGAAGGCGTGGTGCGCGCGGTGGACGGCACCTCGTTCGACCTGTTCCCCGGCCGCACGCTCGGCATCGTCGGCGAATCGGGTTGCGGCAAGAGCGTCACCGCCCGCTCCATCCTGCGTATAGTCGAGCGGCCGGGACGTATCGTCAGCGGGGAGATCATCTTGCGCCGCGCCGACGGGCGCACGGTGGACCTCGTGAGGCTGCCCTCGGATGGCACGGAGATGCGCGCGATCCGCGGCGGCGAGATCGGCTTGGTGTTCCAGGAGCCGATGAGCTCGCTCTCCGCGTACCACACCGTCGGCAATCAGCTTATCGAGGCGATCAGGCTGCATTCCACTCTGTCGAAGCGCGCGGCGCGGGCACGCGCGATCGAATTGCTGGCCATGGTCGGCATCCCTCGCCCGGCGCAGCGCGTGGACGCCTATTCGTTCGAGTTGTCAGGCGGATTACGCCAGCGGGTGATGATCGCGCTGGCGCTCGCCGGCGAACCGCGCATCCTGATCGCCGACGAACCGACCACGGCGCTGGATGTCACCACGCAGGCGCAGATCCTGGAGCTGATCCGCCGGCTGCAGCAGGAGCGCGGGCTGGCGGTGATCCTGATCACCCACGACATGGGGGTGATCGCCGAGATGACAGACGACGTGGTAGTGATGTATCTGGGCCACGAGGTGGAGAAGGGCCCGGTCGACGCCATCTTCCATGCGCCGCGGCACCCGTATACACGTTCGTTGCTGCGCTCGATCCCGAGCGTGCTGGCCGAACCGCGGGCGCGTCTTGCCACCATCGCGGGCTCGATCCCGCATCCCTACGCGCGACCACCCGGCTGCCCGTTCCATCCACGCTGCCCCGACGCGATCGCCGGCATGTGCGAGAGGGCGTTTCCGGCCGAGGTGGCGATCGGCGAACGCCATGACGTCGCGTGCCATCTGTACACCACCGTTGGTGCTCGGGTGCCGGCATGACGATTGGTGAACATTCCCCCTCCCCTTGCGGGAGGGGGCCAGGGGGAGGGGGTGGCGCACGCACAACGTTCGCATCCACCCCTCCCCCTACCCCCTCCCGCAAGGGGAGGGGGAGTCCAGAGGCTGCATGACCCTCGTCCTGGACGTCCGCAATCTGCGCAAGTTCTATCCGATCCATCGCGGCATGCTCGGCCGTCTGGTCGGCCAAGTGCGCGCGGTCGACGATGTGAGCTTCAGCATCGATCGCGGCGAGACGCTGTCGCTGGTGGGCGAGAGCGGCTGCGGCAAGACCACCACCTCGCGCTGCATCCTGCGCGCGATCACGCCGACCGCGGGTGAGATCCGCTTCCGCGCCGAGACCGGTGCCGAAATCGATGTGGCACAGCTTGGGCGGAAGGAGCTGCGGCCGCTGCGGCGGCAGATGCAGATGATCTTCCAGGACCCGTTCTCCTCGCTCAATCCGCGCATGACGATCGCCGAGATCATCGGCGAGCCGCTGCTGGTGAACGGCATGGGCGACACGCGGGCGCGCAACGCGCGGGTGGCGGAGCTGCTGGAGCTGGTGCAACTGCCGAGCGCCTATCTGAACCGGTTTCCGCACGCGTTCTCTGGCGGGCAGCGCCAGCGCATCGGCATCGCCCGTGCGCTTGCCCTGTCGCCGTCGCTGATCGTGGCGGATGAGCCGGTGTCGGCGCTGGACGTTTCGGTGCAGGCACAGATCGTCAATCTGATGCTGGAGCTGCAGGACCGGCTGGGGCTCGCCTATCTGTTCGTCGCGCACGACCTGTCGGTGGTGAAGCATGTCAGCCACCGCGTGGCGGTGATGTATGTCGGCAAGATCGTCGAAGTCGCGCCCACCGAGGCGTTGTTCGCGACGCCGCGCCACCCCTACACTGAAGCGCTGCTATCCGCGGTGCCGGTGCCGGACCCGCGGCTGCGGGCGAAGCGGATTGTGCTGGAGGGGGATGTCGCGGACCCCTCGGACCCGCCACCCGGCTGCGCTTTCCATCCACGTTGTCGCTACGCGACGGAGCGGTGTCGGCAGGAAGTACCGGCGCTGGAGGAGGTGGCGCCGGGACACGCGGTTCGCTGCCTGCGAGCCAAGGAACTGGCGCTGCGGGGTGTCGCGGCAGCGGGCTAGGAATCGTCGCTACGGGCCAGACGCGGAGTTTATACCGGTGCGGAGATCGCTTTCGACCGCCTTGCCGATAAAACCAGGCTTATCCTTCATGCGCTCGCCCCATTGGGCACCCAGGAAGCCCAGGTCATAGTCGCCCTGGTTGATCACCTTTTGGTGGACTATGGACCAGTCCGTCGTTCCCGACAGTGCGGTGCGCATGAGCGACGTACTGGTGCCGACGTTCGCGCCGAACCAGAAATATCCCGCGAAATGATGGGTCTGGTCCGAGTCGTTCGGAATCACCGGCAGCCTGGGGTCACAATCCCACCAGCGCTTGTTCAGGCCCAGCGTGCTCGGCTTGTTGACCTTGGCGTCGGCAAAACCCACCACCGCATCCAACTTGTCGGCGAAGACCCAGCAGATGAGGTTGAACAGGTCTGGCTTGTTGCCACCGGCGACCTGATACATGTCCGCGCTCGCGACCAGCCGTCCATTGGCGTTTGAGGAGAAGAGGTAGGCCCAGTCGATCGTGCTGCCGACGCAGGCCGGCACATCCTTCTCGCCGTCGCCATGGCTGGCCCATTCGCGGGTAATCTCGCCGAAGTAGTTGCCGCTTCCGCTGAGGCCGAGACCGGCCCATTCCCGCAAGGCGTCCATCGCCCAGCCAGCCGCGGTGTCGAGATCGGGGGCATTGTCCTTCACGTATGCCCCCTTGCTGGTGCCGTCGAAATTCCGCAGCCACAGATCCTCAACCTTGAACTCGAAGCCCCGCTTGTCGAACTCCTTGAACAGAAAATCGAGCTTGCGGCCGTGGCGGCTGATCAGCTTGGCGCGGAGGTCGCTAGCCGTGTATGGCATCATCTTACCCTAAGACTCGGAGCCGGCGCGGCTCCATGCTCGGTTCGCAACACTACCAGTTCGTCGCAGGGATGGCGAGGATCCATAGCGATGGGTAACGTTCCGGAGAGACGGCAAATATCTTGCCTGCCCGGGCCGCCCCGATATGCTAATGACAGGCTGGGGTGGGCCGGTGAGGAATAGGCGGTGGCACGGCGAAGAGTTGGCGGGGCGGCTATTCGAGCGCAGCCAACGCACTGCAGGGACGACTAGAAATGGCCGAATGGTCGCGCGACAAGGCTCTCCTGACCATGACCTCGCCGCTCGGTGAGGATGCGCTCATTCCCCTCACGCTGATCGCCTCCGAGGTGATCAGCGAACCGTTCAGCTTTCAAGTGCACGTGGTGAGCCAGGTCGGGCGCATCGATCCCGACAAGCTGCTGTACCAGCCGGCTTGCGTCGTGGTGCAGCGCGACGGCAGCCCGGTGCGCTACTTCCACGGCATGGTCCAGGAAGTGACGTCGGGCGCCGAGACGCTCGGCAGCCGGACATCGACCATGTATCAGGAATACGATCTGCGCCTGGTCCCGAAGTTTTGGTTCCTGAGGCAGACCGTCGACTGCCGGGTGTTCCAGAACAAGTCCGTGCGCGACATCCTGACCCAGGTGTTCCAGGATGCCCACATGACTGCGGCGGACTTCACGATCATTCCGTCGGGCCAGCCGCGCGAGTACACCGTCCAGTTCAATGAAACCGACCTCAACTTCGCAACGCGCCTGATGGAGGAAGAGGGCTATTTCTACTTCTTCCAGCATACCGCGAACGGCCACAAGCTCATCATCGGCAATCAGAACAACGCGTTCGTCGATATCGACGGCGCGAATATGCATGCGAGCGGAGCCGGCGGTTCGGAGACGCTGTTGGACAGCTGGTCGCGCGTGACCGCCACCGCGCGCGGCAAGATGAAGCTCAAGGACTACGACCCGACGCGACCCAACACCCTGCTCGAGGAAGAGCGCGCGACAACCCTGGAGACCGCCGGAGCTTCGGCGCGTGACGGGTTTCGCTTTCCGGCCTTGACCTTCAAATCGGATACCGTTCACAACCGGGCCCAGTGGGAGATGGAAGCGGCCGAGGCCGAGGTATCGCTCTACGAAGGCTCCAGCCATTTCGGTCCGCTGCTGGCGGGCGGCAAGTTCACCATCGCGACGATGCCTTCGGCCGGCCCGTATGACGGCAGCTACGCGGTCCGCAGCGTGACCCACCAGGCAGCGGACGACACCTGGCTGCATCAGACCGATCGGACCTTCTACGGGAACCAATTCACGGCGTTCCCCGCAAAAGTGCCCTGGCGCCAGCCGATCGTTGCACGGCGACCGCGGATGGACGGAATCCACACCGCGCTGGTGCTGGGGCCCGATGGCGAGGAGATCTATACGGACGACCTCGCCAGGGTGAAGGTGCAGTTCTACTGGGACCACCGCCGGGAAGCGACCGACGCGCTTGCCGTCTGGGCCCGCGTCATCCAGCCCTGGGCCGGCAACGGCTGGGGCGCGCAGTTCATTCCCCGCGTCGGCACCGAGGTCGCGGTGGCCTTCGTTGATGGCGATCCGGACCGGCCCATCGTCGTCGGCGGCCTCTACAATGGCCGTGACACGCCGATCTATCCGAACTCCCAGAAGACCAAGTCCGGCATCCGCACGCGTTCCACCCTCAAGGGTGGCGGCTCCGAATTCAACGAGCTCACCTTCGACGACAAGAAGGGCAGCGAGCTCATCTACACCCAGGCCCAGAAGGACCTCACCACCTACGTCAAGCACGACGAAACGCTGAAGATCGACAACTGCCGCATCGTCACGGTCAAGCAGAACGAGACGGTCGATATCCAGAACAACCAGACCATCAAGGTGAAGCAGGACCACAGCCTGACGGTGACCGATGGCAACCACTCCATCGCCGTCAGCAAAGGCAACACCAGCCTGAAGGTGGACATGGGCAACCATGACGTGAAAATCGCCATGGGCAACCACTCGACCGACGTGCAGATGGGAAACGTCAGCCTCAAGGCCGGTCTTGGCAAGATCGACAACGAGGCAATGCAGGCCATCGAGCTGAAGGTCGGCCAGAGTTCCGTCAAGATCGATCAGATGGGCGTCACCATCACCGGCATGATGATCAAGATCGAGGGCCAGGTACAGACGCAGGTCAAGGGCCTGATGACCCAGGTGAACGGCGACGCAATGCTGATCCTCAAGGGCGGCATCGTGATGGTGAACTGACATGTCGCAGCCACCGGTCAAGTTCGCTGGCAGCGACCTGGCGGTGATCCGCCCGCGCGTGTCCCTGCCCGCCGGGGCCGCCGCCGTGGTGCGCGACTGCGCCCAGGTGATCGACGCGCTGGACCGGCTGGAGGAAGGCGGCTTTCTGATCGAGGCGACCCGGCTGATCGCCCACGCCCTGCCCAAGCGCGAGGCGGTCTGGTGGGCCTGCATGTGCGCCGCCCACGCCGCGCCCGCCGACCTCCCGCCGGCGGACCGCCTGGCACGCGAGGCCGCCGAGGAATGGGTGCGCCTGCAGACCGACAAGCCGCGCCGCATTGCCTGGGATCGCGCCCAGGAAAGCGGCTGCGTCAGCCCGGAAGCCTGGGCGGCGGTGGCGGCGTTCTGGAGCGGCGACTCGATGGCACCAGAGGGTCAGCCGCCGGTCCCTCCGGCACCGCATCTCGCCGGCACCGCCGTGGCCGGGGCGGTTGCCCTGGCCGCCGTTCGCGGCGACGTTGCGCGTCAGGAAGCAAGATTGCGCCGCTTCCTCGAAAGTGGGCGTAATATCGCGGCGGGCGGCCCCGGCCGGCTGCCCGCCGAGGCAGCGTGACGCGACAGACAGGCGGCCGGCCTGACCACATTCGGCTGAGACCATGCAACTGACGATGACGGTCCTGCGCTGCCCGGACGCGGTGGCACCCGAAACCCGCAACGTGGCCGGCGGAGAATTCTCCGTCGGACGCGGACCAGGCGTTGACTGGGTGCTGCCCGATCCGGAGCGGCTGTTGTCCAAGCGCCACTTCGCCGTGGCGTATCGCGGCGGGGTCTGGCAGCTCGCCGACACATCGACCAACGGCACGTTTCTGAACCGCGATACCGCCCCGGTCGGCGCCGGCGATGTGCACAGTCTGCGCGATGGCGACCGCGTCCGGCTCGGCGCCTACGAGATCGAAGTGCGGCTGGTGGAGGATGCCGTGGCGCGCCCGGGTGCCGCCTCGGGCGGCAGCCCGTTCGGCGATCCGTTCGGCATGGATCCGTTCGCGCCGAAGCGGCCGGAGCGCAATCCCTTCGATGAGCCGGACCAACCCAGTCTGCGCATCGCACCGACGACGGCACAGTTGCCGCACGACTTCGACCCGCTGGCGCCGGACCCGGCTGAGGCGCCGTTTCATGGACCGACCCAGGCTGACAACTCGTCGGTCATGGAGGATGCATTTCGTCCGCCACAGCCCCTCGGGCAGGCACCGTTGCATACCGGCGGCGTGATCCCGGGCGACGATCTACTGCCGGACGACTGGGACAAGGACCTGCTGGAGGGCATCTCGCCGCCCGCGGCGACGCCCGTCCCGCCGCCCGCCGCCCGCGCGGTGCCGCAACCTGCGGCACAACCCGCGCCACCGAGGCCGCCGGAACCCGCTCCGCCACCATTGATGCGGCCGGCCGCCCCGCAACCGGCCTCGCCGTTCGAGGAACCGTCGGTCGGCCAGGTGGCCGATGCCTCGCCGTTCGACGAAACGGCGGAGATCGCGGCGCCGGCCGCACCGCCGGCACCACCGCCAGTCGCCGCACCGCGGCCTGCCGCCGCCGCGCCGGCACCCTCCCGCCCCGCACCGGCGCCGCCGCCACAGCCAGGCGCCGGAGATGCCGCATTGCTGGCCGCCTTCCTCGAGGGCGTCGGCCTGCCGGACGCGCATCCGACCGATCCGGCCGCCACCATGCTGGCGCTGGGCAAGGCGTTCCGCACCCTGGTCGCCGGGGTGCGCGCGGTACTGATCGCCCGCGCCTCGATCAAGAGCGAGTTCCGCATCGAGCAAACGATGATCCGCGCGCGCGGCAACAATCCGCTGAAGTTCTCCGCTGGCGACGACGACGCGCTCGCCGCCCTGCTCGGTGTCGGGCGGCGGACCGACATGGCGCCGCACGAGGCGGTGGCCGACGCGCTGCGCGACATCCGCCTGCACGAACTCGCCTCGATGGCCGCGATGCAAACGGCGGTGCGCTCGATGCTCGACGGGCTCGATCCCGCCAGGCTGCGCGCCACTGCCGAACAGGGCGGCGGCATGACGGTGCTGCCGGCGCAGAAGAAGGCGCGCGCTTGGGACGCCTACGAGGTGCTGCACGCGCGTACCGTGCAGGCATTGTCCGATGATTTCGACAGCGCCTTCGGCAAGGCATTCGCCCGCGCCTATGAGCGTTCTCTGGAAGAGGTTTCCGCAAAGGAGCGAGGATGATCCGCCGCCGATCCCTGCTGCAATTCGTGCCGGTGCTCGCCGCACCGCTGGCGCTGCTTCGCTGCGCCCCGCCACCGAAGCCGCCGGCCGTGCTGACGCTGGTGATGACCGGCAGCGCCGATCAGAATCCGGACCTCTCCGGCAAGCCCGCGCCGGTCGCGGTGCGCATCTACCAGCTCACCGCCACGGCGAAGTTCGAACGCGGCGACGTCTTCGCACTGACCGAACACGAGCAGCAGACGCTGGGCCAGGACGATGCGGGCTCACAAGAATTTGTACTGTCGCCTGGCGAGACCCAGACGAAGACCTTCGAGCTCAAGCCGGGCGTGCAGGCCGTCGGCGTGGTGGTGCTGTATCGCGACGTTGATCATGCGCAATGGCGCGCGGATGCCCCCGTGGCGACCAGCGGGCCGACAAAGCTCGCACTCAACGTCGGCAAACTTGCTATCACGCTGAAGCCTGCTGCCTGAGCTTGGCGCCGGCGGCACGCCTGCGTCATGATGTTGCAGATTGGGGAGAAGCCGATCGATGAGCTGGACGAACCGCGTGGTCTGGCAGGAAGGCATGTTCCTGCGCACGCAGCACTTCCAGCAGCAGGATCGCTGGATGGAGCAGCTCGTGCGCGGTCGCGTGCAGGCGCTGCGGCCGCATCCGTGGGGGATGATCGAGTACGCGCTCGACCGCGACCTGCTCGGCACCGGCCGCTTCGCGCTCGCCTCCGCCGCCGGCGTGTTCGAGGACGGCACACCGTTTTCGTTGCCAGGCGAGACCGACCATCCGCCGCCGCTGGAACTCCCCGACAACGCGCGCAACGTGCTGGTGTATCTCGCTCTGCCGATCCGCCAGGCCGGCGCGGTGGAAGTCGCGGACAGCGCGACCGAGGGCCGCTACGCCGCGCGTCCGTTCGAAGCCTACGACACGCATTCCGCCTCGCCGCAGCCGGCGGAGCTGCAGGTCGGGCGGCTGCGCCTGCGCTACCTGCTGGAGACCGACGAACGCACCGGCTATCTGTGCCTCGGCCTGGCGCGCGTGACCGAAGTCACCGCCGATCGGCGTATCGTGCTGGATGAGCGCTGGATTCCGCCATCGCTCGTCTGCTCCGCCGCGGCACCGTTGTCGGGACTGATTGCCGAGCTGTCGGGCATGCTGAACCAGCGCGGCGAGGCGCTGGCGGCGCGCATGACCGCGCCCGGCCAGTCGGGCGTCGCGCAGGTCGCCGACTTCCTGCTGCTGCAGTCGATCAACGGCTGGCAGAATGTGCTGGCGCATTGGGCGGATGCGGCGAACGTCCATCCGGAGGCGCTGTACACGACGCTCGTGCAGATGGCGGGCGAATTCGCGACCTTCCTCGAGACGCGGCGGCCGAACGCCTATCCGGCCTATCGCCATGATGATTTGCAGCGCAGCTTCGCACCGGTGGTCGCCGATCTGCGGCGGGCGCTCTCCGCGGTGCTGGAGGCGACCGCGATTCCGATCCCGCTGCGCGAGGCCCGCCATGGCGTGCAGGTGGGGCCGATCACCGACCGCTCGATCCTGCGGGCATCGAATTTCGTGCTTACGGTGCAGGCGGACGTGCAGGCAGAGCAGTTGCGACGGCTGTTCCCGTCGCAGGTGAAGATCGGGGCCGTGGAGCACATCCGCGAGCTGGTAAACGTGGCTCTGCCGGGGATCGCCGTGCGGCCGTTGCCGGTGGCGCCGCGGCAACTGCCGTTCTACGCCGGCGCGACCTACTTCGAGCTGGATCGCGCCAGCCCGCACTGGCAGCAGATGCAGAATTCGGGCGGCTTCGCGATCCACGTCTCGGGCGATTTCCCCAATCTGCGTCTGGAACTTTGGGCGATCCGCGGATGAGATACCCCCTCACCAACCTTCCCCCGCTGCGCGGGAGAGGGAGTTCAGCGCCCCCTCTCCCGCGACGCGGGGGAAGGCTGGGGAGGGGGTGGCGATGAGCGACAATCCCTTCTCTGAACCGGAAGACTCCGACAAGACCGTGATCCGTCCGGTGCCTGGCGGCCGGCGCACTGCGCCCCCGCCGCAGGCCCCCGCCCAGTCGGCATTCCGCGATGCGCCGCCGCCGCAACCCGCGGCGCAGCCGGCGCAGGCGGCGCCCATCTCCGCCGACGGCGCGGAAAAGATCAGCTTCGGCCTCAACCCGCTGATCGAGGCGGCGGCGCCGTTGCTGCAACTGCTCGGTCGTCTGCGCAACACCTACAGCCAGCCGGACCCCGGTGACCTGCGCGAGCGGGCAATCCAACAGATCCGCGCCTTCGAACAGGCGGCACGCGACGGCGGTGTGCCGATGGATCAGCTTCGCCCCGCGCACTACGCGCTCTGCGCCAGCCTGGACGACGTGGTGCTGAACACGCCATGGGGCAGCGCCGGCGCCTGGGCGGCGCGCTCGCTGGTATCCAGCTTCCATCAGGAGGTGCGCAGCGGCGAGCGGTTCTTCGACCTGCTCGGCCAGCTTCGGCAGAATCCCGGCACTTTCCTGCCGGTGCTGGAGCTGATGTATCTCTGCCTCAGCCTCGGCTTCCAGGGACGCTACCGGCTGTCGCCGCGCGGCCCGGGCGAGCTCGACCGCCTGCGCGAGGACCTCTACGCCATCATCGTGCGCCAGCGGCAGGCGGCCGACCCGGCGCTGGCGCCGCATTGGCAGGGCGTGCAGGCGCCATACAAGCCGGCGCGTGCCGTCGTGCCGACCTGGGTGATGGCGGCCGCCGCCCTCGCCGTGATCGGCGGGCTGTTCGTCTGGTTCTCCACCGGCTTGAACGCCGCCTCGGACGATTTGTTTGCGCAACTGCAAACCGCGCCGCTCGCGCACATGCCGCAGATCACCCGCGTGGCCCCGGTGCGCCCGCCGCCGCCGCCGCCGCCACGAGTCGAGGTGCCGGAGCCGCTCTATGTGTTCCTGAAGCCGGAGATCGACCAGAAGCTCGTCGAGGTGCTCGGCGACCACGCGATGCCGATCGTGCGCATCCTCAACCGCGGCATGTTCCCCTCCGGCAGTGCCACCGTGGCGCCGACCTACGTCCGCCTGCTGGAGCGGATCGGCGAGGCGCTGAAGGCGGAGAAAGGGCCCGTGACCGTCAACGGCTACACCGATAACCAGCCGATCCACACCGTGCAGTTCCCCTCCAACTTCCAGCTATCCGCTTCTCGCGCCGAGGCGGCACGCGCGATCATCGTCCGTGCGCTCGGCGAACCGGGCCGGGTCACCGCCCAGGGTCACGCCGATGCCGACCCGGTGGACAGCAATGCCACGCCGGAAGGCCGCGACCAGAACCGGCGGATCGAAGTCGTGTTGCGGAGGCAGGGCTGAACCATGCGTGCCGTTCTGCGCTTCCTTGGCTCCCGCTGGTTCCTGAGCTTCATCGGCGTCGCGCTGCTTGGCGTGCTGGTCTGGCTGTTCGGGCCGTTCCTGACCTTCCTGGAAAGCTGGATCGCCCGCACCATCGTCATCGTGGTCATGCTGCTGATCTGGGGCGGCGTGAATTTCTGGCTCGATCTGCGGCGGAGGAAGAACGAAAACGCCCTGGTCGAGGGCGTCACCGCCGCCCAGGCCGATCCGACTGCCGCCGCGTCGGCCGAGGAAGTCGCAGCGATGCGCGACAAGCTGACCACGGCTCTCGCGCTGCTGAAGAAGGCATCGGGCTCGCGCGGCTATCTCTATGAGCGGCCCTGGTACGCGATCATCGGGCCGCCCGGCGCGGGCAAGACCACCGCGCTGCTGAACGCCGGCCTGTCGTTCCCGCTCGCGGCAGAGATGGGCCAGAGCGCGGTCGCCGGCGTCGGCGGCACGCGCATGTGTGACTGGTGGTTCACCGAGAGCGCGGTGCTGATCGACACCGCCGGCCGCTACACCACGCAGGATTCCGATGCGGCGGTGGACAAGGCGGGCTGGCAGGCCTTCCTCGATCTGCTCCGGCGCACGCGCGCGCGCCAGCCGCTGAACGGTGTGCTGGTGGCCATCGCGCTGTCCGACATCGCCGCGGCACCGCCAGCCGAACGGCTCGCGCATGCCCGCGCGATCCGGCGCCGGGTGAAGGAGCTCTACGATCAGCTTGGCGTGCGCGTGCCGGTCTATGCGCTGTTCACCAAGGCGGACCTGGTCGCCGGCTTCACCGAGTTCTTCGACGACCTGGATCGCGAGCGGCGCGGCCAGGTCTGGGGCATGACATTCCCGCTGAACAAGTCGGAGGCCGGCACCGCCGCGCTGTTCGGCCCCGAGTTCCAGCTTCTGGAGGAGCGGCTGAACCAGCGGCTGCTCGACCGGCTGCAGACGGAAAGAAGCCCCGACAGGCGCACGCTGATCGCCGGCTTCCCGCCACAGGTCGCCAGCCTGGCCTCGCCGCTCGCCGAATTCGTCACCGAGGCATTCGGCGGATCCCGGCTCGATCCGGCGCCGTTCCTGCGCGGTGTCTATCTGACGTCGGGCACGCAGGAAGGCACGCCGATCGACCGCCTCACCGGCGCGATGGCGCGGAGTTTCGGCATCGACGCGCAGCGCGCGCCGTCGCTGCGGCCGGAGCAGGGGCGCAGCTATTTCCTGACGCGTCTGCTGAAGGACGTGATCTTCGGCGAGGCGACGCTGGTCGCGCGCGACCCCGCCGCCATCCGGCGCAACGTGCTGGTCCGCGCCGGCGCCGCCGCGCTCGCGCTGATCGTGGCGCTCGGCGGGGCGGCCGCACTGGTGCAGACGCGGCAGGCGAACCAGCTTGCCCTGGCGCAATCCGACGCCGCCCTGGCCGCCTACATCAAGACGGCCCAGTCGCTCGCGCTCGATCCGGTGACCGATGCCCAGTTGCCGCGCATCGTACCGCTGCTCGATGAGGCGCGCGCCCTGCCGTTCGGCGTAGACGCAGAGCCGCCAGCGACCCAATGGTTCCCCGGCCTGTCGCAGACCGACAAGCTGGGAGCCGGCGCGCGCGAGGTCTATCGCCACGCCCTGCAGCATGTGCTGCTGCCGCGGCTGGTCGTCCGGCTGGAAGCCCAGATGCGGTCGCATTTCGAGCAGCCGGCCTACCTGTACGAGGCGACGCGGGTTTACCTGATGCTCGGTTCGGCCGGACCGCTCGACCGCAGTCTGGTCAAGGAGTGGATGAGCCTCGACTGGCAGGTTGCCTTGCCCGGCCCAGCGTCGAAGGCGTTGCGCGACAGCCTGGAACGTCATTTGGCCGCGCTGCTGGATGAGCCGCTCGAGAAGGTGCCGCTCGATGGCGCACTGGTGGAGGATGCGCGGCGCACCTTCAGCCGGGTGTCGTTGGCGGACCGCGTCTACGGCACGATCCGCGGCTCGCAGCAGGCGCGGGCGTTGCCGCCGTGGCGGCCGGCCGACGCCGCCGGCGCCTCCGGCGTGCGCGTGTTCATCCGCCGCTCCGGCGCACCGCTGACCGAGGGCGTGCCTGGGTTCTATAACATCGACGGCTTCTACAAGGTGCTGCTGCCGAATCTGCCAGCCGCAACCACGCAGGTCGCGAGCGAAAGCTGGGTGCTGGGCAAGGAGGCGCAGATCGATCCGACAAGCCCACAGGTGCTGACCCTGCAACGCGACGTCATCGCGCTCTACACGGCGGACTATGCGAAGCAGTGGGACGCGCTGCTGGGCGATCTGGAAGTCGAGCCCATGCGCAACCTGCAGCAGGCGGTGCAGGAGCTCTACATCCTGGCGTCGCCGCAATCGCCGATGCGCGACCTGCTGGCAGGAATCACGCGGCAGCTCACCCTGACCCAACCGCCGCCACCGCCGCCCGGCATCGCCGGTGCGGCGCAGGGCGCGGTGCAGGCGGCGGGAGCGGCTGCGGCGCAGACCGCAAGCGGCGCGGCGTCCAGGCTGCAGGCTTTGGTGGGGCAGGCTGGCGGGCCGCCGCCGGAGTCGCCGGGCAAGGCGATCGAGGACCGCTACACCGCATTGATCACTTTCGTCGGCAAGGGGCCCGGCGCGCCGATCGACAATGTGCTGAAGCTGCTGAACGACCTCCAGGTGCAGCTCGCCAAGCTGGCCGCGGCACCGGTCGGTGGCCCGGCTGCCGCACTCGGCGGCGGCGAAGACCCCGCGCAGTTGCTGCAGGCCGAGGCGAGCCGCGACCCGCAACCGGTGGCCCGCTGGCTGCAGGCGATGGCGATCAGCGGCAACCAGTTGCGTGGCGGCGGCGCACTCGAGCAGGTCAAGAAGGCGTTCGGCGCACCCGGCGGGCCCGCGTCGCTGTGCAAGCAGGCAGTCGCGGGCCGCTACCCGTTCACCCCCGGCTCCAGCAACGACATTCCTCTGGACGACTTCGCCCGTCTGTTCGCGTCGGGTGGGCTGCTGGACAAGTTCTTCAACGAGAACCTGCAATCCTTCGTCGATACTTCCGGCGCCACCTGGAAGGCCCAGCCGGTGGCAGGCGTCACTGCTCCGGTCTCGCCGGGCGACCTTGCCCAGTTCCAGCGCGCGTCGCAGATCCGCGACCTGTTCTTCGCCGCCGGCGGCAACCAGCCGACCGTGCGCTTCGACATCACGCCGCTCGACACCGACGCGAAGCAGGTGACGCTCGACCTCGACGGACAGGCGATCGTCTATGCGCACGGACCGCAGCGGCCGGTTTCGGTGACCTGGCCGGGGCAGAACCGGATGAACAGCGTCCGGCTGGTGTTCGATCCGCCGCCGTCGAGCGGTGCGCCGGTCTTCCAGGCAACCGGACCCTGGTCACTGTTCCGGTTGTTCGGCCAGGGCACGCTGCAGCAGAGCGGGTCGGCGGATCGTTATATGCTCAACTTCCAGCTCGGCGACCGCCATGCCTCGTTCGAGATTCGCGCCGGATCTGTGCTGAACCCGTTCGCGCCTGGCGTTCTGCGAGACTTCCGGTGTCCGACCCTTTGATGGCCGGCTTCTATGGCAAGCTGCCGGCGCGTGGCGATTTCGTCCGCGCCGGCCTGCCGCGCGACTTCACCGACCGCTGGGATGACTGGCTGCAATCCGTGCTGGCGGGCAGCCGAGCATTGATGGGCGAAGCCTGGCTGCCCGCTTTCCTGGAGGCGCCGGTTTGGCGCTTCGCCTTGCCCGCCGGAATGTGCGGCGAGCGCACGGTGCTCGGCCTGATGCTGCCGAGCGTCGACCGGGCGGGCCGCTACTTCCCCCTGACCTTCGCGGCACTGCATGGCGGAGCGGCCGAGACAGCGGAGGGAAATGCCTGGCTCGACCGGTGCGAGGCGGCTGGACGCAGCGCCCTGGAACAGGATACGCCGCCGCAGGAGATTTCCGACATGTTGGGGTTGCCCGACCTGCCGAACGACCCCGACCTGCCGAACGACAAGGAAGGCGTCGCCGACGCCGTGTGGTGGAGTGAAGGCTCTCCGCGCGTGAAGCCCGCCCGCATGACTCTCGCATCCCTGCCCGACGCGGCGACTTATGCGGCGATGCTGGGGACGGGGACGGAGGACACGGCGGCTACGGCGGACCAGCCCGCGGAGGCGGCGGGTGAATCGAGGCAGGATGCTTCGGGGGGGATCACATGGGAGCCGACGTCGTGACCGCCCCGCGCTTCCGGTCCTGGGCCGTGACGCATCCGGGGGCCAAGCGGAAGCACAACGAGGACGCCTATGTCGACCGGCCTGATATTGGCCTGTGGGCCGTGGCCGACGGCGCGGGCGGCCATGCGTCCGGCGAGGTCGCATCGGGAATGATTGCCGAGGCGCTGGAAGGAATCCCAGTCGGTCTGCCGGCTTCGGAGCTGCTGGCGCAGGTGCGCCTGGCGATCGAGCGGACGCACGTGGCGTTGCGCGAGGAGGCGGCGCGGCGCGGCCCGGATGTGATGGTGGCATCGACCGTCGTGGTCATGCTGGCGCGCGGCGAACACTTCGCCTGCCTGTGGGCAGGCGACTCCCGCGCCTACCTGCTGCGCGCCGGCACGCTGCGCCAGATCACCCGCGACCACAGCCTGGTGCAGGAGCTGCTGGAGGCTGGCGCGATCGGACCGGACGAAGTGGAGAACCATCCGCGGGCGAACGTGATCACCCGCGCCGTCGGCGCAGAGCTCGACGAGTTCACCCTCGACAAGGTGAGCGACCGGCTGGTGGCGGGCGATCGGTTCCTGCTGTGCAGCGACGGCCTGTGCAAGACCCTGCCGGCGGGCGAGCTGGCCAGCCTGCTCGGCTCGCTGGACGACGTGCCGGCGCAGGCGCTGATCGATGCGGCGCTTGCGATGAACGTCAGCGACAACGTCACCGCCGTCGCGGTCGAATTCACCGGGTAGAGCACGTTCAGCAGGACTGGGATCTCGCCCGGATGATGGGTTTCGCTCTGCTCAACCCATCCTACGCCTACGCCGCAGCCTGTAGGATGGGTTGAGCGCAGCGATACCCATCACGACTGGCGAGGCTCGCTCGCGTTTCCGGTCACCCTGAATTCGCTATAGAGCAAAGTGAAAGACGTGGATGGCCGGCCATGACGTAAAAGGGCCAGGGAACTGCGTCCCCTGGCCCTGCTCGATGCGCCGCGATGCCGCGTGTCAGACCTTCTGCATCTGCAACAGGTCGTAGCCCACCGTATCCGGCGAGCCGCCGATCTTCGGATCGCGTTCGGTATAGGTGAACATGATCTTGGTGAAGTTCAGCGACAGGCTCTCTGTCGGGGCGTCGCCACCGCTCGACACGCTGTAGCCGCTCAGCCCGCAATTGGTGAGCTCGTAAGCCAGGAAGGTGTCGACCTTGTCCTTGGTCGTGGTGGTGAACTTGAACTTCACCGTGGCACTCAGGTCGCCGGCGACGGCGTCCATGAACAGCTTGGTGGATGACTTGTCCAACCGTTTGGTGACCACGATCTCGCTGATGCTGGGTTCGGAAGCCTCACGGGTTGCCGCGCCGCGCGCGGCGGTTCCGATGCCGCGACCGACGCCCCATTGGAACGAGTTCAGCTCGATCCATTTCTCGAAGCCGCTGGTCGTCACGGCTCCGTCGATCCCATCCCACTTCATATACAGTGCCACGATGCGCTCCTTTGTTTCCGGCGAGGCGGTTTAACGGGTTTAGCCGATATGGTACTGAAACGACCCAGCCGTGTCCACGCCCACGGTGACCCCGTTGATCGTTGCGCCCTCGGCGAGGCGAGATAGCACCTCCCCGGACAATTCCGGGAGTAACGTCCGCGAGAGGATCTTCTCGACGTTCCGCGCGCCGGACGATGTCTCGGTGCAACGCGCGGCGATCGTGTCGACCAGTTCCTGGTCCCAGGCGAAGCTAGTGCCATAAGATTCCTGGACTCTTCGCCGAATCCGGTTGAGCTGAAGCTCGACGATCTGGCGGATGATGGCGGGCGAGAGCGGAAAATAGGGGACCAAATTCACCCGGCCGAGGAAGGCCGGCTTGAAGTGCTTCATCAGCTCCGGCATCAGCGCCTCGGCCAGCGCCGCCGAGTCAGGGGCCGTCTCGGGATCGGCGAACAGCCGGGTGATCAGGTCGGTGCCGGCGTTCGACGTCATGATGATGACGGCGTTCTTGAAGTCGATGTCGCGGCCTTCGCCGTCCTTCATGTTTCCCTTGTCGAACACCTGGAAGAAGATGTCCTGCACCCCGGGATGCGCCTTCTCCATCTCATCCAGCAGGATGACGGAGTAGGGCCGCCGCCGCACCGCCTCGGTCAGCACGCCGCCCTCGCCGTAGCCGACATAGCCAGGCGGGCTACCCATAAGCAGGCTGACCTTATGCTCCTCCTTGAATTCGCTCATGTTGATGACGGTCACGTTCTGTTCGCCGCCATACAGCAGGTCGGCGAGCGTCAGCGCCGTCTCGGTCTTGCCGGTGCCGGAGGTACCGACCATCAGGAACACGCCGATCGGCTTGCGCGGATCGGTGAGACCGGCGCGGGACGTGCGGATTGCCTGTGCCACCGCCTCCAGCGCATGCGGCTGGCCGACGATACGCTGCTCCATCGCCTGCTTGAGATTGAGGATGGTGCGGATCTCGTTGGACTGCATGCGGCCGGCTGGAATGCCAGTCCAGCCCTCCACCACCTCGGCCACCGCCTGACGGTCCACCACCGGATGGATCAGCGGCGTCTCGCCTTGCAGCGTGCGCAGCTTGCCGGAAATCTCTGCGAGCTTCACGCGGAGCGCATCCTTGTCTTCGGTGTTCGCCGGATCTTCGATCTGCGCCCGTGTCTCGCCGAGCTGGGCCGCCAGCGCCTTCTCCTGCTCCCAGCGCGCCTCCAGCGCCACGAGTTCCTCGGTGGCGCGCGCGCGCTCCGCCAGCAGGTCCTCGCGGCGTGCCCCGTGCGGCTCGCCGGCGGCGATCTCGCGATCGAGAATCGCCACCTCGGTATCGATCAGCCCGATCCGCCGCTGGCGATCCTCGATCGGCGGCGGCACCGCCGCCTGGCTCATCGCCACCCGCGCGCAGGCGGTGTCGATCAGGCTCACCGCCTTGTCGGGCAACTGGCGCGACGGGATGTAACGCGCCGACAGCCGCACCGCCTCGCTTACCGCCTCGTCCAGGATGCGGACGTTGTGGTGCTTCTCCAGCGTATCGACCAGGCCACGGACCATCGCGACCGCCATCGGCTCCGGCGGTTCGTCGACCTTCACCACCTGGAAGCGCCGCGTCAGCGCCGCATCCTTCTCGAAGTACTTCTTGTATTCGGCCCAGGTGGTGGCGGCGATAGTACGCAGCTCGCCGCGCGCCAGCGCCGGCTTCAGCAGGTTGGCGGCGTCGCCCTGCCCGGCCGAACCGCCGGCACCGATCAGCTGGTGCGCCTCGTCGATGAACATGATGATCGGCTTGGGACTGGCCTTCACCTCGTCGATCACGCCGCGCAGCCGGTTCTCGAACTCGCCCTTCACCCCGGCGCCCGCCTGCAGCAGGCCCAGGTCGAGGGTGCGCAGCGTGACGCCCAGCAAAGCCGGCGGCACGTCGCCGGAGGCGAGCCGCACGGCGAAACCTTCCACCACCGCCGTCTTGCCGACGCCCGCCTCGCCGGTGAGGATCGGATTGTTCTGCCGCCGCCGCGTCAGGATGTCGATGATCTGGCGGATCTCGGTGTCGCGGCCGAGGATCGGGTCGATCTTGCCGGCCCTGGCCTGGGCGGTCAGGTCGGTGGTGTACTGGTCAAGGGCGCCTGATCCGCGCGGCGCCATGGGCGCGCCATCGCCGGCCGCCCCCGCCTCTCCCGATGTGGCTGCCGCCTGGGCTTCCGCCGCCTCGGCGCTGTTGGCGGTGATCGCGGCAAAGTCCCGCTTCAGCGCATCGGCATTGATCTTCAGTAGCTGTCCGGACGCCTCGCGCGCGCGCCGCGCCAGGGTCTCGTCCGCCAGCAGCGCCCAGAGCAGATGCCCCGATCGGATGCGGCCCACGCCTTGCTCGAGTGAAGCCAGCAGCCAGGCCTGCTTTGCCAGTTCCACGATATCCGGCGCCAGCGATGGCGCCCGCCCGTTGCCGGTCTTCATCCGCTCCAGCGCGCGATTGAGATCGGTGGCGAAGCGCCCCTGGTCGATTTCGTAATGGCGCAGGATGGCGGCGATGTCACTGTCGGCACGATCGGCCAGCGTGACCAGCCAGTGTTCGATCTCGACATTGTAGTGGGTGCGCGACAGCGTCAGACCGGCGGCAGCCTCGAGCGCCCGCCGGCACGGGTCGTTCAGCCGGCCCACAAGCTGTTTCAGATCGATGGTGGCCATCCGGTTTCCCCCGGGGGAGCGATCCCCCTTTTCGCGACTGGAGACTATGTGTTACGCGGAACCATTGTCCAGCGATTGAGAGGCGCGTGAATGGTGGACCTGCCGGAAGGCGTCGACCTCGAGGCTCTGCTGGCACCGATACCGGGTGATGCGCCGCAAGGCATCGACATCCGCGAGGACTTCTCCTCCACCTCGCCGTACAACCGGCTGCGCGATGCGCGCTCCGAGGCGCGCGACGCCGAGCGCGGGCAGGATGCCGGCGATGCGGATGCGCGTGATCCGACACCGCTCTGGCGCAGCGTTAGGGAACTCGCGCTGAAGACGCTGGCGGAGACCACCAAGGACCTGGAAGTTGCCGCCTGGCTGACCGAGGCGCTGGTGCGCAGCCATGGGCTGGCGGGGCTCGCCGCGGGCGCGCAGCTCATGGCGGGCCTTGCCGAACAGTACTGGGACGGTCTGTTCCCGCTGCCGGACGATTACGGCATGGAGACCCGCGTCGCCCCGGTGACCGGGCTCAACGGCCGCGACGGCAACGGGTCGCTGATCCAGCCGCTCTACAAGCTCGCGCTGTTCAATCGGACCGACGGCTCGCCGCTCGCATATTACCAGTATAAGCAATCCGAACAGCTCGGCACCGTCGATGCCGAGAACCGGCAGAAGCGCATCGATGCCGGAGCGGTGCCGCTCGAGAACCTGGAGCGCGAGGCGCGCGCCGCTGGCAGCCGTCTGTTCGCCGCACTGCTCTCGGATGGACGGGCAGCGCGCGATGCCTGGCAGGCGATGGCCAACGTGATGGACGAGAAGGCCGGCGCCGATGGCCCCTCCACCACGGCGGTCCGCGATCTGCTGTCCGGCATCATCGACGTTGCCGCGCGCTACGCGCCGGCCGATGCGGTCGGCGGCGACGGCGCGGCGGCGCAAGGCGAGGCGGCCTCTGGCGGAGCGGCGGCTGCCGGCCCGACAGGAGGCGTGGGCCTCGCCGGCATCGCGGTGGCGCCAGGACAGGCTGCCTCGCGCGAGGATGCGCTGCGCGCGCTGAGCGAGATCGCCAACTTCTTCCGCCGCACCGAACCGCACTCACCGCTCTCCTACACGCTCGACGAGGCGGTCCGCCGCGGACGCATGACCTGGCCCGAACTGCTGCAGGAGGTGGTTTCCGACATGGATGCGCGCAACAGCATCCTGACCACCCTCGGCATCCGCCCGCCGCCGCCTGAGGCTCAGGAATGACCCGAACGTGTGATAACGGGTGTGTGAAGAAGATCACAGACACAAGGAATTATTGACCATACTCGTCTCGACTGTCTAATCTTTGCGCAGCAGGCCGATGTGCGCGCATGCGCCGATGGTGGGCCAGTCGGCCCGAGCCGATCACAGGGATGGGGAAGCGAGACCATGAGTGCCAGCATCCACGACAAGCTCAATCGCGTCCGCAAGCCGCGGGTGCACATCACCTACGAAGTCGAGACGGAGGGCGCGGAGATTCTGCGCGAGCTGCCGTTCATCATGGGAATCATGGGCGATTTCTCCGGTGACCCGACGCAGCCGCTGCGCCCGCTGGCCGATCGCAAGTTCATTCAGATCGACCGCGACAACTTCAACGATGTCATGGCGGGGATGACGCCTGGCCTGAAACTCAAGGTCGACAACAAGCTCTCGGAAGCGGGCGGCGAGGTGGGCGTCGATTTGAAGTTCAACTCGATCGAGGATTTCGAGCCCGCGCGCGTCGCGCAGCAGGTGCCGGCTCTGCGCGCACTGCTCGAGACGCGTGCCAAGCTCCGCGACCTGATGAGCAAGGTCGACCGATCCGAGGAGCTGGAAGGTCTGCTCGAGCAGGTGCTGAAGAACGAAGACGAACTGAAATCGCTGTCCAGCCAACTGGGGCTGGGCAAGCAGGAGGGCTGATCGATGTCAGGCGCCCAGACCGCACCACAGGCGGCAGCTACCGAGACCAAAGAGGGCCTTTCCTTCCTCGATCAGGTCGTCGCAGCAACCAAGCAGACCGCGCCCGACCAGGCGCAGGACCTCGTCAAGAACCTGGTCGAGCAGGCGCTGTCCGGCACCGTCACGTTCGACAAGAACCTGACGCGCACTCTCGATCGCGCCATCGCCGCGATCGACCGCAAGGTGTCGGACCAGCTCAATGCCATCATGCATCACCCGAAGTTCTCGGCGCTCGAAGGTAGCTGGCGCGGACTGCACTACCTGGTGATGAACACCGAGACCGGCACGAGCCTGAAGCTGCGCGTGCTGAACATGCCCAAGCGGGAGCTGTCGCGCGATCTGCAGCGCGCCGTCGAGTTCGACCAGAGCCAGTTGTTCAAGAAGATCTACGAAAACGAGTTCGGCACGCCGGGCGGCGAGCCCTATGGCGCGCTGATCGGCGACTACGAGTGGTCGCAGCACCCGGACGACATCGAGACACTGCGCCTGGTATCCAACGTCGCCGCCGCGGCGTTCGCACCGTTCATCTCCGCCGCCGGCGCCAACATGTTCGGCTTCGACAGTTGGCCCGAGCTCGCCAAGCCGCGCGATCTGGCCAAGATCTTCGAGACGCAGGACTACACGAAATGGCGCAGCTTCCGCGACAGCGAGGACGCGCGCTTCGTCAACCTGGTGATGCCGCGCACGCTCGCCCGTCTGCCGTATGGCGCGGCCACCAAGGCGATCGACGAGTTCGACTATGAAGAAGCGCCGTACGACGAGACAGGCGCGGCGAAGTCAATGCAGCACAACGAGTACTGCTGGATGAACGCCGCCTACGCGATGGGCACTCGCCTCACCGACGCCTTCGCGCAGTACGGCTTCTGCACCGCAATCCGCGGCGCCGAGGGCGGCGGCAAGGTGGAGAACCTGCCGTACCACGTGTTCACGTCGGACGACGGCGACATGGACGCCAAGTGCCCGACCGAGATCGCCATCACCGACCGGCGCGAGTTCGAGCTGTCCAACCTCGGCTTCCTGCCGCTGTGCCACTACAAGAACACCGACTACTCGGTGTTCTTCGGTGCGCAGACGGTGCAGAAGCCGAAGAAGTACGATCGCCCGGAGGCAACGGCGAACGCGGCAATCTCGGCGCGACTGCCCTACATCATGGCGACCAGCCGTTTCGCGCACTACCTGAAGGTGATGGCGCGCGACAAGATCGGCAGCTTCATGGAAGCGGGCGATGTGGAGCGCTGGCTGAACCGGTGGATCAACAACTATGTCAACGGCAACGAGAATGCCGGGCAGGAGATGAAGGCCCGCTTCCCGCTGCGCGAGGCACGCGTGGAAGTGCGGGAGATTCCCGGCAAGCCGGGCTCCTACAACGCCGTGGCGTATCTGCGGCCCTGGCTGCAGATGGAAGAGCTGACCACCAGCCTGCGCATGGTGGCCCGCATCCCGGCCGCCGCGAGCTGACCGCCGCCCATCGCTTCAGGCGGGCGGCGCGGTGAACGAGCTCAACCTCGCCGTGGACGTGCCCGCCCACGCGACGGCAGACGAGATCGCCGCCGCTCCCGGGGTGCGAGATGCGATGCTGTCGGGGCGCTTCGCCGGCAGCCGGGACGTCGCGCTGGCCGATGCGGTCAGCGGCTTTCTCAACGCCGAAGCGGGCGACGCGATCGATCTCTGGTTCGGCGCCGAACGCGGCACGCGGCTGCGGATCGACGAGCAGGCGTTGCGTGATGCGATCGATCGCGACATCGCCGCGATCGATGCGATGCTCTCCGAGCAGGTCGATGCCATCTTGCACCATGCGCGCCTGCGCAAGCTGGAAGGAACGTGGCGTGGCGTCGCCTGGCTGGTCGACGGCGCGGAGCTGTCCAACCGGCTGAAGATCAAGGTACTTAATATTGCCTGGCCGGAACTCTGCCGCGACCTGGAGCGCGCCATCGAATTCGACCAGAGCCTGCTGTTCCGCAAGGTGTACGAAGAAGAGTTCGGCACGCCGGGCGGCGAGCCGTACGGCCTCCTGCTGGTCGACCACGAGGTGCGTCATCGCCCCGGATCAGGGTCCGGGGTAGGCGCTGGATCGCGTACCGATGACATCACCGCGCTCGCCTCGCTCGCCGGTGTCGCGGCGGCGGCCTTCTCGCCGGTGGTGATCGGCGCGTCGCCCGCACTGCTCGAGGTCGACAGCTTCGCCGATCTCGCTACGTCGACCGATCTGGCCGCCCCGCTGCGCAACGCCGACCACGCGCGTTGGCGCAGCCTGTCCTCGCGTCCGGACATGCGCTTCGTCGGGGTCGCCCTGCCACACGTGCTCGCACGGCCGCCGTGGGAAGACGACGGCACGCGCGCCGATGGATTCCGCTACGTGGAGTACGCGCCCACCAACGAGGAGCGCGTGTGGATGAATGCGAGCTATGCGTTCGCCGCGGTGGTCGCCCGCGCCTTCGCCCACTACGCTTGGCCGGCCGACGTGCGCGGCGTGGAGACCGATCGCGTCGGCGGCGGTCTCGTCACCGATCTGCCGTTGGAGCCGTTCCGCACCGACCCAGACCATGTCTGGGTGCGCTGCCCGGTGGAGATCGTGCTGAGCGACCGGCAGGAGCGCTCGCTGCTCGATGTCGGCCTGATGCCGCTGTCTTCCGTGCCGTACAGCGAGGACCTGGTGTTCGGCGCGGTGCGCAGCCTGCTGGCCCCGCAACGCCATCAGGGTCCGACCGCGAACGCGGCGGACGCCAATGCGCGGCTTTCCACGCAGGTCAACTCGATCCTCTGCGCCTCACGCTTCGCCCATCATCTGAAGATGAAGGGAAGGCACATGGTCGGTTCATTCAAGACCGCGGGCGAGATCGAGCGCTTCCTGCAGGACTGGCTGACGCAATACGTCAACGGCAATCTCTCCTCCAGCGGCGACAGCCGGGCACGCTACCCGCTGGTCGCCGGCAAGGTCAGCGTGAACGAGCTGCCCGGCAAGCCCGGCAGCTTTGGCTGCGTCGTGCATCTGCAGCCGCACTACCAGCTCGACGACATCTCTGCCGCGTTCCAACTCGTCACCGATCTAAGCGGCCGATGAGCCCGAAGCCGGCACGCACGAGGGACCCATGAGCGGAACTGATCAGACCGCGGCTGCGTTGCTGCGCGCCGGCAAGCTCGACGAAGCGGTGGCTGCGGCGCAGGCGGCATTGCGCAAATCACCGATCGACCTCAATGCCCGCGTGCTGCTCGGCGAGCTGCTCGCCTTCACCGGCAACCTCGAGCGCGCCGACGTGGTGCTCGACGCCGCCTCGGCGATCGATCCCACCACCGCGATTGTCGTCGCCGAGTTCCGCCAGCTCATTCGCGCCGACATGGCGCGGCGGCAGTTGTTCCGCGATGGCAGGGTGCCGGAGTTCCTCGCGGATCCAACCGAGACGCAGCGCCTGCAGCTTGCCGCCCTGGTCGCGCTGCGCGCCGGCGATCTCGCCGAAGCCGCGCGGCAGGCAGAGGCAGCCGAGGCCGTGCGACCCCGTACGCCAGGGCATCATGGCGAAGCGGCGTTCGACGACCTGCGCGATGCAGACGACCTGCTCGCCGGCAGCTTCGAGGTGCTGACGACGACGGGCAAGTACTTCTGGATTCCGACCGAGCGTGTGCAGACGTTGGAGTTCCATGCACCGAAGCGCCCGCGCGACCTGCTGTGGCGGCGCGCATCGATGTCCGTCGCCGACGGGCCCGATGGCGAGGTCTATCTTCCCGCGGTCTACGCCGCCGATGATACGATGACCGACGCGCTCCGCCTCGGCCGTGAGACCGACTGGCGGCAAGTTGAAGGGGGACCGGTGCGCGGCGTCGGCCAGCGCCTGTTCATGGTGGGCGAGGACGCGATCGCGATGATGGACCTCGGCAACATCCGGTTCGGCACATGAGCGGACGCGCGGGCCCTGGCGTCCGCGGGACAGCGGCGCGCGTCCAGGCGCCGCTGCTGGACCGGCTGATCGACGACTCGCCGGATCAGCAACGCGATCCGCCGGTGTCGGCTACCGACTCCATGATCGCGCTGCGCAACTCGGTGCGGCGCGACCTCGAGGCGCTGCTCAATGCCAGGCGACGCTGGCGCTCCTGGCCATCCCACCTCACCGAGCTCGCCACATCGCCGATCGGCTACGGCATTCCCGACTTCGCTTCCGGCGCGTTCAACGATGCCGGAAGGCGCGAGGAACTGCGCATCGAGATCGAAGACACGATCCGCCGCTTCGAACCGCGCTTCCTGTCGGTGCGCGTGCAACTGATCGACACCAAGGAGCGCCTGGAGACGACGCTCCGCCTGCGCATCGAGGCGGCGCTGCACGCCGAACCGGCGCCCGAGGCGGTGACATTCGACATGCTGGTCGATCCAACCACGGATGATATCGTGGTGCGACCGGGCAACGTCGCCTGAACATCGGATTGTCAGAGTTCGCCGATGTCTGACGCCCTGCTGCCCTACTACGAGCGCGAACTGGCCGCGATCAAACGGCTCGCCGCCGAGTTCGCCGACACCCACCCGAAGATCGCCGGCCGGCTGCGTCTCTCGGCCGACGGGGTGGACGACCCCCATGTCTCCCGCCTGCTCGAAGGCGTGGCATTCCTCGCCGCCCGCGTGCATCACCGGCTGGACGACGAGTTCCCGGAACTGACCGACGCCCTGCTCGGGCTGCTCTATCCACACTACCTCGCCCCGGTGCCGTCCTGCATGATGGCCCAGTTCGACTGCCAGCCGGACCTGATGACGCCGGCACGCCTGCCCGCCGGGATGGCGATAGACACCGAGCCGGTGCATGGCGAGACATTGCGCTACCGCACCACCGCGGCGGTGACGCTGTGGCCGGTCGAGGTGGAGAACGTCCGTCTGTCCGGTCTGCCGATCGTGGCGCCCGCCAACCCGGCCGCCGCCGGTGCCGCCGGCGTGCTGCGCATCACCCTGAAATGCGCCTCGCCGGAAACCAACTTTACCCAGCTCGGCGTCGACCGGTTGCGCTTCTTCTTGCGCGGACCGGTGAACCAGACGCTTGCGCTCTACGAGCTGCTCGGTGCGCATGCGATCTCGATCGCCTATGCCGACAGCGCCGTCGACCCTGCGCCGGTTATCGTGCCCGCCACCGCGATCGAACCCGCCGGCTTCTCGCCGGACGAGGCGTTGCTGCCCTGGTCGGCCCGCGGCTTCTCCGGCTTCCGCCTGCTCACCGAATACTTCGCCTTCCCCGAGAAATTCCTGTTCTTCGACTTCACCAGGATGGACGCCAAGACCTTGGTCTCCGCCGGCAACCGACTGGAAGTCTTCGTCTACCTGGATCGCTCGCTGCCGGAACTGGAACGCACGATCGGCCAGCAGTCGCTGGCGCTCGGCTGCACGCCGCTGGTCAACCTGTTCCCGCAGCGCTGCGAGCCGGTCACGCTCAGCCACATGGACACCGAATACCGCATCGTGCCCGATGCCCGCCGTCCGCGCGCGGCCGAGATCTGGAGCGTCGACCGCGTGCGCGAGACCCAGCCCGACGGCTCGTTCCGGCCTTGGCGCCCGTTCCACCGGCTGACCGAGAACGATCCGGATCCCGGCGTGCCTGGCGGCTTCTACCACGTGGCGCGGCGCGCGGCGGCACCCGGCGTGCCCGGGACCGAGGTGTTCCTCGCTCCGCACGACCCGGGCTTCGATCCCGACAGCCCGGCCGAGGCGGTGCTGTCCATCGACGCACTCTGCGTCAACCGAGACCTGCCGACCGATCTGCCATTCGGCGGCGGCCGGCCGCGGCTGCGTCTGGTGGAAGGCGCCGCCGCGGTCGCCGCGCTGAACTGCATCACCGCAGCCACATCGACACTGCGCCCGCCGTTGCGCGAGACAGGCTTCTGGCGCCTCGTCTCGCACCTCTCGCTCGGCCATCTGTCGGTCACCGGCGGCGCCCAGGGCGCGGCCGCGCTGAAGGAAGTGCTGCGCCTCTACGACCTGCGCGACACCGCGGAAACCCGCACCGCCATCGAGGCGCTGATCGGCATCAGCGCCGCCCCCGGCACAGCGCGCGCCCCCGGTCGCGCCGGGGGATTCTGCCGCGGCCTCGATGTCACGCTGGAATTCGACCCGCGCTCCTGGCAGGCCGGCGGCCTCTACCTGCTGGCCGCGGTGCTGGAACGCTTCCTCGCGCTGCACGCGACGGTCAACAGCTTCACGCGCACCCGCGTTACGCTCCGCGGCCGCCCTGGCGCCGCCGCCGCCTGGCCCGCCCGCAGCGGCACCCGCGTGCTCGCATGACCATGGTTCGTGCCCAGGAAAGGGAAGGCCAAGGTGCTCCGCCCCTTGGAACCCCGCCAGGGGCCGGCGGCCCCTGGACCCCGATCCTGGTTTTCGCTGAAGGGGCCGGGCGAGGTACTGCAGGTCGCGGCTGTGTTGCCCGTCCCCTTCAGCGAAAACCACGAATGGGATGCAAGGGCCGCCGGCCCTTGCTGGGGGTCCAGGTGGCAAAGTCCCCTGGTCTTCCTTCCCAGGCCACGAACCAAGGGCCACGGGCATGAGGGGACGCTCCGCGCTGGCCCGGCTGGCGGCGATGCCGCGGCGGTTTCGCTTCGATGCGGCAGTGCGGGTGTTGGCCAAGGCGCGGCGGGCGGAGGATCCGGCTGAGGTCCTTCGCTTCCGGTCGCCGGCCGGGCTGGTTTATCCGTCGGCGGACGTGCTCGAGGTGCGCCAGCAGGCTGGGGCCTTGCCCGAGGTGACGGTCGGCCTGATCGGGCTGACCGGGCCATCGGGCGTGTTACCGCGCTATTATTCCGAGGTCGTCACGCAGACGCTACGTGCGCGGTCGACGGCATTGCGCGACTTCCTGGACATGCTGGCGCATCGCTTCGTGGCGTTCTTCGCGCGCGCCGGCATGAAGTATCGTCCGGCACGGGCGGCGGAAGCGGCGGCGCTGCGCACCGTCGCGACGCCGGATTCGGTGACGCAGGTGCTCCTGGCGCTCACCGGCTATGGGACGCCGCATCTCGCCCCGCGCTTGGCGGCGGGGACCGAGCCGCTGCTGCACTATGCCGGGTTGTTTGCCTTGCGCCCGCGTTCGGCCGACCGGCTCGGGGCGCTGATCTCCGACTGGCTCGGCATGAAGGTCGAGGTGGTGGAGTTCGCCGGCGCGTGGCTGTCACTGCCGCCGGACCAGCGGACGCGGCTGTCGGTGAACGGCGCGTGGTGCCGGCTGGGTGTCGATGCCGCGGCCGGCGTGCGGGCCTGGGATCCGCAGGCGCGCATCATCCTGCGCATCGGGCCGCTCGATCTGAAGGGGTTCCAGCTTCTGTTGCCGGATCGTGTGGCGCTACATCGGCTGGTGTCGCTGGTGCGGGCCTATGTGGGCTTCGAGCTTGGATTTGCGATCAACCCGGTGCTGGCGGCGCAGGAAGTGCCACCGCTGCTGTTGACCGCCACCGCGGATCCGCCGCCGCGGCTCGGCTGGAACACCTGGGTTCCCGGTGCCGGGCAGGGCGTGATCAGCCGCAAGGACGCGGCGGATGCGGTGTTCGAGGCCGAGGTGATCGAGGCGCAGCAGGTCGACTGGCACAAGACGGAGCCGGCGGCATGACCGGATGGGGCAGCGGCTATGTGACCGACATCACCTACATGACCGGCTACTACCGCCAGCAGTCGCCCTCGATGATCGCGCTGGGCTGCCTGCTTGGTGGTGTCGCTTCGCCGATGCCGGGACCGGACGATCCACTGAGCTATCTCGAGCTTGGCTGCGGCCAGGGGTTCGGCGCGATGGTGCTGGCGGCGAGCAACCCAAACTGGCGTGTCACCGCGATCGACTTCAACCCGGCGCATATTGCGGCCGCGCGCGCCTGGGCGGCGGAGGCGGCGCTCGACAACATCCGGTTCATCGAAGGGGATTTCGCGACACTGGCCGAGGACCCAGCCTCGGCCGAAGTGCCACAGGCGGATTTCGTCAGCCTGCATGGCGTGTGGAGCTGGGTCCCCGCCGTCGTCCAGTCGGGCATCGTTCGCCTGTTGCGGAGCAAGGTGAAACCGGGCGGGGCGGTGCATGTCAGCTACAATTCACTGCCGGCGTGGGGCGCCGCGCTCGGGATGCAGCGCGTGTTGCGCGAGTGCGGGCTGCGCCTGGGCTCGCGCAGCGACCGCCAGGCAGAGGAGGGGCTGAAGCTGGTGAAGGAGCTGCACGCGGCGGGTGCGCTGCAGCTTAGCCGATCGCCCTGGGTGAACGCGCTGATCGACCGGATGGGCACGCTGCCGACCCAGTACCTGGCGCACGAGTACATCAATGGTGCCTGGGCCCCATGCTTCCACGGCGACGTTGCCGCCGCGTTCGCCGACGCGAAGCTCGAATGGGTGGGCTCGGTCAGCCTGGTGGAGAATTTTCCCGATCTGACGCTCACCGAAGAACAGCGGGCAGTGACACAGAGGTTCGACGATCCGCTGCTGCGCGAGCTGGTGAAGGACGCCTGTCTGGATCGTTCGCTGCGCCATGACGTGTTCGTCCGCGGCGCAAGGCGGATGAGTCCGCAGATGCGCGACGCGGCGCTGATGGAGCTGTCGCTCGCGCTGAACATAAGCCCCGAGGACATGCCGTTCGAAGCCGAGATGCCGGCCGGCCGTGCCACGCTGAGCCGCGGCTTCTATGGGCCGATCACCAAGGCGATGGCGGGAGGACCGCGCCGTGTTGGCGACTTGCTCGCCCTGCCCACGCTCGAGGGCAAGCGCGACAACCCGGCGGAGCTGATCGGTATCCTGGTCGGCCTCGATCTGGCGGAGCCGGCGTTGCGCGCGGGCGCCGCGCCGACAGCACAGGCGCTTCGCTTCAACCGGGCCACCACGGCCAACCTGGTGCGCACCGAGAACCTGGGAAGTCCGATTGCCGCGGCGAGCAACGCTCTCGGCACCGGCGCGCCCTGCACCCTGTTCGACCTCTACGTGCTCGATCGCGTGCTGCGGGGAGAGGGCGAGGAGAAGACCGAAGAGTGGGTCGGGCATCTCGGCGCCAACCTCGACGAGGAGGGGCGGGGCAAGCTCCGCGACGTGCTCGACCGGTGCCTGCGGGTGAGGCTGCCCATCCTGCGCGCGGCGGGCGTCTTCTGAGATATCCGTTGCGTGGCCGACAAGGTTGCGTGAGTGACCTTGGCAGCGCCCTACAAATCCTCGCGTGGCGTGACTTCCGTGCTATAAGGCAACAGGACTAGGGAGGATTGGTTCTGTGCGTTCGCTGATAGCCACGATCGTCGTCGTCCCGCTGGTTTTCGGCAGCCTGCCGGCCCTTGCCAGGGCAGTCCATCGGCCGATCAGATCATCAATTCGCTGAAGCCGAGCGGCAATCTGGTGCTGGGTGGCACGCGCGGCATCCGGCTCGCCGCTCCATCCGGCGATGCGACCGCGCCGGCGGCCACGGCACCCGCCACCCCGCAGCAGCCACGCGTCGCATCCAGCCGGCCGGTTGCGGTGCCCGTGGCGCCCCAGGCAGCCGGTCCCTCGGTGAACCTGACGGTGAACTTCGCGAACGGTTCGGCCGAACTGACGCCCGATGCGATCCGCACGCTCGACGAGCTGGGCCGGGCGCTCGCCAGCAAGGACCTTTCCGCGTATCGATTCCGGATCGAAGGCCACACCGATACGGTCGGCTCGCGCGAGTACAACCAGGCGCTGTCCGAGCGGCGTGCCGCCGCCGTGGTTGACTACGTAGCCCGGAAGTACGGCGTCGATCCGGCCAGGCTGCAGGCGGTGGGCATGGGTGAGGAAGGTCTGCTGGTACAGACGGCGCCCCAGACGGCCGAGCCACGCAACCGCCGGGTGCAGGTGATCAACCTGGGCGCCTGAGCCGCACCGCGCCGGCGCCCGCGGCATGACACCGGTCGAACCGGGCGGCGACGACACCGTACGCATTCTGCCGCCGCCGCGCCGCAAGCGCGGCGGCTTGCTGTCTGCCATCGGCATCGCGGCCTTGCTTGTCGTTTCGGCCGGCGGTTGGCTGCTGTGGCCGGTTCCGTCCGCGCCCCCTTCCGTCAGCGTGCCGCCGGCTGCCCCCGCCACCGCCAGCAAGCCGGCCTTCCCGATCGAGATCGCCACCGAACAGCAGATCCGCGATCATACGGCGACCGCTCTCACCATATTCCGCTTTGCCGACAACCCGCGGGTCCTGGTGCTCGATTTCGCATCCCTGCGCGACCAGGGGAGGATGCTGAACCGGGTGGCCGCCCTGGTGGAGAAGGTCGGCCTGCCGCGCGACCGGGTGCTGAGCGACAGCGAGCTCGACCAGGCGATCCGCTCGCAGGGCGACACGATCGAGACCTTCTATTACGGGCACGACTATGGCGCCGATTCGGTGGCCCGCTTCTTCGCTCTGGCCGACCGCGATCAAATCGAGCTGGATCCCGCGGAGGAGAGGCTGCGCGCCTTGCTGCACCAGGAGGGTTGGTTCGCCCCCGGCGTGAGCGCCGCATTGATTTCGCTGACCGCCGTCGGGGCGGATCCAAAGGTCACCGAAGCCGCGCGGGCCGCGATCCTGCGGCACGAATTGTCGCACGGCGAGTTCTTCAGCAATCCGGTTTATGCCGAGTATGTCCACAATTTCTGGCTGACCGCGCTGACCGCGGGCGAGCGCGCCGCGTTTCGCAGTTTCCTGGCCGGGGAGGAATACGATGCCAGCCAGGAAGAGCTGATGTTCAACGAGATGCAGGCCTATCTGATGTTCACCCGCGATGCGCTGTTCTTCGCCCCGTCTCAGGCTGGCCTGACCCCGGCCCGACTCGTTGAGTTGCAGACGCAGTTTCTCAACGGCATGCCGCGCGGCTGGCTGCGGAACATACTGGCCGGTTATCAGGAACAATCCTCATCCGCCCGGTAGGGCGGCCAGGTCAATGCGCAGTCGCTATAGCGGGTTCAGGGTGACCGGAAACGCGACGAGCTTCTCCAGTCAGGCTGAACTTGCTGTCGCGTTGCGAAAGCGTCGCTACTTCGGCAACGCGTCCAATGTCACGGCGGCACCGGCCACGTTGACGCCGCGCCGACGTGCATTGTCGATCGCCGCCTGCAGATCTCGCAGATAGACATCGACGGTCTCCGAGTTGCTCGGTCGCGCCCGGTCGAACAGCGGCTGCGACGAGGCCACTGCGATGATCATGTCGGTGCCGTACGGTTCGGCGATCGTCCACGCCGGGTGGCCCAGAGGGACCGGCTCGGCCGGGCTGTAGACGCGAGGCGGGTCGGCCGCGATGCCCTCCTTGGGATCGGCGATCTGCGGATAGAGATGCTGCACGGTCCCGTCATGCGCGACATAGTCCACGCGCAACCGGCTGGCGAAATCAGGCATTGTCAGCCTTACGCGCACCTGCTCGCCGTCGTGCAGGCGCGTCTTGCCGTCCGCCATCTGCAGGCCGAGCCGGGAGCCACCGGCACCGAACCCGGGCACGGTCGGGCGCAGCGCGTCCAGCGCGGGGCAGAACACCGGATCGACGCCGCTCACACGCCAGTCGATCTCATTGGGCGACGTGATGCCGGCGATGCCCTGACGCAAATCGTCCACGGCGAAGCTGCCCGCGAAGCCGGAGAGTGCCACCGAGCCGCCGTCGCGTACATCGCCGCCGAGCAGAGCGCAGCGCCGGCTGGCGATGTATTGCGCGATCTGCCGGCGCATCACGTCGAGACCCGCCGACGCAACCTGCGGGTTGGTCACTGGAGGCGGTGGCGAAGGCGGCGCGACCTGGGTCGCCACGGGCGGCACGGGTAAGGGCGCAGGGGCGGGCTGCGGCGATGGCGGGCTCTGCGGCGCGGTCTGGGTCGCCGCGGTCGGCTGGGTCGCTGCTTCCGGTGCCGGTGGTGGCGCGGGAGACGGAGAAGCTGGCGGAGTCGGAATGGCATTCGAAGTATCGGCGGACGTCGGGCCGGACTGCGTCTCCTGGCTGGGCGTCGGCGTCGGAGCGCTCGAACCGATCACGGGCGTATTCGTCGTCGCAACCTGCGTCCGGGTCTCCGCGGGCGCCCGCAACAGGAACCACCAGCCACCGCCGCCCAGCAACGCAAGCAGCACGACCGCGGCCGCCGCGATGATCGGCACGGACGAACGCTTGGCCGGCTGGTTGACCGGAATGGTACGGGGCGCAGAGCGAGCAGCGGTGGCGCCACCTGGTCGCGGTTGCACCGGCGCGACGACCATCGTCGCCTCGTCCTCGCTCGCCGGTTCGGCCTGGCCGGACACAGCGGCCCGCATCGCCTCGGCGAAGGCCGTGGCGGACGGGTAGCGATCCTCCGGCCGCTTCGCCATCGCCCGGCGCACCACGGCGTCGAATGACGGCGGCGCGGTCACCGAGAGCTGCGACGGCGCCGGCGGGTCGGTGTTCAGCGCCTTGTGCATGATCGCCGACATGCCGCCTTCGAACGGACGCTCGCCGGTCAGCAACTGATACAGCAATACGCCCGACGAATAGATGTCGGTGCGCGCGTCCACCACCTGGCCCATGAACTGCTCAGGCGACATGTAGGCCGGCGTTCCCAGCACCGTGCCGGCCTGGGTCATCGAGCTGCTCTCGATCCGCGCGATGCCGAAATCAGCGATCTTCGCCTGGCCCGTACTGGTGAGCATGACATTCGCCGGCTTGATGTCCCGGTGCACCACGCCGCGCTCGTGGCTGAACTGCAGCCCCGCCAGCAGGTCGTCCATGACGCGGACCGTGTCGGCCAGCGCGAAGCGCTCCTGCTTGTCGAGCACCGCTTTCAGCGACGGCCCATCGACGAACTCCATCACGATATAGGCGAAATCGTTGGTCTCGCCGTAGTCGAACACGCCGACGATATTGGGGTGGGTCAGCCGGCCGGCGGCCTGCGCCTCGCGGCGGAACCGGGCGAGCGCCTCCGCGGTCTCCGGGTCGGAGGCATCGGGCAGACGCACCGTCTTGATCGCCACGCGGCGGGCGATGATCGGATCCCAGCCCTCGTAGACGGTGCCCATCGCACCACGGCCAAGCGGCCGCTTGATCTCGTACTTGCCGAGGGACTCGATGGCCTCCATCCCGCGTGTCGCTCCACCTTTCGGCGGACGTTATAGACCCGCGAGCTGCCGCGGTGAAACGTGACGCTCGGCGCTCACGGGGCCGCGTTCGCCACCTTCGCCGATCACCGCGAACGGTGCCCAGAAGAACGGATGGGCGATCTCGGCGGGCAGCCCCTTGCCGGCATCCGCCAGCATGGCGAGCTGCGCGTCGCGCAAGGCGCCGGCGATGCCGAGGTTCGGATTCTCCCGCATCCGCCGCAGCGTGTCGGCTACCAGGAACGCCGCTACCTGATCATTGACCGACCAGTGGGTGACCTCGAGCGAACGCGCCCCGGCATAGAAGAAGGCGCGCGCCAGTCCGGAAAGGCTTTCGCCAGCGGTGGTGCCGCCCGGGCCGCCCGAATTGCACGCCGAAAGGATCACGAGGTCGGCATCCAGGTCGAGCCCGACGACCGCGGATGCGGTCAGCAGCGCGCCGGAGGCGTTGGTCGCGTTGGCGGGTGCCGAGGTGACGATTGCCGGCTCGCTCTGGCAGCGCAGTTCCGCCGGCAGCAAGGCGTGGGTGGAGAACTGCAGGATGCGATAGTCCTTCAGCCTGGCCTTCAGCACCGCATCGGCGGTGAAGGCGGGGCCCAGCAGTTCGTCTGACGCGTCGGCGCCCAGCAGGGCCCGTGCCGCATCCAGCTCCTTGCGCGCATAGGGCAGCGGCGGCAGGCCGGCGAGCAGCTTGGCGCTTTCGCCGCAACCCGCGCCGGAGAAGGTCTTCTCCGCCTGCGCCAGGGTCACCGGCCGGAAGTCACCGAAGCCGAACCATGGATGCGAGGCACGTGAGCCTGTGGCGATCTTGCGCAAGGAGACGAAGTTGGACGGGGCCGGCACATGCGCCAGGGTGAACTTGCGCACCAGCCACGGCGCCTCGGCGAGGTTCGCGGCGTCCGCCGGTCCGGTCAGCAGCACCTCGAACGGCAGCGACAGCAGCGGGCCGGCAGGCGCCACCACCAGCGATTTCACCCCGTCGAGCGAGCTTGCCACGCCGCCGAGCGTGAGCTGGTAGAGCTTCTGCGCATCGGCGATATCGAAAGGCGGCAGGCCGTTTGTGGTCAATTCGATGCCGGCGCGCACGCGGCGCACCAGCTCGGCGATCTGCTTCACGCCGCCATCGATCTTCGAGACCGCGATGGTGCCGTTGCGCAGCAGGAAGACCCAGCCGTCCTCGTCGCTGAGCGTGATGGCGGCGAACGCCTCGCTGGGATGCAGCGCGGCGAAGACGTCCTTCGCCGACACCACCTGCTGTACAAGCTGGCCGTAGTTCGGCGAGGCAGCCTGCAAGGCCGCGTCGGCGTCGGCGAGTGCCGACTGCGCCTCGGTGATCTGCTTGTCGAGGTCGGCGGCGCTGGTCGCGGTCGGCGCGATGGTCGCGCCCTGGCGCTGCGCATCCGCCAGCTCGTCGCGCTTGCGGTAGAGGTCGGACAGCTTCGCGGATGCGTCCTGCCGATGTCGGATCGCCTCGGCCACCTTTGGGTCGCGGGAGTTCTCCGACAGCCGCGCCGTGGCCTGGGCGATCTGCTGGCTGGTGATGCCGCCCTGCGCGAGCTGCGCCGCGGTGAACATCTCGGCCAGCAGGGTCCCACGCTGATCCTTCTGCCGCTCCGCCTCGGCGGCATAGACATCGAGGCAGGAGGCCATCAGCACCGGCGTGGTGCCGGCCTTCAGCGCCGCCAGCGACTGCACGGCGCTGCGGCAGATCGGCAGGGCGGCATCGGCCTTGCCGCTCTTCACCAGTTGACGCGCGCGCAGCAGATAGGTGTCGGCGAGCGGCTTCGAGCCGGGCAGCGAGCGGTCGAACGCAGCGGTCGACTGCAGCAGATCGGCGAGCGCCTGATCATCCTGTCCCTGGGCGGCGGCCGCCACGCCACTGGTGCGATACAGGCGGGCATTGACGATCGGCCGCGCCAGGCCATTGCCTCGCGCAAGATCGGTCGCCGATTTCAGCACCGCATCGGCTTCCTGCGGTCGCTCCATGATGCGCAGCACCACGCCGCGGTTGCGCCGCACCTCGATCAGGCCGAGCAGAGCCGACTGCGCCCTGGGATCGGTGAGCAGGTCCTGGCTGGGCATGAGATCCGCCAGGCGAATTTGCCCGGCGCGCACGAAGGCGTTGTTCGCCTGGGTCGCACGCGCCCGGACGGCTAGCGCGTCAGCCGGGATTTCCCCGGCATAGGCGGAATCCGCCTGGGTCAGCAGCGTCAACGCCTGCTCGAGCTGACCCTGGTTCATCGCGTCCAGGCCGCGATAGTGCAGCAGCCGGGCCTGCGCGGTGGCATCGGCCGATCCGGGCACCAGTTTGCCTGCGTCGGCAAACAGCGCGTCGGCCTCGGCGTAGCGGCCCTCATTGGAAAGCTGTAGCGCCAGCGACATAAGCGCGGTCGAGGTGTTGGCGTTGTCCTTGCCGAGCGCCTTCTGTTGCAGGGCGAGTGCGGCGCGGAAGGCGCTTTCCGCGGCGCCCGGGTTGTCCGCCAGATTGGCGCGCGTGCCGGCTGACATCAGAGTATCGAACTGGCCGACATCGCCGGAGCTGAACGCTTTTGCGGCGAGCCGGCTGGCCAGCAGTGCATCGGCGCCCGAGGTAGGCGCGACCGCGTCCGCGCGCGCGACCCCCGCCAGCACGCCAATCGAGCGCTCCATCACCTGCGCCACCGGCAGGACGCCGTCGGCGTACCAGACGGTGCCGTTGACCAGCGCCACCATGGCGACATGCGCCCAGCCGCCGACCAGGCGGGTGCACGGCATGAGCTGGGTCGGCTGGCCGCCAAGGATCGTGGTGGTGACTGGCGCTTCGCAGCGGAAGCGGTTGTCGAGCCCGGTGCGCCAGGGGCTCGCGGTGGCGAGTTGCGCGAGCTCGCCCGCGGTCCCCGGCCCGCCCGAGCGGACGCGCGCACTGGGCTGCTGCCACGTGCCGCAGAACACGTCGGCGCTCTGGCCGGCCTCCGCCTGCTGGGTGCAGTCCTCGCCCACCGAGTTCTTGCCGATCGCGACCTGCGCCACCGGCTTGGCGGCGCTCTGGCCGCCTTTCACGTAGGCATCGGGTGGCGGCGTCTGGCAGGCCAGGAGCAGCAGCGGGGCGAGCAGTGCCAGCAGGCGGAATGGAATTGTCGCGTGCATGATCAGTAGTCCTGGTCGGAAACGATGGGCAGCAGCAGGTCGTCCTGGTCGTCCGGGTTGTACAGCGTGCCGATCGAGATGTCGTTCAGCGGGTTGGCCGTGGGCAGCCCCTGGGTGGGCAGCAGCACGCAGTTCACCGAATGGATCGGGCAGGAGTTGAAGCGGAAGTTGGAATTCGGACTCGGCTGGATCCCCGCCGCGCCCGCCGCCGCGGGGCCGCTGAGCCCGGCCACTGACCCGGTCAGCAGGGTGGCACCGGAGGCGCCGTTGCGGATCACGTCGAGTGCCTGGACGAAGACGTTGCCGGTCGCCTGGCCGGCGTCAATGTTGAGGATCAGCCACGTTGTCCCTGCCTGCAGCCCGGGGTTGGCGAAGGTGATGTTGCCGGGGCCGGCGACGTTGATCCGCAGGATGCTGGGGTCGCCCTGGATCGTGCTGCTGCCCAGTTGAGTGAAGCCGGCGGCGGTCAGGAACGCGCCGGCGGTGGGTGGATTGGTCTTGTCGCCCGGGAAGTTCGTGACTACGCCGGGGGGGCGCTTCGAGCCGCTGGTGGTGATCGTGGCCCCATTGGCGAGGGTGATCTGGCCGGGCCCGGTATCGACGAGGATCAGTGGTGCGGTGACGGGACCGCTGATCAGCAGGTCCACCCCGTCTTTGAGGTTGAAGGTCCCGCCGCTCTTGAAGCTTCCAAGCTGGCTCACTCGGTTCCCTGGCCCGGTCAGAATGGCGTCACCCGCGGAACTGCCCAGCAGCAACGGCGTCGTGACCACGCCCGTCGCCACCGTCTCGCTGATCCCGCCGACCGCGCTCGCCGTCAGTGTCACCGACGTCGTGCCGGTGATCGAGCCGGGTATGCTGATGCTCGGC